>JAGAMO010000013.1 GCA_017624675.1 Clostridia bacterium | reverse complement strand
TAGCGTCAGTGGGATGTTTCTCGCACTCGGTAATATACGTTAGTTTACCGAGGAATTCGACCTCGACCGTTATGCTTTCGATGGGGCGAGCTTCATTGTTTCTGACGTAGAATTTCATAGAAATATCGCCGCCGAGGTTGACCTGCTGACCTACGAATTCTGCGACAGGGGCGGTGGGCTCTTCTGCACTTACGCCTACTGCGAAAACTGTTAACAAGCTAAGCAGAAGAGCAATGCAGAATGCGAAATGCAGAATGCTGAATTTTTTAGTTTTTGTCATAAGCGTTTCTCCTTATATTAATTCCGAATTCCTCATTCCGAATTCCTAATTCGTATCTATCGGCAAGTCAATGCCGGGGTTTGTATCTTTGGGTGGGTTGCCAACCGTTACCTGACAGCCTGCGTTGTCGCAGGTGTAATCATGGTCAGCGTCGTGGTGTCCTGTTGCTCCGGCTTTCGCATCCTTGTCACAGTTCACACACTTGATCGGTGTTTCGCAGTTTCCGTCATCCTCACCCGCTACGTGATCCTTTGCTGCCGTTACGGTGTAGCCGCAGGAGCATTTATCATCGGTCGTGCAGTCATTGTCGGAGGTTGCCGTGTGAGATACCTTGGTGCTTTCGTCAATCGTTCCGCAGGCACATCTCATATAGTGATGTGTGTCGTCGTAATCCGCTACGGTGTAGGAGTGCTCGTGAGGATCAATCACCTCAACAACATATCCGCAAACGGTACATTTACCGTCGCTGCCCTTATTGTGCGCCTCCTTGGTGCCTGCTACCTTGCAGTTCATGTCCTCAGTTGTGTTCTGACATACGTGCCAATGTCCGTCTGCATCGGTTTTCCAATCGCCGTTGAAATTGTGCTCCCATGCCGGTATTATAAGCCAGCCGCATTCGGTACAGGTGATGGGGGTTGTGCAATCGCCGTCATCGGCGTGCGCGATATGCTCAAGTCTTGCAGGAGTGGTTACCGCGCCGCAGACCGTGCACAATACGTCAGTGCCGCAGTCGCCGTCATCGTCGGCAGGCTTGTGTCCGAGAGGTTCGCCCTCAGTCGTTCCGCAGGTCTTACAGGTCTTTGCGGTGATACAGGTCGCATCCTCCCAGTTGTGAGGGAGCATTTCGCCCTCGGTCGCTTGGCAGACTGTACAGGTTTTAAGTGTCGTGCAGGTGGCATCATTCCACTGATGCGCCGATACCTCTCTTGTTTCTCCGCACTCGTTGCAGGTCGCGTCGCAAGCATTATCGTATGTATGCTCGCATTTGTTACCGCAAGCAGCGAGGGTTACGATCATAAAGATCGAGAGTAGAATTAGTGTTAATTTTTTCATATTGGTTTCCTTCCTTTGGGGTTATTAGAGTTTGCTTGGTATTGGCGCAAAGCACCAATACCAAAGGGATATCCCTTTGCGTTTTTTTCATTTGTATTATATTCAAGTTATTCGTTTTTCTTGTTCTTCGGGCAGGTGCAAATACCAATCCAATCTTCACCGCACTGAAAGTATTTACATTCACAGCAAGTGGTGTCGGGAGTGCGCTTTGCTTCGCCCCTGTAGCTCTTGCAAGCATCCTGTACCATAGTCACAAACGGCTCACCGTTATCGGTGTAAAGCGGTTGTTTGATAAAGTCGGGGTAGATCACATTTGGCTCATATTTTCGGTCGCATTCTCCGTAGTAACCGTATCTAAGTTCGAATGTCTTGCCGTAAGTGGTTATGATCTTGTAGAGATCGCCCTCCTTATGAGTAAACTGCGTTAGCGGAAAATCATTCTGAATTAGTTTACTAAACATATCTGACTCCTTTCGGCATTTCGTTAAAAAGAAAAATCTGCCATACTTGATGATAACAGTATAGCAGATTTTTTCGGTTCGCGGTACTACCTAAAACACATTATTTTGATACATTTTTGGGGATTCCAATATATCTTTTTTGGGGGTAAAAAGATATAAAAATCACAAAATTGCGGCAAAATCAGCTCTTGAAAGACCGGATTTTTCGCTAATAATTCGGATTGCCTGCTTTACAATTGGCACGGTCAGATTCAGATTATCGGCAATTTCTTGGTTGCTCATCTTGAATGCTGCGAGCTTGGCAATCTCACGTTCCTTGTCGGAAAGCGTAGTCAGAATCTTCTTTCCACGAACAGCTCCTGAGAGCCTTGACCAACCTTCATTATAAATTTTGTAGAATGCCTTGACTTCTTTCCAAGCTTCCTCGTCTATAAGAGATAAACGCTTCTCCATGAGACTGTCAAGTGCACGGCAATACTCAGCGAGAACGCCGTAGAACTTATCGGGGAGAGCGAGTGCTAACGCACGGTCTATATGTCTGATAGCTTGATCATCTTTACCACAGTTGTGGTAAACGGAGGCACAGGTAAGTCGTAAATATATCTCAGACATAACCGTTTCCTTTTCGTTTGCCCAACAGATCATCGGTTCAAGCGTATATGGCACGCTTGCCATAACATAGAGTCCTTCGGCACCGGTGAGCTTTAATGCACCCGTTGCCACAGAGTATGCTACGGCGTACAAAAACTTTGCGTAATAGACCTTTGCCGCAGGGTATGCATCCTTATGAATTGGCTCAAAACAGCCTGTTTGGAACCATTTGGGGAAGCTTTTAACGTTATATAACATAATGTCTACGGCACTGATCGCAAGCTGCATCGTATCACGGTCATAGTCGTTTTTAGCAGGTGCTTCGGATATATGTATCTTGGCTCTGCGCCACATATTGATATCACCCTTCCAGACAGCACACATGGCTAAAAGCATACCTGCCGAGAGAACGGCATAGAAGCCCGAGTGCTTTCCGAGCAGATAATTGGCACTCTCGTAAACCTTGTCGATTTCACCGCGAGAGTAGGCAACCTCTGCTTCAAAAAGCACCTGTGCCTCGTGATTGTACGAAAGACTTTCGCCAACACTATCAGCCGTTCCGGGTGTATGGTAAAGGTCGGTCATATAGAGGAACGGGGTTTTACGAGGAAGAGGCATATCTGCGTTTTCACGAGTTTTGCCTGCTTTGGTTCTACCGTCGATAGGCTTCTTCGCATCCTTTGGGATCATCCAAGAACGACCAAAGCGAGCTGCTCCTTCTATCTTGCCTTGCGCACAAAGAGCCTGTACACCACGCTCGGAAAGCCCCCATATTTTTGCCACTTCACATATCTTCAAATACTCCATTTTCACCTCAAAATATCCGAAAACTGTATTATTCGCAATTCCGCACGATATAAGCTCTGTACCATGCGGTTATCCGCATAATATTATACAACATTTTTTCGGGTTTGTCAATAGATTAGGCATCAGAGTTTTTCTCCGTTAAGACGGGCAAACTTTGGAGCACCCTTTTTCGTTTTATTTGCTCGTAGTCTAAAAATACATTTTTTATTGATTGTAAATAATCATATTCATTAAAGTCGTCAGGCTCAATGTAACTTTTTCCGTCAATTGTTCTGTGAATTCATTGTAATTAGTGTAGCTTTTAAGCTATTTGCGTCAACATACTCTTATTTTTTTAGCATAGTAACACGGCAATTCAAGTTTGTCTTTTATATAATTTGGGTGGGACTCCGTATTTTGATTTAAATACCGTTGAGAAATAGTTAGAGTCGCAAAAGCCACAGCACAAAGCAATTTCGGTTATATTTAGCGTAGTGTTTAAAAGTAAATATTTTGCTCTTTCCAATCTTACTTCGTTTATTTGCTTATTTACCGAGGAATTACATTCCTTTTTAAATATATATCTTAAATATGATAGTGAATAATTCATTTCCCTTGCTAATGTATCGCATGAAATTTTATGCATATAGTTTTCGTGAATATATTCCATCGCTTTTAAATAAATGCTTTTTGTCTGTGAGGTGTTTTCTTTACTATTCTTTCCTAAGCAATCTTTATATAATTCAATTACCATATATTCTAAGGGCTTGATAAAGGTCATTACATGTTCAAGACACGGCACAGATTCCGAAAGCTCGTTATATGCCTCAATAAAATGATGGTCACAAAGCTCTGCTATTTGCTCCATTCTATATTTAGATTTTTGCAAGGTAGATCTATATCCCGAAATATTGATGCACATAATAGCTTTTTCTTCATAGATAATTGGAATAACATATTCCTCAACCCCTGCATAACAGCACGAATATATAGGCTTACTTATTTGAGCATTATTTAATTTATGCTTATTTAAAACACATCTTCCCAGTGTAGCCTTGTTTTGTTTTAAATAGCTACATACGGAGTGCAGATGAATTTCATAAGGCAAGAGTTCGGTTGTAAATGGCTCAAATCGGTTTTCAAAGCAACTTAACGATATATAATATCCATGGTTACGCAAAAATTCTATATAGCTAATAATGTCTTTTAAGACGCTTGTTTTCATTATTGATCCTCATTGTTATATTACAAAGAAAAATAAATAAAAATCAAAGGTTTTCTTTGTGTTTTTATTATACAATAAAGAAAAAGACTTGTCAAGGAGAATACTTATGTCCGAATATATCAATGAAAAAAATCAAGTGCCACTTATCGCCGAGGTAGATGTTCTTGTCTGTGGCGCAGGACCTGCCGGAATTGGTGCTTCAATACGCGCAGCACGCGAGGGCGTTTCTGTAATGGTAGTTGAATCTCAGGATTGTATTGGCGGAATTGCAACTTCCGGTATGATGTCGCACTGGGGCGGAAAGTCATCAAGCAAAATAATGCAAGAAATTTTCGAGTTGACTTACAACAAAGCACAGGATGTAGGATGGTGCAGCGATAACCGGTGTGGTCCTGATGCAATATATCACGAAGTGCAAAAAATTGTGCTTGAGGAAATGATGATAAAGGAAAATATCAAAATTCTTTATTATACGAGGGTAAGCAAGGCGATAGTCGAAAACAACGCAATAATCGGTGTTATCGTTGAAAACAAAAGCGGCAGAGGATTTATAAAAGCCAAAAGAGTTGTTGACTCGACAGGCGACGGTGATGTTGCCGCATCAGCAGGAGTGCCTTATTTTGTAGGTAGAGAAACCGACAACAGAATGCAGCCCTGCTCTATTATGTTTAAGGTTGGCGGGGTCGATTATAGCCGCGCATTATTCCCGCCTTCATTTGAAACAACTATTGATACCGAAAAGGGTGAAATTCAAGCGCTGGCAAAGGAGCATTTGCCGTTCCCTGCCGGGCACGTGCTTTTATACACTAATCCAACACCCAATACCGTCGTTTGTAATATGACTAATGCGATTGAAATTGATGGCACTGACGGTGAGAGTCTTACAAAGGGTGTAATGACTTGTCGCTCGCAAATTATTCCTATTGTTAAATTCTTAAGAGAATATATTCCCGGATATGAAAATTGCTGGTTAATGAGCAGTGCTTCTCTTATCGGCATTCGCGAAACAAGACATTTTGAAGGACTTGAGTCTTTAAGCAAGGACGATATTTTAGAGGCAAAATTTTACGATAATTGGGTTGTAAGGCGCGCTTGGTTCAACTTTGATGTTCACAATCTAACAGGAGCAAGTCTTGATAAAACCGGCATTCAAAAGAACTGGAAGCAAAACGGTGATTATACTATTCCATATGGTTGTCTGTTGCCTAAAAACATCGAGGGCTTACTTCTTTCCGGCAGAAACATAAGCGGCTCACATCTTGCACATTCTAATTTTAGAATTATGTCAGTTTGCATCGCTTTAGGCGAGGCTGCCGGCGTTGCGGCTGCTCTGTCTGTTAAGCAGAATAAGCGGTTATGCGATGTTAATGTAAAGGAAATTCAATCAATTGTCGGTGAATAAGTATTTAAATAAATCTTTTCAGGGTGGTAACATTATTGTTACATTATTCCGATAAAGGATGATAAAATAGGTGTTATTAAAACGCCAAAGGGATATTTCCTTTTAGGTGGTGGAATTGACAAAGACGAAAGCCACAAAGAAGCCATCGAGCGAGAGTGTCTTGAAGAAGCAGGCTACACAGTAAATATCAATAAAAAGTTATGTTCTGCCGAAACATATACCAAGCACTCAAAGATAGGCTATTTTCACCCAATACAAACATACTACATTGGTGAGCTTTTAGAAAAGGTGCAAGAGCCTATTGAAAGCGACCACGAATTTTTATGGATTGAATACGAGCAGTTAAAAGGCAAAATGTTTGCTGAAATGCAAAACTGGGCTATCGAAATAGCAAAGACATTTCTTAAATAACAGCAAAGCGAGTGTGTGATGCACTCGCTTTTTACAGCATTTTTCTTATAAAGTTAGCAATTTCTTTTGACACATTCGCTTTATTATCGCCACAAGTCCAACAAAATCCGTCATTTGAATAACGTGGGAATATGTGCCAATGAAAATGTCCTATTTCATTAAATTTTCCACCATTCTGCATAATGCTATATCCATCAGGCTTATATGTTCCTTTCAGTGCTTTTACTATTCTTTGAGACAGTTCCATTATTTCGTTAAGTATGTCGGCTGGTAATTCTTCTATATCTAGATAATGTTCTTTTGGCACTATCAAAATATGACCTTCATTTATTGGGTCAATGTCTAAAAAAGCAATAATATTGTTGCTTTCATATACAATATTGCTTTCTATCTTCTTATTTGCAATTTTACAAAATATACAGTTTACTTTATTCTCCATTTTTCCAACCTATATAGTCCTTCCTCGTCTATTTCATTTATTCCGTTTTTATAGTTATAGCCCATTTTAATATAAAACTGACAGGCAGTAATTGATGCAGGGATTTCTATTCTTTTTGCTCGCAAGAAAGACTCATCCTTTTCAAGTGTTTCAATTATTTTTCTGCCAATCCCTTGCCCTTGATATTCGGGCAAAACAAATATTGTAAACAAGCTACTTTCATCAAGCTTATTAAAATATGGGCCTATTCCACCACAGCCAACTATTTTATTATCCAATATAAACACATAAAAATTCATCCACTTTGAACGCTTTATAAGCCTTTGGGGATTCAATTTTTGAACATCATTTTCTATATATTCACTTGAATAATCTTTGATATTAGTAGTTCTTAAGGTTTTTGCTATTACTTCTGCAACCTCATTTGCATCCTTTTCTTCAAATAATCTTATTAACATATTTTAATCCTTTCTAAATATATCTAACATATGAGATGAAGCCCCCACCATATCGGTTCTTTCACAAATACAAAGTATATATTTCATATATTTTTGAAATGTTTCATCATTCATTTCATCAACTGCACCCGAAATAAATCGTGTTATCATATCTGTACCGATATAGTGTAGTCTAGTTACTTGAAAATTGCTCATCAATCTATCTACATCTTCTTTTCTAAAGAGAGAAAATACCTCTTTGGGATTAGAACTCAGCTTAAATGTTTCATAATCAACCAAATCATCATGCAACCCACTTTTAAAATTTCCTTTTAAAAAACCAAAATGAAACACAGTCATATCATTGTTACAATAAGCTGCAAATACTATGCCACCCTTTTTAGTAACTCTTATTGCCTCGCTCAAGGCGGCAAGCTGGTCTTTTTCAGTATATAAGTGGTACATCGGTCCAAGAAGCAAAGTAATATCATATAAATCTGACGGCACGCTATGAAGGTTTATGGCATCGCCTTGATTGATTGTAATTTTTTCGTTTGGCTTTGTGTTTGCCTTAAACATTTCTATATTGCATTCCATAAGCTCAATCGCATCAACCTCGTATCCCTGCCCGGCAAAATAATGTGAGTAGCGTCCTGTTCCTGCACCTATTTCTAAAATTCTCATACCTTGTTTCAAATACTTTTCTATATAATTGATAGTAGTTAAAAATTCTACCATACCTCTTTTATTGCTGAATCTTGTATCCTCGTTGTGTGTTTCGTAATAACCTTTTAAAGCTTCTATTCTATCCATAATATCCTCCCAAAACAAAAAGCACCATAAATCGAATACTCGACTTACAGTGCCTAATTCCTATAACATAATAGCAAAATTATGAATTTAGGGTACGACAAAGTAAGCCCGACTGTTTCCACCAATCGCGCATCATATACATAT
>JAGAMO010000001.1 GCA_017624675.1 Clostridia bacterium | reverse complement strand
GAGACCCATTCTCTTTTGATTTCCATTAAAGTAGAGACCTTCAATAGTATGTCCGTCACCGTCAAATGTACCTACAAAACGAACATCACCCCATACCCAATTGCGTGCAGTAGTTTTCCAATCTGCTTTAGAAGTATCGTTAAGCTTGATATCGTTAGCAAGTTTAAAATACAAACCGTCTTCAAGGTCAGTGGAAACCACATAAGCTAACTCGGCACCTGTTTTAATAAGATAAGGCTCAGTAGCAGTACCTTTACCTTCAAATTCATTTAAACCAGTAGCCTTTGAGCCATCCCAAATATCTTTGGGAGCAGCTTCTCTGAGGTTGATTACAGGATAACTGTTCTCAACAGTTTGCCAAATAGTGTCAAAATCAAGGCCTGACATATTTGTTTTTGCATCCTCACCCTTCATTTTGTCGGGTGTTAAAACTGTTGTGTTAAATATATCTGTTACTACACCGTAGTTATTAGTAGATTCACTGGTTAACGACTTGTGTTGATAACCAAAAATTGGAAGTTCTGTTGTAGTAAAGCAGTTTTTAATAGTAACATCAGCATCAGCAGCATAATAAGTACCTGCAAATGCTCCAACTGCAGATTTACCGTTGATTGTTGCTAATACAGCACAGTTTGAAATACTTGTATCAGCATTCTTACCGTTATCGTAACCTCTTGCAGTAATTGCGGCAACGCCCGTGGCATTAGGTGCATCAATATAACAAGTTGCATCAATGTAAATATACTCAAAGTTTGTAGTTGCGGAAGATTGACCTGCAACGATTGCTACACCTTGGTCAGATGTAGTGTCATAAACATAAGCGTTTGTAAACTTAATGTTCTTAATTAGTGAATCTCCTGTATAGGAGAACAAACCAAATTTATTTTGTGAACCGTTATAGTAAAGACCATCAATTGTATGTCCGTCACCGTCAAATGTACCTACAAAACGAATATTGCCCCATACCCAATTGCGTGCAGTAGTTTTCCAATCGTCCTTTGATGTATCGTTAAGATAGATATCGTTAGCAAGTTTAAAATGTAAACCGTCGTCAAGGTTAGTGGAAACCACATAAGCTAACTGAGCACCTGTTTTAATAAGGTAAGGCTCGGTAACAGTACCCTTACCTTCTAATTGATTTAAGCTTGTAGCCTTTGTACCGTCCCAAATTTCCTTGGAAGCTGCTTCTCTAAGATTGATTACAGGATAACCATTTTCAACAGTTTGCCAAACAGTATCAAAATCGAGGCCTGACATATTTGTTTTTGCAGCCTCGCCTTTCATTTTGTCGGCTGTAAGAACTGTAAATTGTTTTTCAACTGTACTTGTAGATAAGAAAGTTCTTGTTGAATCAGCTTCTCTACGAATATAATATACATTACTATATGTAACATTTGCACCCATATTTGTTTCAAAATGGGTAGAATTAGTTGCATTAGAAAGTGGGTGTGCTGAATCATCAACAAAGCAATTTTTAACCTCGTGACCTTGACCCGCAGAACCAATATAACCTAAAAGGCCTGATTCAATGCCAGGATATCCGCTATGATGAGATTTTATTGTGGAATTTGTTGTTGAACAATTCTCTAAGGTGATTTTACCTGTAGATTCGCCGCCACCTACTATACCAGCAACGCGAACACCTTTATCTGAACCACCCTTACACTCAACAACAACATTATCAGTTGAGCAATAAGATACAGTAAGAGTTGTGTTGGCACCATAAGCAGAACCTACAATACCACCAACACATTTACCGTAAACATAAGAATTTTGCAATTTTAAGTCAGAGATTTTTGTGTTTCCAACAGCATTACCTATCAAACCTGAATAGGTGCCGCCGTTAACATATAAGCCGTAAATGGTATGTCCACCGCCGTCAACAACACCATAAAAACCTGATTTTTGTGCACTGTGTGTATACCATTTATTAAAGTTTTTTGTATTCCAAGAAGCCACATTACCGTCTGTACTATCTGCAGCAGCAGTTACAGCAGCTTGCATATCATCAGCAGAAACGTCATTCAAATAAATATCTTTTGTAATCTTAAAATATTTAGGTGTAGCTGTGCTTAAATCAGCATAAGCGGTAGCCGAGTTTTCGGCAACCATTTTATATAGCTGAGCACCATTTTCAATTTCATAAGGCTTATCCTTTGTACCTTCACCACCGGCGAAGCTTGAAGCCTTTGTACCATCCCAAACATTAGTACTATCTGCATATGCAACGATACTAACGGCAAATACCGAAAGTATCATTACAGCGCAAACAAACAATGAAAGGGCTTTATGGAAAATTGATTTATTTTTAAATGTTTTTAATATATCCATCTTCTATTCCTTTCACGAATTTAATTCAAGATGAATCCTATTTAAGTATATCGTTAAGTTTAGCAATATCTGCCTCTATTTGACCTTGATATGCTTTAATAGTAGGTATAACCTGGAGAGGGTCACCATGAGCAGGAGTGCTGATATAATCGCCAACAGCAGATTCTTTACCTGTAACACCGTTTACACCAGAGCCATAGCAGAAATAGAAGTTCTTATTCTGAGTAGCAGTTGATGTAAGCTTGAAGAAGAAGTTTTCTGCTTCTTTAGAAATAAATGCAGAACCTGTATCATAGTTGTTAACATCAAGATAGTAACGCAAGAAGATACCTGCAGCAACAGGATTTTTAGCACCTGTGCAAAGACCCCAACCACGTACAAACGAAGTAGGTGTATATTGATTTTGTTCCCAAGAAGGTAAGTATGTAAAGCCAATGTCACTAGCTTTCATATTTCTTAAATAACCTGTTTTCTTAAGACCGAATGAATGTAGAATAGCAACACCAACATTACCTGAGGGGAATTCATTAAGAGCGGTGTAAATAGAAGTTGTGCTTAACCAGCCTTCTTTTAAACCGGTAGATGCCCATTGCATAACCTTTTGAGTAACAGCGTTTTGAGTACCGTTGTAGAACTTGCCGTTCTTTAAGCCGATTACACTGCCGCCCGCAGAGTGAATTAAACCTTCAAGATGAATTGCACCGCCAACATATTTAGTACCTAAAGCAGCTACTTCCTTCATGCATTTTTCCATGGTTTCGAAAGTCCACTTGCCTGCTGCTTGATATTGCTCAGGAGTGGTAATACCATTGTCGCGGAAAATTTTCTTGTTATAGAAAACCATATCTTCGTCTTTCCAAATGTTACCAACTGTATCAACAAGATAAGTTTTGCCATTAACAGTAGCTATATCAATAAGGGATTTATCCCAAATGGGTTCTTTTAAATTAAGTTTAGCAGCATCAATAGGTTGAAGAGCCTTAATGCAGTAAGGGAATGTGTATGTTGAGAAATATATGTCAGGAGAATTGCCTGAAGAAATGTTTGCTACAACCTTTTGTGTATATTCAGATTCGGTCATCAAGTCAACTTTAACTTTAATGCCATACTTTTTCTCAAATGCTGCTACAACAGGACCGTCTTCATACTGTTTAGGGTTACGCCATGTAGCGTATGTAATAGTAGTGTTTCTGTAATCAGCAGGATTTACATTGTCGTTAACAACGCTTTCAACTTTTGAACCGGGCTTTTTAGTTGATGAAGTGCTAGCATTGTTTGAAGCTACACTCTCGTTTTTAGAAGCTTCTGCGCCATCGTCAACCGAAGTGGTTTGTGATTCATCTTCGTATTGATATACGATTTCTACCTCATCCTCGCCACAACCGGCAACAAACACCGTCATAACCATTGCAAGGACTAATGCTAAGATTTTAACAATTGTACTTTTCATAATCGTTCTCCTTAAATTTATGTTATATTTTTTTACTCAGCAAGCCAAAGACCGCCGGTATTGGGTTTTTGATAAAGTCTTACATACTCTACGAAGAATTCGCAAGGCAATGAAGAGAAATCACTTGGGATATTTTTTGGAATAAGGTGATTGTTCAAACGAATGAATACAGGATTCATGAAATCACTCATATCATTCAATTCATCAAGTTGAACACTTTCAGTCCAGTTATAATTGAAATATTTTTCACCATTGATGTAAACTGTCATATCCTTAGGAGTCCATTCAAATCCAATTGTTTGATATACAAATGATTCTTTAGGGTCAATACCCAAATCGCTTGTCGTGAGCTTTGTAACTCCACCAAGAGAAGAATGTTTATCCTTAATCAGCGATGAGTTTTCAAGACCAGCAGCATCATCATAGAACCATTTATGTAAATTAGGTTGAAGTGATGTGTACTCAATTATATCAATTTCAGCAGAGAAGTTTGAAGGAATTATATCGCCTCTTTCAAACAAGGTAGCAACAGGAGAATCTTGTCTGCAAGCACCCGAAAGCCATAATGACGGCCATGCGCCACCACCAAACGGAATTCGAGCTTTCATTTCCAAATAACCATATTGGAAGTTCATATAACGTTTTCCTTCTACTGTGTAAGGAGCAATCGCCTGAATTTGGTTATTATCAGCATCAAACCAACGTAAAGCTGATAATTTTAAAAGTCCATCCGATACATTTAAAGCAGCAGGGTCACGGGAAAGCTTAAATGAACTTTCGGCGCTAATACTTGTGGTAAGACTCCATTTATTCATATCAAGAGCATTACCGTCGAACTCGTCACCCCAAACGAAGTTGTATGTACCGTCATCTCTTTTTATTGTAGAGGAGAATTCGTACTCACCGGTTAGGGTGTTCACACTTCCCTCTTCGTATTTTAAAGAGATAAACCACGAAACAGCCTTAATTACACCGTTGAAGTTTCCGCTTTCGAAAAACAACTTTTTATCAACAACAGAAACTGCATATTTATTTTCAGCCAAGGAAGATTTGAGACGGTTGGTATTACCAACAAGAATTTCCTTTTCTTTAGCAGCTGATGAGTCGGAAGCGATTGTAAGCTTTACTCCGTTCTCTGTAAAATAATCAACAAGCTTTTGTGCTGCTTGTTTTAACTGAGTATCTCCGTTTGGATATACAACAGTATATTCGTTGTTTAAGCTGAAGCTAACCGACTTGACACTGTATTCTTTTTCGCGGACCGTAACAGTATCATCATCCTTTTCAGCAAGTTCACGGAAAGATTCGTAACTTTCCTCATCGACAACAATATCTGAATCTATAACCTCATCAAGATCGGTATTATCAGTTGTGTCAGAAACTTGGGAAGAAGGTCGTTTAATAATAACGATTTGCTTTTTCTTTTTCTTGCAACCTCCCATTGAGACGCAAAGTGCCAGAACTAATAATAAACAAGTTGTCTTTTTCACAATGCCCATATACTTTTTCCTTTCAAATATTTTTTAATGATATCCTGAGATTATAAAATAACAACAAAATCACAAGGATACAATAATACACAATTATTATACTTTATGACCATTGATAAGAAAATAAGGAATACAATTCAAAAAGTATGGAAAACAATTTGTGATTAAAAATAAGTAAAAATCAGAATAAATTAAAAAAACAAAGCAATTTCAACAATAATTTTGATAATAATAGACAATACATATATACATACCGCCAAAAAAATTATAAAACTTAGGTCTCTTAATTGCCAAAATTTTGACGCAAAAATCTAATTGTTTTTAAGTCAAAAATTTGTAATATAAGTTTGAATCCCAAAAAATTCCATTTAAATCTAACTTTCATTTTGCAGAAAAAATAGTATTTAAAAATGTATATCATTAATATGTAATTTTGATTAATATCATTTTTTTGTAACATCCATTAGACCAACAGCATAGTATGTGATGAAAACAGGCAAAGGAGGTCAAGAAAATGTGTAACTTCGGTGGAAATAACTGCTCTTGGATAATCATCCTTATCCTCATTCTCTTCTGCTGCGGCGGCTCTTGCGGCACTAACACTGCTAACAACGGCTGTGGTTGCGGTTGCGACAACAACTGTGGTTGCTGCTAATCAGCACAAAAAAAGCACCCTTAAAAGGGTGCTTTTTCATTTTATAAAGCTGAAATATCAAGTTCTTCAAACTGTGTAAAGAAATCCTTAATAGCTGCAATATCTTTATCGATTCCGCCAACAACATCGCTTTCAAAGTTCATTGGCATTACGGGGTCGTGAACGCTAAGTCTTAACAAGAACCACCCGTTTTCAGTTGAAACACGAATACCCTCGCGATTATCATCTGCAACCTTGAACTCGGGTTTTAAAAGGGCAAATTCGTTAAGTTTATCAATAACCATCTGTCCGTAAGATTTAAAATCTTCGGCCTTAATGTTAAAGCGCACTTCCCTTTCCTCAACAGGAGTTTTAAGAGTCTCGGTAATTTTCTCTAACTTCTTACCCTTTGCAAGTTCAATAACAATTTTTGTTACCAAATATGCGCCGTCATCAAGGAAATAGTTCTCCGCTAAAGCAGCGTGACCCGAGGTTTCAATTGCCAAAGGACAAAATTCGCCTTTCTCAGTCAACTCAATAGCTTTATTTATTACATTCTTATAACCTCTGCGGTAACGGTAATGTTTGCAACCTAAATCTTCCTCAATGAATGTTTTTAATCCATCGCTTGTAACCGAATCGGTAACAATTACAGCGTCTTTTTTACCGTCACAAGCAATGTATGAAGACAAAGCAATAAGACGGTTGCGGTTAATTTCAGTACCATCAGCACCAACACAACCTGCTCTGTCAACATCGGTATCAAATATAATACCTAAATCAGCCTTTGCATTTAAAACAGCGTTGCAAATGCTCTGCATTGCACCTTTATCTTCGGGATTAGGAATATGATTTGGGAACATACCGTCAGGGTCTAAAAACTGACTACCGTTTGTATCAGCACCTAAATCGTTTAAAACCTTTTCATAAAAACCGCCCGCGCCGTTTCCTGCATCAACGACAATTTTTAAACCTTTCAAAGGCAATTCTTCTGCAGTTTTATTAACGCCTTTGCAAATCATTCTTTTAAGTCTCTCAGAATAACCCGACATAAAGTCAACGGGAATTACAATGCCACTGGATTCACAAATAACAGACTCACAATTATCAGCTAAAGCCACAATTTCGCCAATATCTTCACTCTCCAAACCACCTGAGGGAATGAAGAATTTAAGACCGTTGCGGTCAAATGGATGATGACTTGCAGTAATTTGAATTGCACCGTCGGTCTTCATATCAACTGTTGTCATAAACATAGAGGGTGTTGAAGACATACCGCAGTTGTAAACCGTAACACCTGAATCGGTAAGTGCTTTAATCACAGTGTCGACAATGCTTTTGCCTGTAATTCTCGAATCTCTACCAACAGCGATTTTCAAATCTGCAGAATTAACTGAAAACTTATTTGTATACCAAACAACAAAAGCAGCGGTAATGTCATATACCGCTTCTCTTGTTAAATTAACTTCTTTGCCGCCTAAATCAGATGCAATACCTCTAATATCGGTACCGCTCTTAAGAACTATATAACTCATTTCGAACTCCTTATTTTAAGTTTTTAATTTCCTTTATAACTGCAGACATATCCTCAGCCGAGAATACATAGTTTCCCGCAACCAAAACATTAGCACCCGCTTTAACAGCCAAAGGTGCTGTTTCGCGGTTAATTCCGCCGTCAACTTCCAAATCAATATCTAAGCCTAAACGGTCAATCTCTTTTCTTAATTTCTCAAGCTTGGGCAATGCCGAAGGCATAAAACTTTGACCGCCAAAGCCGGGCTCAACCGACATAACAAGCACCATATCGCAAAGAGGTAAAAATTCAAAAATCTCCTCAGGTTCAGTACAAGGCTTAATTGTAAGGCAAGATTTACATCCCAAATTTCTAATTTCCTTTAAAGTCATAGCAACATCACTGCCAGCCTCATAATGAAAGCCTAAAACATCAGCAAATTCAGCAAATTCTTTTATGTAACGGTGAGGTCTGTCAATCATCAAATGAACATCAAGCGGCACAGTCGAATGCTTTTTGATAGACTTGATAACAGGAACTCCAAAGGAAATGTTTGGAACAAAAATACCGTCCATAACATCTAAATGAAGCATATCAGTTCCTGCCACTTCAAGCTTCTTAATATCATCTTTAAGTGATAAAAAGTCTGAAGTTAAAACCGAGGGGGAAATTTTAATTGACATAGTTAAACCTCCAAAGAATTACATTAAAAGCAGAATTGCTATTGTAAAATAAATTATAAGTGAAAACGCATCGAGAATGGTTGTAACCAAAGGACTTGCCATAACGGCAGGGTCAAAACCAAATCTTTTGGCTATAATCGGCAAGGTGCAACCAACGAGTTTTGCAATAATAACAACTAAAACCAGAGTCAAAGAAACGGCGGTCATTTCAATAAAATGTACCCCATCGTCAAAACTGTGAAGCAACAGATAATCAATTAAATATAGTTTTACAAAGTTGATAACACCAAGCACGATGCCGCAAATAACCGAAACTCTAAGCTCCTTCCAAATAACGCGCCAAATATCGCTAAACTCAATATCGCCGAGCGATAAAGCACGAATAACAGTAACCGAAGACTGACTACCCGAGTTACCACCGGTACCCATAAGCATTGGGATAAAGGCAATAAGGCCTATCCACTGTGCCAAGCGACTTTCAAATGAAGTGATAATTGCACCCGTAAAGGTAGCGGAAATCATAAGGAACAAAAGCCAAGGTATACGTGACTTAAAGGTCTCAAAAACACCTGTTTTTAAATAACTCTTTTCGCTAGGTAAAATAGCCGCCATCTTTTCAATATCTTCAGATGCTTCTTCTTGCATAACATCAATAGCGTCGTCAACTGTGATTATACCAACAAGGCGATTTTCGGTGTCAACTATAGGTAAAGAGTAAAGGTCATATTTTTCAAATAAGCCCACTACTTCCTCTTTGTCGTCAAGAGTACCTGCAGAAATTATATTGGTTTCCATCAAGTCTTCTATAATAGCATCGTGCGGACTTAAAAGAAGTTCTTTTACAGTAACAACACCCAAAAGTTTACGGCTTCTGTCGGTAACATAGCAAGTATATATCGACTCGGTATCAACAGCGTTTTTACGAATATGCTGAAAGGCCTCGTCAACAGTCATACTACGCTTAACGCTGAGATACTCGGTGGTCATAACACTTCCGGCACTTGTGTCAGGATACGCCAAAAGTTTATTAATCATTTGTCGTGTTTTAGAATCGGTCTGCTTTAAAATTCTTTTAGCAACAATAGCAGGCATTTCTTCAATAATGTCAACAGCGTCATCCATAAATAGCTCATCCATAACACCTTTAAGCTCGGCATCGCTGAAAGATTCTATAAGGTGCTGCTGCATATCGCTTTCCATTTTAACGAAAGCCTCAGCCGCAAGTTCTTTTGGTAAAATTCTAAAAACCAAGGGTAAATCGCGTTTCTCAGTTTCCTCCAAAATAAGGGCTATATCGGCAGGATTTAATTCTGAAAGAGTTTGCCTAAGTTTAGAAAAACTTTTACTTTCAATTAGAGATAAAATTTGCTTTTCCATTAACACTCCCGCCTTTCGCCAATATTTATTATATTATAACAAATTATAGCCCTAGGGTCAAACTAAATTTTAATATTTATCAGATGTGCTATACCCGGTATGCTTTCGCCTTGATAACTTGACGTTGGAGACATTAAAGCACCTGTCGAAATAAAGAGAATATTATTAAGTTTTCCCTCTTCCATTCTGTGCATAACATAGGATGCTAAAACCGTTGCACTACAGCCGCAACCCGAGCCACCTGAGTGTGTATCCTGAGCGTCTTTATCAAAAATCATACAACCGCAGTCGGTATGTCGGCACTTAATATCAATTCCCTCTTTGTCTAATAGTTCGTAAAGACAGTGTTTTCCAACATACCCTAAATCACCTGTAAAAATAAGGTCATAATCCTCGGGAGTTGTCTTTGTGTCTTTTAAAAATCGCATAATAGTATCTGCCGCCGCAGGTGCCATTGCCGCACCCATATTATTTGTGTCTGTAATATTCATATCAACAATTTTGCCGAATAGTGCACTATCAATATACGGTCCTTTTCCCTCATTTGAGATTATCAAAGCACCCGAGCCTGTAACCGTCCATTGAGCTGTTTGGGGTCGCTGTGAGCCGTAGTTTAACGGGAAGCGGTATTGTCTTTCTGCTGAACAAAAATGCGATGAAGTGACCGCAATAGCATTATTTGCGGCACCACAGTCAACAAATAGAGACGCTAATGCAGTAGACAACGCCATTGTAGAACACGCGCCGTATAAACCGATAAACGGTATTCCTCTTTCTTTGTTACCGAAAGAACTACCTATACACTGATTTAATAAATCTCCCGCAAACATTTTGTCAATGTCACTGTCTTCTAACCCCACTTTATCAAGGGCAATTTGAACAGCAGTTTTTTGCAGTTTGCTTTCTGCTTTTTCGTAACTATCTTCACCAAAATAACTGTCTATGGTATATTCATCAAACTCCTCACTCAAAGGACCCTCGTGTTCCTTTTTGCCGACAACCGAGCCATAGCTTATAATCCTCGGCTTGTTTTCGAAAATTATTGTTCTGTCACCTAACATTTTAGGCATAAAATCACCTCAGTCTTATTTTAAACCGAGGTGTTTTTTATATACTTTAAATTTTAATTGAAAAAACTCAAGATTTGATTTATAATGTTAGTGATTTAAAGTTAGGAGAAAATTATGAATTTAGCTGATATTAACACTTTAAAATCACTCCTTAGCAAAGAGGGATTTTCTTTTAAAAAGAGTCTTGGACAAAACTTTCTAATTGACCCTACAGTTTGTCCTGCAATGGCAGAAAACTCTGCTGATAAAAATACAGGTGTATTAGAAATAGGCCCCGGTGTTGGCGTTTTGACCCGTGAGCTTTCGAAGGTTGCAAAGAAAGTTGTAGCCATTGAGCTTGACGAAAGACTTAAAAAAATATTGCCCAAAACTCTTGGAGATTTGGACAACGTAGAGGTTATTTTCGGCGATGCTATGAAGCTTGATTTAGAAGAAATTATAAAAGAGCATTTTGCCGACTGCGAAAGTGTCAGCGTTTGCGCAAATCTTCCCTATTATATAACTTCCCCTATAATTATGATGCTTCTTGAAAAGTGTTTACCTATTACATCTATAACAGTCATGGTGCAAAAGGAAGCCGCCGAAAGGCTTTGTGCCGAGGTGGGTTCAAGAAATGCCGGTGCCGTTACAGTTGCAGTTACCTACTATGCCGAAAAAGAAATTTTATTTGAGGTAGACCGTAGTTCATTTATGCCGCCTCCGAATGTTGATTCGGCAGTAATTAAGCTGAATATCAGAGAAAATCCACCTATTACCGTGGCAAATGAAGAAAAGTTTTTCAAGTTTGTGAAATCCGCTTTCGCACAACGCAGAAAAACACTTTTAAATACTGTAAGCAGTACTTTAAATATTCCCAAAGATAAATTAAGAACTGTTTTATCAGAACTTTCTATTAAAGAAACCGTGCGCGGTGAAGAACTGACAATGGAACAGTTGGCACAAATATCAGAGAGAATTTAAACATATTTTTTTGACTTTTTGTTGACACCTAAAATACCGCCCGTTAGGGATGACAACATAATAATTATCAAATGAAATATTGTGTTAACCGTCATACCACCATCATTAATAATAAGACCGATAAGTGTAATGATTATAAAGGTTATAAGTCCTACTGCGCCGCCTAAAGCATATCCCTTGCTTTTCTTTTTGCGTGATAAAAAGTAAGCATTAGCAAATGCCCCCAAAGCCACGGCAACGCTGCCAAATACAGGAGAATATTTATAGTCAATATCCATTAAATTCATAGTAATTGAAAAAAGAGAAACTGCAAGAAGAGTTATACCAACTTGTACTAATAACGCCATTAAAATGTTTATATAATTAATTTTTTTATTTTCCATAATTAAAACCTCCCACATACCAAAAGGTATGCGAGAGGTTTATTTTTTAGTACTAGCTTATTTAATGGGAGCGTCGTCGTGAACGGTTAAGTTAGACTGCAATGCCCAACGAGCAATTGTGATTTTGCTGTGGTCACTTTGAGACTCAATAACAATGGTATCCTCTTTTAAAGAGATTACTCTGCCGTAAATACCGCCGATGGTAACGATTTCATCGCCAACCTGTAAATTTTCACGCATTTTTTGCTCTTCTTTTTGCTTTTTCTTCTGAGGACGGATCATAAAGAACCATAAAGCAAAGAACAAAAGTCCATAAATAACAATGATGGGTAAGAAACCACCGATGCCACCTTGAGTAGCTTCTGCCTGTTTTGCTAATAAATTAGCGTTTAAATCTAACATAATGAATCCTCCAAAAATTACTAAATAAGATTATACCCCAAACTGAAGTATTTTGCAAGTAAAATATAAATTAAATTCTCTTGCCGTAAATTTCTTCTTTTTCTTTCTTAAATTCAGCAAATCTGCCCTCGTCAAGAGCCTTTCTGATATCCTCCATAAGCTTATTGTAAAACCATAAATTATGCATTACAAGAAGTCTTTGCGAAAGCATTTCTTTAGCCTTTAAAAGATGTCTGATATAAGCCTTGCTGTACTGTCTACAAACGGGACAATCGCAGTTTTCGTCGATAGGAGTCATGTCTCGCTCATACTTATGGTTGTTAATATTAATTATACCTTTTGTAGTAAATAAATGTCCGTGTCGGGCATTTCTTGAAGGCATTACACAGTCGAACAAATCAACGCCACGCTCAACCGCATTCAAGATATTTACAGGTGTTCCAACACCCATTAAATAACGGATTTTATCGGTCGGCATATGCGGGGTTACATTTTCGATTATCTCATACATAACCTCTGCCGGCTCACCAACCGCCAAACCGCCGATAGCATATCCGTCAAGATTTAAATCTGCAATTTCTTTCATATGGTTAATTCGCAAATCTTTGTAAGTGCAACCTTGATTTATACCGAATAAAAGTTGTTCAGGGTTAACGGTATCGTCACGCATATTAAGTTCTTTCATCTTTGCCTGACAACGCTTAAGCCAACGGGTTGTTCTATCACAAGAAGCCTTTGAATAAGCATATTCGGCGGGGTTTTCAACACATTCGTCAAAAGCCATAGCAATAGTAGAGCCAAGGTTTGACTGTATTTGCATACTTTCCTCGGGTCCCATAAAAATCTTTTTACCGTCAATATGGCTTTGGAAAGTTACGCCCTCTTCGGCGATTTTTCTAAGGCTCGACAAAGAAAACACCTGAAAACCGCCGCTGTCGGTTAAAATTGGTCCGTCCCAAGTGGTAAATTTGTGTAATCCACCACAGTCTTTAATAACAGTGTCCGAGGGTCTTAAATGCAAATGATAGGTGTTTGAAAGCATAACCTGACAGTTAACGGTTTTCAAATCCTCGGCAGAAAGACCGCCTTTTATAGCCGCCGCAGTGGCAACATTCATAAATGCGGGAGTTTGAACTGTACCTCTGTTAGTTGCAAATTCGCCTCTTCGGGCACTTCCCTCTTGTTTTAAAACTTTAAACATTTTATCTCCTAATTTTTAATTAAAATTTCAAGTAATTGGTGCGGTGTTTCGGCAATATAATCGGCACCCGCTTGTTCTAACTCCTCGCGGTCTCCAAAGCCGTACAAAACACCAATAGATTTAAGATTATTTTGTTTAGCGCCCTCAATGTCGTGATAGCGGTCGCCTATCATAACAGCGTTTTTAATATCATTTACATTTCCACGCTCAAGAGCCACTTTAATAATATCGACTTTATAGTTAAGTGAGCCGTCAAATGTAGCGCCAACCACACAGTCAAAATACTTTGAAAGGTCAAAATAATTTAACACTATCTCAGCAAATTCCTGCGGCTTAGAGGTGGCTAAAATCAAGTTTTTACCCTCTTTTTTAAGATTTTTAAGCAACTCGTCAATACCATCAAAAACACGGTTTTCATATATACCCGTTTCTCTGAAAAATTCACGGTAATATGCCACTGCCTGTTTTGCATTGCTTTCAGAAAAACCGTAATATTTCATAAAAGCATCAACTAGCGGAGGACCGATGAAACAGTGTAGTTCCTTGCGGTCGCTTACCTCAATTCCAAATTTATTTAAGGCATACATAATACCATTAGTAATGCCAATTTCAGGGTTGGTCAGCGTTCCGTCTAAATCGAATAAAATGTATTTATACATATTTCAACCTTATAATATTATCATTGCATCGCCAAAACTAAAGAAACGGTATCTCTCCCTAACGGCAATTTTGTATGCGTTCATAACATTTTCGTAACCCGCAAAGGCAGAAACAAGCATAATGAGTGTGCTTTCGGGCAAATGAAAATTAGTAATAAGTCCGTCCATCACCTTAAATTCAAAGCCAGGGTAAATAAAAATATCGGTATCACCCGAACACTCGACCATTTTGCCGTATTTTTTAGCAACGCTTTCAACAGTTCTGCAAGCGGTTGTTCCAACACAAATCACACGGCCACCATTTTCTTTAGTTGTATTAATAATATCAGCAGCTTCTTTGGTTACAAAATACTCCTCAGTATGCATTTTGTGGTTTTTAACATCATCAACCTTGACAGGTCTGAATGTTCCAAGCCCCACATGAAGTGTTATAAATGCAATTTTAACGCCTTTTGCTCTTAATTCATCTAATAATTCTTCGGTAAAATGAAGTCCCGCTGTGGGTGCGGCGGCTGAGCCTGTCTCTTTAGAATATACCGTTTGATAACGCTCGTTATCCTTAAGTTTTTCCTTGATATAAGGTGGCAAAGGCATTTGACCGATTTCACTGAGTACCGCGTAAAACTCACCATCGTGAATAAATTTCACAATGCGGTTACCCTCTTCAGTAATATCTATAACCTCGCAAGAAAGTTTATCGGAAAACTTAAAAAACTTCCCTATTTTAGCCTTTTTACCAGGTCCTGCAAGACACTCCCAAACATCGGTATCCTTTTGTTTTAAAAGCAAAAACTCAACAACCGAGCCAGTATCGGTACGAAGACCAAAAATTCGCGCGGGTAAAACCCTTGTATTGTTAAGAACTAAGCAGTCGCCCTTTTTAAGATAAGATTTGATATCAAAAAAATTCTTATGTTCAATTTCTCCGCTTTGGCGGTCTAGATTAAGCAGTCTTGAATTATCGCGTTTTTCTAAGGGGGTCTGAGCAATTAATTCCTCAGGCAAATCATAATAAAAATCACTTGTTTTCATTTTCACCAAAATCTTCCGGCATTTTATAGTATTTTTCTACATAAAATTGTTTGACAAACTAAAGTAGTAATGGTATCATAATATATTATATTTATATGGGACTAAAAATCAAGTTTATTTTCCCCGAAAGGATGATTTTTAATGAAAAAATACAATGTAGGTATTATCGGCGCTACCGGTATGGTAGGTCAGAGATTTTCTCTCTTACTTGCAAACCACCCTTGGTTTAATGTAACCGCTTTGGCTGCAAGTGCATCTTCTGCAGGTAAAACCTTTGAAACTGCAGTGAGCGGCAGATGGGCTATGACCGAGGAAATCCCCCAAAACTTAAGGGATATGGTAATTTTTGACGCTGAAAAGGATATTGACGAAATTGTTTCTAAGGTCGATTTTGTTTTCTGCGCTGTTAATATGAAAAAGGATGAAATCAAGGCTCTTGAAGAAAAATATGCTAAAAAAGAGTGCCCTGTAATTTCTAACAACTCTGCTCACAGATTTACAGCAGATGTTCCTATGATTATCCCCGAAATTAACCCTCAGCACGCTGAGGTTATCGAGGCTCAGAAAAAGCGTCTTGGCACAAAGAAAGGCTTTATCGCTGTTAAGTCTAACTGTTCTTTGCAGTCTTATGTTCCCGCTTTATATCCCTTAGATGAAAAGTTTGGAATTGATAAGGTTCTTGTTTGTACATATCAGGCAATTTCCGGTGCTGGTAAAACCTTTGACCGTTGGCCTGAGATTGTTGATAATGTAATTCCCTACATCGGCGGCGAAGAAGAAAAAAGTGAAAAAGAGCCTCTTAAAATTTGGGGTGAAGTTAAAGACGACGAAATTAAACTTGCCGATTCTCCCAAATTTACCGCACAGTGTATCCGTGTTCCCGTTTCTGACGGTCATTTAGCCGCTGTATATGTGACTTTTAAAAACAAGCCCTCTAAGGATGAAATTTTAGATATTTGGAAGAACTTTGCAGGCGAACCTCAGTCATTAGAGTTACCCAACGCTCCCAAGCAGTTCCTCAACTACTATACCGAAGATGATATGCCCCAAACCAAGCTTTGCCGCACATTAGAAAACGGTATGGCTGTTTCAGTAGGCCGTCTCAGAGAAGACACACAATATGATTACAAATTCGTTTGTGTTTCTCACAATACCTTAAGAGGTGCCGCAGGCGGTGCGGTTCTTTTGGCTGAGTTACTTTGCGCTAAAGGATATATGGACTAAAATTTACGGCAGATTAATTTCTGCCGTTTTTCAAAGGAAGTGTAATTATGATTAAAGCAATAATTTGCGGAGCCAGTGGTAAAATGGGCGGATTTGTCGCAAACGCTTGTAAAGAAGACGGTGAAATTCAGGTTGTAGCAGGTATTGATAAGGTTAACATCGGTCAATACTTCCCTATTTTTGATTCTTTTTCAAAAGTAAATTGCGAAGCTGATGTTATTATTGATTTTTCAAACCCCGCTTTACTTGACGATATTTTAAATTATGCTGTTACAAATAACACCCCCGTTGTTCTTGCAACCACAGGTTATAGCCAAGCTCAAATTGAGCAAATAAATAATGCATCAAAAAGCATACCTGTTTTCTTCACGTTTAATATGTCTTTAGGCGTTAACTTAATTTGCAGTCTTGCAAAAAAAGCGGCTTCCATTTTAGGAAACGGTTTTGACATTGAAATTATTGAAAAACATCACAATTCAAAAATTGACGCTCCTTCGGGCACCGCTATAATGCTTGCAAATGCCGTTAACAGCTGTTTTGATAATCAAAAGGTATACGAATATGACCGCCACTCAAAACGCCAGAAGCGTTCAAATAACGAGATAGGAATTCACTCTATCAGAGGTGGAACAATTGTTGGCGAGCACGATGTTATTTTTGCAGGTCACGATGAAACAATTACAATTTCTCATTCGGCTGCTTCGAAAGAGGTTTTTGCAGTAGGCTCGGTTAAAGCCGCAAAATTTGTTTTCGGTAAAAAAGCCGGTATGTATGATATGAATTCAATAATGAATTTTGAATAAAATTTTCAGCACCCAAATTCGGGTGCTGTTTTTTTGTATATTTTTAAATTTTCCATAAATAATATAAGCGTACTCTAAACTTTAAAGGAGTGAGAAAAGTATGTTTGATAGAATTTGCTTGATTTTAAGCATTATCGGTTGTCTCAACTGGGGTCTTGTAGGTCTTTTTGAATTTGACCTTGTTGCCTGGGCTTTTGGCGGACCCACAGCCATTATCAGCCGAATTGTTTACACAGTCATAGCCTTAGCAGGTGTATGGTGCATTTCCCTATTATTTAGAAATAATGCAGTAATGGACGATTAAAAAAATCACCTAACTTTAATTAGTTAGGTGATTTACATATTTAGTCATCAATTGAAGAATCGGTAGCACTTAAATAAATTGCCTCAACCTCTTTAGAGGGAGCTTTAGTGACAAGTGAAACCGCAACAGCCACAATGGTATTTACAACAAATCCGGGAAGAATCTCATAAATTCCTGTGTTAGCGATAACGGCAGGCATCATTGTGTTGGTGAACAACAACAACCAAGCAATATCAACAACCGCACCGGCAACTATACCTGCACAAGCACCTGCATAATTGAATCTCTTCCAGAAGAGTGAGAGTATTACAACAGGTCCAAATGAAGCACCAAAGAGACCCCAAGCATTCTCAACCATACTCATAATGCTGTTTGCCCAACTGTTTGCATTGCTGATACCAGAAGCAGCAATCATGAAAGCAACAGCAGACAAAATCAATACAACCATTCTACCAATCCATAAAACTTCCTTTTCAGATGCTTTATCTTTTCTGATAAGCGGTTTGTAAATATCACTTGTGAAAGAAGATGATGCAACTAAAAGTTGGGAGTCAGCAGTAGACATTGCCGCAGCAACAATAGCCGCAAGTAAAAGACCGGCAATTACACCTGGGAACATATCTTGAACAACAGTTATAAATATGTTTTGTGCGTTTTCGGGAATAAGTAAAGCCGCGAGTGCAGTGCCGTCGCTTAAAAGGAAGGTTCTTCCTAAAATTGCAATTGCAATAGCAGCCCCAAGTGTAAGGATTACCCAGACAACAGCCACCGAAGCAGATGTTTTAATCATAGAAGGCTTTTTAATAGACATAAAACGAACTATGATGTGAGGCATACCAAAATATCCAAGACCCCAAGAAAGACCGGTTACAATTTCTCTCCAATCAGCGGCAAAGGGATTTGTTCCAAATGCAGAAACACCTTCTTTGAAAGCACCGCTAAATGAAGGGTCAAAGTTTCCCGTTGCCATGATAATCGGCACAGCAAGAAGAGCTACAAGCATTAATAATCCTTGGAAAAAGTCGGTCCAACAAACAGCACGATATCCACCAAGGAAGGTGTAAACCAAAATAATTACCGCAAAAATTGCCATTGCAAGCATTTCTTTTCCTTGTAATCCGGGGATGACCGCGCACATAACGTTTTTACCTGCAACAAACGCGGATGAAACATAAACAGTGAAACTGATTAAGAAAATTACAGCGCAAACAATTTTAAGTATAGGGCTAGAGGAAGCAAAACGATTTGTTAAGTATTGAGGTAATGTAATAGAATCGTTAGCGGCGCGTGAAAATCTGCGTAGACGCTTTGCAACAATTACCCAGTTTAAAGCGGTACCAAGACCAAGACCTATACCAATCCAAACCTTGCCCATACCAAAAGCCAAAATGCTTCCGGGGAAACCCATTAAAAGCCAACCGGACATGTCTGAAGCCTGAGCGCTCATTGCCGTTACCCAAGGACCCATTGAACGGTTACCTAAAAAATATTCTTTTTCGCTGTTAATAGATGATTTTGCTTTAAAAAAGAAAAACAAACCAACACTAAGCATAGCAACGAAATAAAATGCAAATGCAAATATTTCCATCTAAATTCTCTCCTTAAAACTAATTTAAAATAACAAAGTTATAACTTTTTAGAATTTGAAAATATTTGCTTAGTTTCTCATACAAAGGCTCTGCTTCTTCACCAAAATGCTCCTTAACAGAAGCACCTATATCAGAAATATTTCTTTTACCGTCTATCAAAAGCCACACAAAGCTTCCCAATTCATCTAAATGAACATAGCTGATTTTTGGTTTTTTGAAAACCTTTTGAGCAATTCTATTGAAAAGTCCCGTATTTTCAATTTCTAAAGTTACAATATTGTTTTCATCTTTATTCCAATTTAGTCCCCCATTAATTTGAGGGACTAAATCTAAATAGTTACTACTCATAATTACTTAGCGCGTTTTTTCCAAACGGTAAATTTCAAAAGTGTTAGAATGATAACTGCAAAGAGCACTAAACCGCCGATATTTGAAACTGTTGTTGGAATGTATTTAGAAAGGTCAATAAGTTCGCCAACACCAAATACAGCCAAAACAGCAAGTGCAATACCAACAAGTCCCTCACCTGCAATCATACCCGAGCAGAACAAGATACCGTCATTAACGATTCTCTCTTTCTCTGCCTTTTCTTTCTTCATCTTGTCGAAGAATAGTCTAACAATACCGCCAACCATAATACAAGCGTTTAACTGAACGGGTAGATATACACCGATAGCAAATGGCAATACAGGGATACCAACAAGCTCAACTACAACTGCAATAAACACGCCTGTGAATACCAAAGGCCAAGGCAAATCGCCGCCCATAACACCCTCGGTTATAAGTTTCATAAGTGTTGCCTGAGGAGCAGCAAGTTCGTCAGAGCCAAAGCCCCAAGCACTATTTAAGAGATAAAGTGTTCCGCCGATAGCCAAAGCAGAAGCAACAACACCAAAGCATTCGCCAATCTGCTGTTTCTTAGGTGTAGCACCCAAAAGGAAACCTGTTTTAAGGTCTTGAGAAGTATCACCTGCAATAGCAGATACAATACAAATTACCGAGCCAATAGCAATAGCGCTGCACATACCCTTAATACCGGTCATACCTGTAAATTTCAAAATCAAGGTTGAAATTAAAAGTGTTGCAATAGCCATACCCGAAACAGGGTTGTTACTGCTTCCAACCAAGCCTACCATACGGGAAGAAACGGTTGCAAAGAAGAAGCCGAATATAACAATTAAAACTGCACCAATAGGATTAACGGGAATTGCAGGAACAAGCCAAATAAGTAAAGCTAATATCAAAATTGCAATCAAAACAACCTTCATACTAATATCTTTATCGGTACGAAGAGAACTGTTAGCACCTGCACCGCCAAGATTTTTCATGGCACCGCTAAAAGTTTTAACAATTAAAGGCAAGGATTTAATAAGGCTTATAATACCGCCTGCTGCAAGTGCACCTGCACCGATATAACGGATATAGCTGCCCCAAATACCGCCAGCGCCACTTTCAGCAAAAATCTCGCCGATTGTAGCGTCTACACTAGGATATAGGACACTATTTTCACCAAAAAGAACAATCAATGGGATGAGTACCAACCAAGCCAAAACGCCGCCTGCAAACATATAAGAGGATATTCTGGCTCCACAAATGTAACCAACACTCATAACAGCGGGATAAATTTGTGTTCCGATTTCTCCCGCAAAGCCTTTTACTCTGCCCGAAATCTCGCCTGATACAACCTTTAAACCGTCAATTATAAACTTAAACAATGCAGCAAAGCCCATACCAGCAAAAACGGTAGAAGCGTTTGCACCGCCTTCCTCACCTGCCAAAAGCACCTCTGCACAAGCAGTGCCTTCGGGATAAGGAAGAATGTTATGCTCTTTAACTATTAAAGCGTTTCTCAAAGGTATCATAAAGAATACACCCAAAAGACCACCTATTAAAGCAATAAGAGTGATTTCTAAAAGACTAGGATTATCTGCTTTACCCTCAGCCGCCCATATAAATAATGTAGGCAATGTGAAGATAGCGCCCGCAGCCAAGGATTCACCCGCAGAGCCGATGGTCTGCACCATATTGCTTTCCAATATTGAGTTTCTGCGTAATAAAATGCGGATAACACCCATAGCAATAACCGCCGCAGGTATTGAAGCAGAAACGGTCATACCAACACGAAGGCCAAGATAAGCGTTGGCAGCACCAAATACAACTGCCAAAATAACACCCATTACTATTGAAGTAATAGTAAGTTCAGGAGTGACCTTTTCGGCAGGAATATATGGTTTGAATTCATTTTTGTTTTCCATAATATCTCCATTCCTTTAAAGTGATAAAGTTAACTCAACTAGTATACAATAAATTAAAGATTAAATCAAGAAAAAAATCCAATTATCCAAGGTTTGCTAAAACATCTTTGATAAGTTCTACAAATTTTTCGGTAGAACTGATACTCAATCTCTCGTTAACTGTATGAACATCAAACATTTGGGGACCAACCGAAATTGCAGTTAGTCCATTGATTTTAGAAGCAAAAACACCGCACTCAAGTCCCGCATGAATAGCAGAAATTTTAGGGCTTTTGCCAAACTGACGCTCGTAACACTGGCAATAGGTTTTTTCTAAATCAGAGCCCGACATATATTCCCAAGGCGGATAAAAACCGATAGTTTCAGTTTTTGCATTAACTGAATTTGCCAAAGAAGAAAGTCGTTCCTCTAAAAATTTCAGGGCGGTTAGTTTATTACTTCTAAACGAAAAATCAAAAAGAATATAATCTTTTTCGGTTTTCAAAATACCTAAATTAAGTGAGGTTTCAACAAGACCTTTAATTTCAGCACTCATTTGAAGAATTCCGCTTGGAGCATTAACAAGTAAAAATACAAGTTTATCAGTTAGCGATTTAGAAAAAGCGGTTTGAGTCTCCCCTGTTTCTTTTATTTCAAAAGTGAAATCAGGCTCACGAGCGGATATTTCACTTTTGATTTCTTTTAAATATTCCTCGGCTTTTGCTTTGAAATTTTTATCGTTTGTAATAAGTTTAAAGGAACACTCCAAAGTAATAGCATTACTCTTATCACCACCGTTAATTTCGCAAAGCCTGTAATCAACTAATGGTGCAAAATGATTTAGAAATCTACCCGCAAGAACGTTAGCGTTTACTCTGCCCTTATCAATTTCAACACCGCTGTGACCACCCTTTAAACCTTTAAAAGAAATGTTATAGGTTTTGCCACTGTAAGCATCAAACTCTATTGGTAACTTAACCAAAAAGTCACTACCACCCGCACAAGAAACTGTAACCGTGTCATCCTCCTCAGAATCAAGGTTAATCATTCTTTTTGATTTAAGAGAAGACATATCAAGAGCCGAAGCACCGAGCATACCTATCTCTTCATCGGAGGTAAATACCGCTTCAATAGGCGGATGTGATATATCATCACTCTCTAAAATCGCCATAATCAAAGCAAGTGCAATGCCGTTGTCAGCACCGAGGGTGGTTTTATCTGCTTTTAGATAATCTCCATCAACAACAATGTGAGGTCCCTCTTTTGTGAAATTGTGGTTACTGTCGGCGGTTTTCTGACATACCATATCCGTATGACCCTGTAAAATAATTGGCTCTTTGTTCTTGCCACTCAAAGCACCGTCTTTAAAGATTATCACATTATCGTTTTCATCACGCAAATATTTAAGATTATTACGATTTGCAAAGTCTACACAATAATCAGCAATTTTTACTGTGTTACCCGACCCTCTCGGCACTTTTGTTATATTTCTAAAATTTTCAAAAACCTTATTTTTCATTACTACACCTTTAAGAAAAATTATGCAGTATATAATATACTATATAATTTAATATTTTTCAATAATTATTTAAAAATACCCTTGACTGGGGTTTTCAATTATGATAAAATACATAAGATAAATTTGAGTCTTTGAAAGGTAGGTTACATTTATGAAATTGACATTACAAAATGTAAATTATTTCAAGGACAGTTCTTTTCAATTCGGGAATTATTCTTTAGATATTTCCGAAGCTGGTCCGTTTTTTTCTAAATTAGATAGCGGTATTGTTTCTAAATTTAATAATTGCTTTATTTTTCCGGCCTTTTGTGATGTTCACGTTCATCTCAGAGAGCCGGGTTTTTCATATAAAGAGACAATTAAAACAGGTACTTTAGCTTCTGCCAGAGGCGGTTATGCCGATGTTTGCAGTATGCCAAACTTAAAACCTGTGCCCGACAGTTTAGAGAATATTACGGTTCAGCAAGATATAATTGATAAAGATGCTGTCATACGAGTTCACCCCTATGCCTCAATTACCAAAAATCAAGAAGGCAAGGAATTATGTGATTTTGAAAGCCTTAAAGATAACTGCTTTGCTTTCTCTGACGATGGCAAAGGTATTCAGTCTCCCGAGCTTATGGAAAAAGCAATGATAAAGGCTAAACAGCTTGATAAGATAATTGTTGCACACTGTGAAGACAATTCTTTACTTAAAGGCGGTTATATTCACGACGGCGAGTATGCAAAACTAAACAATCACAAAGGGATTTGCTCAGAAAGTGAATGGGGTCCGATTAAACGGGATATTGCACTTGCTAAAAAGACAGGCTGTAAATACCATGTATGCCACATTTCTTGTAAAGAAAGCGTTGAGCTTATAAGACAAGCTAAAAAGGACGGTGTTGATATTACTTGCGAAACCGCTCCCCACTACCTTGTCTTTAATGATATGGATTTAAAGGACGAAGGTCGCTTTAAAATGAATCCGCCAATCAGAAGCGAGGAAGACCGATTAGCATTAATAGAAGGTATTTGCGACGGTACTATTGATATGATAGCCACCGACCATGCACCCCACTCTGAAGAGGAAAAGACACGCGGTCTTAAAAACAGCTTTATGGGCGTTGTTGGAATTGAAACCGCTTTTTCGGTTATGTACACCTATTTGGTTAAGACTAAAATCATTACCTTAGAAAAATTAATTGAACTGATGTCAATTAATCCACGCAAACGATTTGGTTTGCCGCTTAATGATGATATTTGTGTGTTTGATTTAAACACTGAATATAATGTTGACCCCAAAGAGTTTTTATCTATGGGAAAATTTACACCCTTTGAAGGTCACAAGCTTTACGGTGTAAACAAAATGACCGTCTGTGACGGCAAAATAGTTTATGAATCTGTTTTTTAAATTCAGGAGGAAATAAAAATGGCAAAAAGAACGGATATTAAAAAGATATTAATTATAGGCTCTGGTCCTATCGTTATCGGTCAGGCTGCTGAGTTTGACTATGCAGGTACACAAGCTTGTTTAGCGCTCAAAGAAGAGGGTTACGAGGTTGTACTTTGCAACTCAAACCCTGCAACCATTATGACTGACACCACTATTGCGGACAAGGTATATATGGAGCCTTTAACCCTTGAATATGTTGCAAAGATTTTGCGTTATGAGCGTCCCGACGCTATCGTTCCCGGTATCGGCGGTCAGACAGGTCTTAACCTTGCAATGCAGTTAGAAAAGAAAGGTATTCTCAAAGAATGTGGTGTTGAACTTTTAGGCACAAGCAGTGAGAGTATTGAAAGAGCCGAAGACCGTGAACTCTTTAAAGAGCTATGCCAGTCTATCGGTGAACCTACTATTCCTTCTGAAATCACATACAGCATTGATGAAGCAAAGGAAGCAGCAAAAAGAATTGGCTACCCTGTAGTTCTCCGTCCTGCATTTACTTTGGGCGGTACAGGCGGTGGCTTTGCTTATAACGAAGAAGAACTTGTTGAGGTTGGTCTTAACGCATTTAAGCTTTCTCCCGTTAATCAGGTGCTTATTGAAAAGAGCGTTAAGGGATATAAAGAAATAGAGTTCGAGGTTATGCGTGACTCTAATGACCATGCTATTACCATCTGCGGTATGGAAAACATTGACCCCGTTGGTGTTCACACCGGTGACTCTTTGGTTGTGGCTCCCATCTTAACCCTTAATGACAAAGACCTTAAAATGTTGAACGACAGTGCTATTCGTTTGATTAAGGAACTTAAAATTGAGGGTGGCTGCAACGTTCAGTTTGCTCTCAACCCCGAAACTTCTGAATACTATCTAATTGAAGTTAACCCCCGTGTTTCCCGTTCATCTGCTTTGGCTTCTAAGGCTAGTGGTTATCCCATTGCCCGTGTAACCGCTAAAATTGCAGTTGGTATGGCGCTTGAGGAAATTGAAATTGCTAACACCACCGCCGCTTTCGAGCCCAGACTTGATTATATCGTGGCTAAAATGCCCCGTTTCCCCTTCGATAAATTTGCTAAGGCTCCCAACACTCTCGGCACACAGATGAAAGCTACTGGCGAGGTTATGGGTATTGGCTCAACACTTGAAGAATGCTTACTAAAGTCAGTTCGTTCTTTGGAAATAGGTGCAAATCACTTCTATCTTCCTAAATTCAATAATATGTCAAAAGAAGAACTCTTTGACTATATCAAACAGTTTAAAGACGATACCATTTTTGCAGTAGCTCAGCTTATGCGTTTAGGTGTTTCCACTGCAGAGCTTCACGAAGCTACCAAGATTACTGAATATTTCCTCATTTGTCTTGAAAAAATAGTTAAAATGGAAACCGTTGTTGCTGACAATAAGGGTGATGTTAAAATCCTTAAAGATGCAAAGGTTATGGGATTTAGCGATAAGATTATCGCAAGTCTTTGGGATGTTGCAGAGCGTGAGGTATTTGACCTTAGAAAAGCAAACAACATCTTCCCCGTTTACAAGATGGTTGACACTTGCCACACAAACGCATATATCCCCTATTTCTACTCATCCTATCAAGGCGAAAACGCTTCCGTTTTAACCGATAGAAAAAAGATTGTTGTTTTAGGTGCAGGTCCTATCCGTATCGGTCAAGGTGTTGAGTTTGACTATTCAACCGTTCACGCTGTAACAACCATCAAAAATTCAGGTTACGAAGCAATTATTATCAATAACAACCCCGAAACAGTTTCTACCGACTATACTTGTTCAGACAAGCTCTATTTCGAGCCTCTTACAACTGAAGATGTAATGAATATTATTGAGTTTGAAAAGCCAGAGGGTGTAATTGCTTCTCTTGGCGGTCAAACTGCCATCAACTTAGCTGAGCCTTTGATGAAGCACAACGTTAAAATTATCGGTACCGATTGTGATGCCATTGAACGTGCCGAAAACCGTGACAGCTTTGAAAAAGTACTCAAAGCGCTTGATATTCCTCAACCCCAAGGTAAAGCTGTTACCAATATTGAGGCTGGTGTTGCTGCAGCAAACGAAATCGGTTACCCCGTATTAGTTCGTCCTTCCTTCGTTTTGGGCGGTCGTGCAATGCAAATTGTTGCTGACGAGGCACAGCTTAGAAACTATCTTAAAACCGCCGTTGAAATCGACGAAGACAAGCCTGTTTTGGTTGATAAATATATCTTTGGTAAAGAGGTTGAAATTGACGCTATTTGCGACGGTAGAGATGTATTTGTTCCCGGTATTATGGAGCTTGTTGAGCGTACAGGTATTCACTCGGGCGACTCTATAAGCGTATACCCCACCTTCAGTATTTCAGATAAGGTTAAGGGCACAATTTTGCAATACGCTAAAAAATTAGGTCTCGGTATCGGCATTATCGGTCTTTACAATATTCAGTTTATCGTTGACAAGGATGACAATGTATTTATTATCGAGGTTAACCCCCGTTCCTCTCGTACTGTTCCTTTCCTTTCTAAAGCTACAGGCTACAGCTTGGCAGATATTGCAACCGAGGTTATCCTTGGTAAATCCTTAAAAGAACAAGGCATTTTCGATATCTATGCTGAGGAGAAAAAACGTTACTATGTAAAGGTTCCTGTATTCTCCTTCAACAAAATCCACGGTCTTGATGCTTACCTCTCACCCGAAATGAAGTCTACAGGCGAAGCTATCGGTTATGACGATAAACTTAATCGTGCATTGTATAAGGCTTTACAGGCAAGTGGTATGAAGCTTCAAAACTACGGAACTGTTTTTGCAACAATTGCCGATGCCGACAAGGAAGAAGCACTCCCCTTAATCCGCCGTTTCTATAACCTTGGATTTAACATTCAAGCCACCAAGGGTACCGCAGAATTCCTTAAAGCTAATGGAATTCGTACCCATGTTCTTGGTAAAATCGGCGAAGGCAGTGACGAAATTCCTGAAGCTATCCGCCAAGGTCATATTGCCTATGTTATCAATACAAAGGACATCAACTCAACAGGCGACTTGACCGACGGTTATGAAATTCGCAGACTTTCAACCGAAAATAATGTTACCATCTTCACATCTCTTGACACTGTAAGAGTTCTTTTAGATGTATTAGATGAGAACACTATCACAATTTCTACTATAGATTCTTAAGGTGAACTAACTTATGATGAAACAAGGAATTTACGAAATTCTTTTCAATTTCGAACTAGCCCCAAATGTTTTCAGAATGGTATTAAAGGGCGACACTTCCGCCCTTTTGTCCCCAGGTCAATTTGTAAATGTTAAAATAGACGGTCTTTATCTTCGCCGTCCTATTTCGGTGTGCGATTATGACAAGGAAACCATAACCATTATCTACAAGGTTGTGGGTGTTGGCACTGAAAAAATGAGTAAAATGACCGCAGGAGATAAGCTTGACCTATTAGTTGGTTTAGGCAACGGCTTTAATGCCGAAAACGACTGTAAAAATCCTTTGGTTATCGGTGGCGGCGTTGGTATTCCCCCACTTTACGGACTTTGTAAAGAACTAATTAAGTTCGGCAAAAAACCAACCGTAATTTTAGGTTTTAATACTTCATCTGAAATGTTCTATGAAGAGGTTTTCAAGCTTTTGGGGCTAGATGTTTATGTAACAACTGTTGACGGTAGCTACGGTACAAAAGGTTTCGTGACCGATGTTATGAAAAATCTTGATTATGATTATTTCTACACTTGCGGTCCAATGCCAATGTTTAAGGCCATTGAAAGCATTGCAAAAACAAGCGGTCAATACAGCTTTGAGGAGCGTATGGGTTGCGGGTTTGGTGCTTGTATGGGTTGCAGCTGCAAAACAAAATACGGCAACAAGAGAATTTGTAAAGACGGACCTGTGCTTGAAAGGGAGGAAATCGTATGGTAAACACAAAAGTTGACCTTTGCGGCATTCAAATTGATAACCCGATTATCCCTGCAAGTGGCACATTCGGTTTCGGTTATGAATTTGCTTATAATTATGACATTAATATGCTTGGCACCTTTTCCTTTAAAGGCACCACCAAGGACCCCCGTTTTGGCAACCCAACACCTAGAATTGCTGAAACACCATCAGGAATGCTTAACTCTGTCGGTCTTCAAAACCCCGGTGTTGATAAGGTAATCAGTGAAGAGTTACCAAGACTTAAATCTTGCTTTAAAAAGCCTGTAATGGCAAATGTCAGCGGATTTTCGGTTGAGGATTATGCTTATACTTGCGAAAAATTAGACGCCGAAGAGCAAATTGGTTGGTTTGAGATTAATGTTTCCTGCCCCAATGTTCACGGCGGCGGTTTGGCATTTGGCACCGACCCTAAAAATGTTGCAGCTGTTACCAAGGCTGTTAAAAAGATTACAAATAAACCCGTAATCATTAAGCTTTCGCCTAATGTTACAGATATTACCGAAATCGCAAAAACTTGCGAGGCCGAGGGTGCTGACGGTGTAAGTCTTATTAATACCTTGCTAGGTATGAGAATTAATCCCAAAACCCGCAAACCAATTCTTGCCAACACATTCGGCGGTCTTTCAGGACCTGCTGTTTTCCCTGTTGCCCTTAGAATGATTTATCAGGTTTATAATGCTGTAAATATTCCGATTATCGGAATGGGCGGTGTTTCCACTGCCGAGGATGTAATTGAAATGATGCTTGCAGGCGCTACTGCTGTTGAGGTTGGAGCTGCTAACTTAGTAGACCCCTTTGCTTGTAAAAACATCATCGAGGATTTGCCAAAGGTTATGGAAAAATATAAAATAAATAGTTTATCAGAAATTATAGGAGGCGCACACAATGGGTAAGGACGTTATTGTTGCTTGTGATTTTGCGAGCAAAGAGCAGGTATTTTCTTTCCTTGATTTATTCACAGACAGAAAACCTTTCGTTAAAATAGGTATGGAGCTTTTCTATGCTGAAGGACCCGAAATTGTAAGAGAAATTAAAGCCAGAGGTCATAAAATATTCCTTGACTTAAAGCTTCACGATATTCCAAACACAGTTAAAAAGTCAATGGCTGTTTTATCTCGTCTTGATGTTGATATGACAAATTTACACGCCGCAGGCACCATTACAATGATGGAGGGTGCTCTTGAAGGTCTTACCCGTCCCGACGGTACAAGACCCTTGCTTATTGCGGTTACTCAGCTTACTTCCACCGACCAGGAAAGAATGGAAAACGACCTTTTAATTAAGGAACCCATTGATAAAGTTGTTATGCATTACGCTTCAAATGCTGCAAAAGCCGGTCTTGACGGTGTTGTTTGCTCTCCCTTAGAGGCTGAGAAGGTACACAACACTTGCGGTAAAGATTTCTTAACCGTTACTCCCGGTGTTCGTTTTGCTGATGGCGATATTGGCGACCAAAAGCGTGTTATGACCCCTGCCGAAGCTAAGAAAATCGGCAGTGATTACATAGTTGTTGGCCGTCCGATTACAGCCGCCGCTGACCCCGTTGCTGCATACGAGCGTTGTGTTGCAGAATTTTGCGATTAAGGAGAATTTAAATGGAAAGCTACAAAAGAGAATTTATAGAGTTTTTGGAATCTGCAGGTGTTTTGAAATTTGGCGATTTCACTGCTAAATCAGGCAGAAAAATTCCCTATTTCATCAATGCAGGCGATATTAAAACCGGCGAACAAATATGTAAATTAGGCGAATTTTACGCTAAGGCTTACTTTGAAAAGGTTGGCAATAAAAAGACTGTACTTTACGGACCTGCTTATAAAGGCATCCCGATTGCAGTATCCGTTGCAGTAGCGTTAGCTAAAAATGGTCTTGATGTTCCCTTCTTCTTTAACCGCAAAGAGGAAAAAGACCACGGCGAAGGCGGTGTATTTGTTGGTTACAAACCTCAAGAGGGCGAAGAAATCGTTATCGTTGAAGATGTTATCACAGCAGGTACCGCTATCAGAGAAAGTATGTCTATTCTCTCCTCTTTAAAGGGCACAAGGGTTGCCGCAACATTTGTTATGGTTGACCGCAAGGAAAAAGGCAAAACTGACAAGAGCGCTATGGCTGAGGTTGGCGAGGAATACGGTTTCCCCGTTTACTCGGTTGTTGATGTTTATGACATTATTGAATACTTAGAGGAAAACCCCGAAAACAAAGAAAATGTTGACCGCATAAAGAAATATTTAGAGGTTAACGGCGCTAAAGCATAAATTACTGAAAGGATTTTTAAATAATGAGAAGTCTAATTGACATTTTAGAATTATCCACCGAAGAGCTTGACGAACTCCTCAACACTGCGGACGATATTATTGAAAATCCGCAGAAATATGCTCACAAGTGCGAGGGTAAAAAACTTGCTACTCTTTTCTTTGAGCCTTCAACCCGTACAAGACTTAGCTTTGAAGCCGCTATGTATGAGCTTGGCGGTCACGTTTTAGGCTTTAGCGAAGCTAAAAGTTCATCTGCTTCCAAGGGCGAAAGCGTTGCCGATACTGCAAAGGTTGTTAGCTGCTATGCTGATATAATCGCAATGCGTCACCCCAAAGAAGGCGCTCCTCTTGTTGCTTCTTTGAATGCAAGTATTCCTGTTATAAATGCAGGTGACGGCGGTCATAACCACCCCACGCAAACATTGGCAGATTTACTTACAATTCGCCGCAAAAAAGGTCGCTTTAATAACCTGACTGTCGGTTTTTGCGGTGACCTTAAGTTCGGCAGAACCGTTCACTCACTTATTGCGGCACTCAGCCGTTATAAAAATGTGAACTTCGTTTTAATTTCTCCAAAAGAGCTTGTTTTACCTCAATACATTAAGGATATTCTAACAGCTAAAGGAATTGGTTTTACCGAAACCGCCGATTTGCAGGAGGCTATGCCCGAACTTGATATTTTATATATGACTCGCGTTCAGCAAGAGCGTTTCTTTAATGAAGAGGAATATTTAAGACTTAGAGATACTTACATTTTAACACCCGAAAAGCTTGACAATGCAAAATCTGACCTTATAATTTTGCATCCGCTACCCCGTGTTAATGAAATTAGCGTTGCAATCGACAAAGACCCAAGAGCGTGTTATTTCGACCAGGTTCTCAACGGCAAATATATGCGTATGGCGTTAATTCTAAAGCTTTTGGAGGTTAAATAAAATGAATATTGATTCAATTAAAAACGGAATTGTAATTGACCACATCACTGCTAAAAAAGGCATGATGATTTATGAGCTTTTGAATTTAGACTCTCTGGACGCTTCGGTTGCACTTATTAAGAATGTTCCAAGCCGCAAGACAGGAATTAAGGACATTATTAAAATTGATACCGAATTTGAGGTTAATACCGATATTTTAGGTTATGTTGACCCCGATATAACCGTTAATATAATCAAAGACGGCAAAATTGTGGAAAAAAAGTCCATTGAATTGCCTCAAAGACTTGTTAATGTAATCAAGTGTAAAAACCCACGCTGTATCACAACAACCGAGCAAGAGCTTGAACAGATTTTCACCCTTTCCGACCCCGAAAAGCGTGTTTACAGATGTCTTTACTGTGAAGCAGAAGCAAAATAGTTTTATTTTAAAAGGCACCGCTTCGGTGCCTTTGAGGTTTTTATATGAAAAATGACAGACAATATAAAACAAGCATCCTTATAAAAAGGTTTTTGCCTTATTATAAAAACAACGTTGTAACAGTTGTAATAGACCTTGTTTGCGCGGCGCTTACAACAGTTTGCGAAATTGTATTACCACTCATTATGAGAGAAATCACTAATGCAGGTATTGATGGATTTGCAACTCTTACTGTTGCCTATGTATTAAAAATTGGCGGACTTTATATCACGCTTCGTCTTATTGACTCTGCCGCTTATTACTATATGGCGTATGCAGGTCATGTTATGGGCGTGAAAATAGAAACACAAATGCGGCGTGACGCTTACAGTCACTTGCACAAACTTTCCTACACCTACTTTGACAACACAAAGGTTGGTCAGATAATGGGTCGAATTACAAATGACCTTTTTGATGTTACCGAATTTTCACACCATTGTCCCGAAGAGTTTTTTATTGCGGCTATTAAAGGAATTGCATCATTTTTAATTCTGATAAACATTAATGTTCCGCTAACACTTATTATCTTTGCAATAATTCCCTTAATGCTTATAGTTTGCGGACTTTTAAGCCGCAAGATGAAAGAAACCTTCCGCAAAAACCGAGTGCTTACAGGTGAATTGAATGCACGAATTGAAGACTCTCTCTTAGGTCAAGGTGTTGTTAAGGCATTTGCAAATGAAGAACTTGAGGAAGCAAAATTTGAAAAAGATAACAGAAAATTCTTCGACCTGAAAAAGCTTTCATATTTATATATGGGTGCTTTCTCAACCTCTACCAGACTGTTTGACGGTCTTATATATGCCGTTGTTGTCATTGCGGGAAGTTTATTCTTAATTGATGGCAAAATCAACGCAGGTGACCTTGTAGCATATCTTCTTTATGTTACAACATTTATAACAACCGTTCGGCGTATTATTGAATTTTCCGAACAATTCAACCGTGGACTTACTGGTATTGAAAGATTTTTGCAGATTATGGACTCTGATGTTGAAATATTTGACGAGCCTAATGCAAAACCGCTTATTAACCCCAAAGGCAACATTGAATTTAAAAATGTTGATTTTAAATATTCAGGTGAAATTAACACAGTTTTCACAAATTTAAATCTCAATATAAAAAGCGGTGAAAAGGTGGCTTTAGTCGGTCCATCGGGTGGCGGCAAAACAACACTTTGCAACCTTATCCCCCGTTTTTATGAAATTACTAACGGTGAAATTACCCTTGACGGTGAGAATGTTAAAGCGTATACGTTAAAATCTTTGAGAAATAATATTGGCATTGTTCAACAGGATGTTTATCTGTTCTCGGGAACTGTATACGAAAATATTGCCTATGGCAGACCCGACGCCACCGAAGAAGAAATTATAGATGCCGCCAAAAAAGCGGGTGCTGATGAGTTTATCCGTGAACTTAAAGACGGTTATCACACCTATGTCGGCGAACGGGGTGTTAAACTCTCGGGCGGACAAAAGCAAAGAATAAGCATTGCCCGTGTTTTCCTAAAAAATCCCCCTATTATCATTTTAGATGAGGCTACAAGCGCTCTTGATAACGAAAGCGAGTTAATCGTTGCTAAATCTTTAGAACGCTTGAGCGAGGGCAGAACAACCCTTACAATAGCACATAGACTTTCAACAATTCGCAATGCCGACCGCATTTTGGTTTTGACCGAAGATGGAATTGTTGAAGAAGGCAACCACGAAGCCTTAATGGATAAAAAAGGAATTTACTATAAATTCTATGAAATGGCAAACAAATTAACCTAAACCAAAAAAACAGACATCGTAAGATGTCTGTTTTTTATATAACGATTATTGTTATTAGATTTCAGCGAAGTACTTAATTGTACGAACCATCTGGCTGGTGTAGCTGTTCTCGTTATCATACCAAGAAACAACCTGTACCTGATAGGTATCGTCGTCAATCTTAGTAACCATTGTCTGAGTAGCATCGAATAAAGAACCGTATCTGATACCGATGATGTCAGAAGAAACGAGCTCTTCCTCGGTGTAACCGAAGGAATCAGAAGCAGCAGCCTTCATAGCAGCATTGATGCCCTCTTTGGTAACATCCTTGCCCTTAACAACAGCAACGAGGATGGTAGTAGAACCTGTAGGAACAGGAACACGCTGAGCAGAACCGATGAGCTTGCCGTTTAACTCAGGGATAACAAGGCCGATAGCCTTAGCAGCACCTGTAGAGTTAGGAACGATGTTGCAAGCAGCAGCACGTGCACGACGAAGGTCACCCTTTCTGTGAGGACCGTCAAGAACCATCTGGTCGCCTGTCCAAGCATGAACAGTGGTCATGATACCGCTCTGGATAGGAGCATACTTATTCAAAGTAGCAGCCATAGGAGCCAAGCAGTTGGTTGTGCAAGATGCAGCAGAGATGATAGTATCATCTGCAGAAAGAGTCTGCTCGTTTACGCTGTAAACGATAGTCTTAAGGTCAGAACCTGCAGGAGCAGAGATAACAACCTTTTTAGCACCGGCATCAATGTGAGCCTGTGACTTTTCTTTAGAACAATAGAAACCTGTGCACTCTAAAACAACGTCTACGCCGATTTCGCCCCAAGGAAGGTCCTTAGCGTCTTTCTCAGCATAAATCTTGATTGTTTTACCGTCAACAGTGATGCTGTCCTCACCTGCAACAACAGTGTCAGCAAGAGCATATCTGCCCTGAGCAGAGTCGTACTTTAATAAGTGAGCGAGCATTTTGGGGCTGGTAAGGTCATTAATAGCAACAACCTCATAACCCTCTGCACCGAACATCTGGCGGAATGCAAGACGACCGATGCGGCCAAAACCATTAATAGCAACTTTAACCATTGGAATAACCTCCTAAAATTTTCTTTAAATATTATAACCGATTGTTAATTTTTTTGCAAGTAATTTATGACAAATTTTAATATCATTTTTATTTTTTGTATATTGGCATAATATATATGTAATTTGAGGTGTTAAAATTGATATATTACCCAAATAAATTAGAGATGTACGCTAACTCTCTGCGTTTAATATACCAAAAGCTGATATTAAAAGATAGTATTAAGCCAAAATATTTAGATAATTTGAGAAAAATTTATGAATTTGAGGCGACAATTTCCGATAATATATCCCCACTCAATTTAGAAGAATTTTGCAGTGAACTTTTTAATGCAGTAATATTCTATAAAAAATTTAATTACAATCTTCATATTAAGGGAAATTACCTTGTAAATCAAAAAATTCTTACCTGCATTTTACTAAATATTGCAAGAAAAAGTGAATTTCTTAAAATGTATATCTTAAAAGAAAAAATTATTATTAAATCAAAATTCAAACCCGACAAAATACTCAAAAAATTGGTTGGAACACTCGGCGGTATTATGCTAAAATCTTTAAATACGAAAACCGTCTATATTCAGTTAAATTTTGAAAAAACACAAAAAAAGACAACGGATTTTGACACAGCATTTTACTACTGTATAGACCCGTTGTCCCCAGTCAATTTGTATTTAAATTCTCAATGATTTTCTCGGCAACAGTCATACCATCAACTGCGGCGGATACGATTCCTCCCGCATACCCAGCGCCCTCACCACAAGGATAAATTCCTTTTAAATTACTTTGGAAATCATCGCTTCTGAGTATTCTCACAGGTGCAGAACTTCTCGTTTCAGGTGCTGTTAAAATTGCCTCACAGTCATCAAAACCCGATATTTTTTTGCCAAAGTTTTTGATTCCCTCTTTTAAACTTTCACAAACAAACTGAGGGAGAATTTTAGTGAAATCCGCATAAACATAGCTTGGTTTAACAGATGGCTTTACCCTGCCAATTTTAAATTCTTTGCCAAAAACAAAGTTGCCAACTGTATTGATAGGCACAGCGCCTTCGCCAATACTATATGCCGCTTTTTCTATTTTTTCTTGTAGCTCGCATCCGGCAAGAATATCGCTTGACGGAAAATCTGACGGCTCAACACCAACTAAGACGGCGCTGTTTGCATTCTCAGCATCACGTTTGCTGTTACTCATTCCGTTCACTGCAATACCACCCAAGTGGCTTGAAGCATTTATAACCTCGCCTCCGGGGCACATACAAAATGTATAAACTCCCCTGCCGTTTTCTAAATGGGTAGCCAATTTATAGTCAGCAGCACTAAGGTTTTTATGATTATGAAATTCGCCGTATAAGGCCTTGTTAATATCAGTCTGTAAATGTTCTATTCTAACACCCACCGCAAAGGGCTTTTGTACCATATCAGCACCCTTGCATAAAATCATTTTATAGGTATCCCTTGCAGAATGACCCGTTGCTAAAACAACTGTATCACAAGGAATTTTATTGGCATTTGCAGTAATAGAAACAATCTTTCCGTCAGCAATTTCAATATCATCTAGCCTTGTGTTAAATAAAATTTCGCCGCCGAGAGAAATTATTTCTTTTCGTATGTTTTTTACAACGCTAACTAAAATGTCAGTGCCAATATGAGGTTTTGCATCGGTTAGAATATTATCCTTAGCACCCATTTGGTTTAACACCTTGATAACCGTCTTGGCTCTCGGATTTTTAATACCCGTTGTAAGTTTTCCGTCAGAAAAAGTACCAGCTCCGCCCTCGCCAAATTGGACGTTGTTTTCGGGGTCAAGCTTTTCGCCACTGAAAAAATCTTTTACAGCCTTTGTACGCTCGTCAACACTGCCGCCACGCTCAATAACGAGTGGTTTAAGACCTGCACGTGCCAGAGTTAAAGCACAAAACATACCAGCAGGGCCAAAACCCACAACGACAGGTCTATTATTTGGAATTTTATCACACTTTTGCCATACATATTCCTTTTCGGTATAAGGCATAGCATTCTTATTGAATTTTAAAATCTTATCCTCATTATCGTTTGAAACCAAAACCGAGCAACAAAAATGCACATCTTGTTTTCTTCTCGCGTCAACAGATTTTCGGTATAGTTTAACCTCTTTCAGTTTGCATTTAAGTGTTTTTTCCAGACTCGGTTTCAAGTTTTGAAAATCCGTATCAAGCGGCAAATTCAAATTATTTATCAGTAACATTATACATTCCTTAAGGCATCAACAGCACAAAAAGCGGAGCTCCAAGCCCATTGCAAATTAAAGCCGCCGCAATCACCGTCAACATCTAAAATTTCACCTATACAGTAAAGGTTATTGGTTGATTTATTCTCCATTGTTTCGTTATTAAATTCTTTTGTAGCAAGTCCACCCGCAGTTGCCTGAGCGTTAGAAAAACCTGTTGTGCCCGTAACTGCAAACTCCCACTTTTTCATAATAGCCGCCAAAGCCTTGATTTTCTTTATATCAAGAGTTGAAACCTTTTCAATAAGTTTGCAACCGATTTGCTTTAACAACACTTGACCAACACGTTTTTGAAGCATACCTGTAAAAAACTCATCTAAAGTGCGCTCTTTAAGACTGTTTACACGATTGGTTAAAAGTTCGCAAAGCTCGTTAAAATTGATATCAGGAATAATATCAAGTGTAATTTGCGGTTTGTCTAAGTATGACGCTTCTCGTGAGATTTGAAGGATTGCGGGACCCGAAAGACCGTAATCACAAAACAAAACTTCGCCAAAATCACTGCGAGAGCCGAGTTTTGCCACAGCATTAATTTTAATACCCTTTAATTGTTTAACAATATCTGTTTCGGTTTTAATTTGAACGATTGTAGGCTTTTGAGGTGCAACTTTAAAATCGGCTTTTTTAAGAATATTAAACATTTTTCCGTCACAACCAAGCCTCTCACCACCTGCTAGACCGCCCGTTGCAATTATTAGATTTTTGCTTAAAAAACTCATTTGATTTGATATAACTCTATAATTACCATTTGAGATTTGAATATCAGTAACAGGGGTTTCGGTGTGTGTAATAACACCCAATTCATCACAAGCAAATCTTAAACAGTCAACAACGGATGAGGCTTGAAAAGAAGACGGATAAGCCTTGTCCTCTTCAAATATAATCTCGACACCGATTTTCTCAAAAAACTCTTTTGTGAAACCCACATCATATTTATCTAGGGCATATCGGCAAAATTCAGTATCTTTCCCGTGATAGCGGGAAAGATTTATGTTTTTATTTGTAATGTTGCATCTGCCGTTGCCCGTTAGTGCTAGTTTCTTACCAACACGCGGTAAAGCTTCTAAAATACGCACAGTAGAGTTTGGGTATTTTTGCTTAAAATATACTGCAGCGCAAAGTCCTGAAGCACCGCCGCCAACTATAATCAAATCATTAACCATTCTTTAAAACCTCTGATATTTAATAGAAATATATTATGTTTGTGTTAAGTTAGGGACAAATCGCCTTTGGAGCTCCCTCTGACGAGGGAGCTGGATTTTGCGTAGCAAAAGACTGAGGGAGAGAAAACTACCCCTCCGTCAAAACTCCGTTTTGCCACCTCCCCTAACAAGTGGAGGCTCCTATTTTCAACTTGTGGCAGTCGCTTCCACAAGTTGAAGATTCCGCATAACAACAAGCACTTTCTTATATTTAATATAACATTTTTGATCATGATTTTCAAGTTATATATGAGAATAGAGTTATCCCGAATTTACGAGATAACTCTATTTTTAATGGTATGACAAAAATCATACCGTGACCTTTAAAATCATACTGAAGAAAATTCAGTTAAAAACTCTGTTTTTAAGCAGTAAAACTGCAAAAGGTATGATAGTTATTCCTGCCTTACCCCGTACTCTGCTATGTTTTGACTTTAAAATCAAAGTATATAGTCCGTTATACAGTCATACCAATGAACATAAGTTTCTCCGTTAATAATAAGTTGTTCGTTGTCGGGGAGTTGTTCGCTCCATTTCTTTTTATACCGCTTTATTGCCCAATCATCACGGTTGAATCTACGCCAAAGAATAGTTCTTCCGTTTGCATCAATATACTGTTCGATTGCAACCGCATTGTTAAAATGCCCCAACTCCATTACACATACTGTATCGAAAGTTTTTTCACCGATTTCAACTTTGAACCCCCCTACAACGTCTATTACTTCAGTATTACCTGTTTTGGTAATATTGTTTCCAATACGTTTTATGATGCCCTTGGGTTTTAATTCAGTTTCGTTACCGCAATTATCTTCACCAAAACCCCAATTGTTCATAAAAATCTCACCATCAAGGAATGTTATGGTCTTTTTCACATCGTTTTTTTGATGAGTTTCAGATAAATATCGACAATGCGTATCTGTCAATTGAGCAACAAATACTCTTTCGTTTTTTCGATTGTTTTTTATATCGTGTTGAATACTAATTATTTCAACTCCTTCAACACCATGAATTTCTGCTTTACCTATTACGCTAACCTCGGAAAACTCATCGCATTTTTTGGTTTCAAAATCATACAATCCCCAAGTTGTTTTTTCTCCGAGTTTTGGTATAATACTCAAACCTTGGAGTTCCTCACATTTTACAGTAGAGGGTGCTTTGGATAATGGTGTAATTTTATAATTAGGTAATCTATCTGGTAGTTTATTCATAACATCATCAACCTTTTTAATATAAGTGTTTGTTGGATATATCTTTTTGAAATTCTGTTTAGCTGTATACAAGCGACTTTTGACAGTTCCTATAGGTATGCCCAACCTTGCGGCGATTTCAGTTTGAGGCAACTCTTTCCAATATGATAGATAAAGAATTTGTTTATCCTTATCACCAAGTGACTCCAACACATCGCCTACTGTATTGTTCTCAACATATCCAAATCGTGTTTGCGAAAGTTGAAATTCGTTCAACTCTTCTATAGGTATTTCTAAATCTTTAGATTTTTCCCTGAAATAATCATTACATTTATGTCGTGCAATACCTATTATCCACGCTTTGAAAGATTCTTCTGTTTTAAGTTGCTCAAAGTTTTTAAATGCAGTTAAAAACACCTCTTGCACTATATCCTCCGCATCTGAAACATTTGGAATCCTAAATTTCACAAATCGTTCAACAGACAATTGATTACAGAAAAGCAAATCTTCAAATTTAGACATCGCCTCACCTCCCATAAGTTCTTTAAAACCGGTTTCACTTATATAGTCGAAAAAACATACCGAAAGGTTCATTGATAATAAATTTTATTTTCCCTATTGTAGCGCAAGCATATCATAATAAAACATTTTTTGCAATATTTTTGGACATTGCCCGACATAAAACGCTCAAACACTTGAATTTTTAGAAAAATATTATATAATAAATATAACGAAGTTTAAGGAGTTTTAATTTTGGAAAGAGATGCAATTTCTGCAGGAGTATCAAAAATTGGCGGTTTATTTACAACAGCTGATATTCGTACCCTGATTTGTTATATAATGTCTTCAATTGAAGAACCAATGTCCGGTAATATGCTCTGCGAAGTGTTACACAGCGAGGGCATAGCCAATATTTTTGAGGTTAGTGATTCACTGGCTTTTTTAGAAAACAGCGGTCATATTAAAGAGTTTGATGAAAGTGGCGATTATGTTGTTACCGATGCCGGTCGCAATGTTGCCGAAACCCTTGGCTACCACCTTTCAAGCATTGTTAAAGAACGAGCTTACAGAGCTGTTCTTAAATCTATGGTAATTATAAGAAATACCAAGGAAACCTCATATAAAATTTACGAGGAGGATGGCAGAACATTTATTGACTGCACCGCCCTCGACCAAAACAAACCTTTTATGAGTGTTAAGTTGCTCTTAAGTGATGAAGACCAAGCGTTATTTGTTAAACAGAAGTTTTTAGAACACGCTTCTGAGATTTACTCTAAAATCTTCGAAATTATTCTTAAATAACAAAAAAGCACTGCATTTGCAGTGCTTTTTTATATTAGAGTACTCACGACTATATTGTATCCAAAAATTGATTTTTCGTTTTTAACAAAAACTGTTTCACAACTTAAATTATAACTTTGTGAATCGTGAGTCTTAATTTCTACATTTGTCAAAAAAGTAAATGTGCCATCGGGATTTTCAGTTATACTCTCGGCTGTGTGGTTATAAACCGCATATCCCCGAGGTGAAATATAAGCAAATCCCTCTTTAAAATTAAAGCCATCGTTAATTTTCGAAAAATCATCAATCTTGAAGCCATACATATTGAAAAGATATGTATTTAAAACCTCAGCCTCAATATAATCACCATTCTTTTTTCCTAACAAAGCAACCGCAGAATTATTGACAATGTCATTAATGTTCTTATAGTCCTCAGAATAGACAAAGTTGTGATTTAACATATTCAAAAATCTTGTTTCAAGCACCTTACTATAGTCAATCGCTGTGTTAATTTCAGGTTTTTGAGCGCTTAGATTTGTAGGCTTTAAAGCTAATGCAAACACAAAAACTAAAACAACAGATAAAATTCTAAAAACCCTGTATTTCATAGCTTCACCACCCAAAAAATCAACTGTTACTATTATATACTTTCAGTTAACATAATAACAGCAACAAATCAGTTACAAATGTTTGCAAACTTGTAATCTTTGCAAATTATAGGTTGTTTTGTAATATTTTATTAATTTTACATAGTTTTTGTGATATTATTTAAAAACTTTTAGTTGTATTTAACAAAGCTGTATGGTATAATATTTGTATAAACATATTGCTCAAAGGAGAGTATCACACATGAAAGACTATTTGGCAAATGAAATTAGAAATATTGCGTTGCTAGGTCACGGCAATTCGGGTAAAACCACCCTTGCCGACGCCATTTTATATTACGGAAAGGCTATTGAAAGAATCGGTAAGGCAAATGACGGTACAACTGCTCTGGATTTTGACCCCGAAGAAAAAAAGCGCAAGGTTTCAGTTTCAACCGCCGTTTATTCTTTGGAATTAAATAACAGCAAGCTAAACCTTATTGATGCCCCAGGACTATTTGACTTTGCAGGCGGCGTTTGTGAAGCTGTAAATGCTGCAGATTCCGGTATAATCGTAATTTCAGGTAAATCCGGTATTACAGTTGGCGCTAAGCAAAGCTACCAAAAACTTAAAAGTAATGGCAAGGCCGCCGCTTTCTTTATCGGTAAATTAGATTCTACTCACGCTCATTTCTACCGTGTTTTATCAACGCTTGTTGCTAACTACGGTGCGGTTATCTGCCCTGTTGTTATTCCTTTTGTTGAAAACGATGCTGTTACTTGTTACATAAATCTTATTGAGAACAAAGCTTATGCTTTTGACGGTTTAACTGCTAAAGAATTCAGAATGCCCGTTAGTGCAGAAATTGAGAATATGCGAAATATGCTCTTAGAGGCTATTGCTTCCGCTGACGAAGACTTGATGGAAAAATATTTCGCCGGTGAAGAGTTTACAAAAGAAGAAATTGTAAAAGGCCTTAAATCGGGCGTTAAGAGCGGCGATATTTGTCCTGTATTCTGCGGTATTCAGCAGACAGGTGATGCTGTTTCGATGTTTGCTGACATTATTACAGAGATTATGCCAACCGCAGCAGATGCAACCTATAAGACTGCTGACGGCGAAACTGTTGCTTACTCTGAGAGTGGCGAAACGGCTATCAATATTTTCAAAACAATTGCAGACCCATTTGTTGGCAAACTTTCATATTTCAAAGTGTTGTCAGGTACTTTGCAGGGCGACACAAAACTTATAAACTCTCGCACAGGCGAAGAAGAAAAGCTTGGCAAACTCCTCTGCTTAAAGGGTGGAAAATCTGAAGACATTAAAAAGCTATCTGCAGGTGATATCGGTGCCGTAGCAAAACTAGGTGATGTTTTAACTGGCGACACATTATCACTTAAAGGTAAGATTTCTGCTGAAACTATTGACTTCCCCGCTCCAACACTTTCAATGGCGGTTTATCCAAAAGCTAAGGGTGACGAAGAAAAAATTGCAACCTCGCTTAACCGCTTAACCGAGGAAGACCCAACCATTATTGTTAAACACAACAAGGAAACCAAGGAATTAATTCTCTCTGCTCTTGGTGAACAACATATTGATGTTATTGTTTCCCGTCTAAAATCAAAATTTGGCGCAGAGGTTGAACTAAAATCCCCCAAGATTGCTTATAGAGAGACCATTAGAAAATCCGTAAAAGTTCAGGGCAGACACAAGAAACAATCAGGCGGACACGGTCAGTTCGGTGATGTTTGGATTAGATTTGAGCCTTGCGATAGTGACGAATTGGTATTCGAAGACGAAATCTTCGGCGGTGCAGTTCCTAAGAACTTCTTCCCTGCTGTTGAAAAAGGTCTTCGCGAGTGCACTGAAAAAGGCGTTCTTGCAGGATATCCCACCATTGGTGTTAAGGCAGTTTTATATGACGGTTCTTACCACCCCGTAGACTCCTCTGAAATGTCCTTTAAACTTGCTGCAGCTATTGCTTATAAGGAAGGTATACCTCAAGCTTCCCCCGTATTGTTAGAGCCTATAGGCACGCTTAAGGTACTGGTTCCTGACGATATGCTAGGTGATGTTATTGGCGACATTAACAAACGCCGCGGCAGAATCATTGGAATGGAGCCCACAGCAAATAAGCTCCAAGAGGTTACAGCCGAAGTCCCCATGGCTGAGATGACCGATTTCTCAACTGCAATGCGTTCTATCACTCAAGGTACTGCAACCTTTACTTTAGAACTTGCAAGATATGAGGAAGTTCCCGCAAACCTTACTGCTAAAATTATTGAAGCATCTAAATAACAAAAAATTAAGGACTGCCTTTTGGCAGTCCTTTTTTTATATCTTTTTAATTATTAATTTAAACAATTCGGTTGCAGGAATTATAATCAGTGATAAAACCAAGCAGATTAAGAATTCTGCAAAACTTAACATTTTCAAACCGAAAAGTGCACCGGCGGGTGTAAGTACTAGGAAAACCACCACAAAGAAAGCAACCAAAACAGATATATTCATAAAGTTGTTGTTAAATAACTTTTTAAAACGAATTGAGCCTTCAAATTTGCAGTTAAAGCAATGTAGAATTTGGGTCATACCAAGAACAGCAAAAGCAAATGTAGAAGCTCGTACGGTATCCCCAAAATCGTTTCCTATAAAGAAAGCAAAAAGGGTCAGGGCGGTTATAAAAACACTCTCAAGTGCAATTAAAATGATAGATTTTTTATTAAATAAACGGTTAACACTTACTGTGTTTTTCTCCATTATATTCTTTTCTGCTTTTTCGAGACTTAAAGAAATTGCGGGTGCAGAATCGGTCAATAAATTAATCCATAATAACTGTGCCGCCATTATAGGCATATTTTTAAAGAATAACCAACCAAAAAATACAGTAACTATTTCAGCAAAGTTACAGCTAAATAAATACATCACCGATTTTCTAATATTAGCAAAAAGTCCACGACTTTCTCTTATAGCTTTCAAAATTGAATGGAAGCGGTTATTTGAAATAATAATATCAGCATTTCCCTTGGCAACATCGGCACCAAACTTGCCAATAGCACAGCCAACGTCAGCAGTGGCAAGGCTGTCAGCATCCTCAACATTGTCGCCTGTAATTGTAACGACCTTACCCAAACTCTGCCATGCTTTAACAATTCTAAGCTTATCTCCTTGAGTTACTCGAGCGAATACCGAGTATTTCTCGATATTTTCAAACAACTCATCATCGGTCATAGCAGAAAGTTCAGCACCTGTAATAGCTAGGGTACCCTCGCGCATAATACCAATTTTTTCAGCAACAGCTTTCGCAGTTTCTAAATTATCACCCGTTATCATAATGGTGTCGATTCCAGCCAACTGACAAGACTTAATATCTTCTTCAACACCCTCTCGCGGTGGGTCATTAAGAGCAATTAAGCCAACGAAAATCAAGTCGTTTTCAATTTCCTCTGCAGTAGGATTTGCAGGAAGCTGGTCTAAGGTCTTCATTGCAATACAAACAATTCTAAGCCCTTGTTTTGCCATTTCTACATTTAACTTTAAAATCTTTTCTGCATCACAATTAACACAATGAGAAATCAGGTTTTCGGGCGCACCCTTAACAATTGCAACAGGTTGTTTGTTAATCATTGAAATGACTGACATTGATTTTCTGTCACTGTCAAAAGGCACATAAGTCACTTGTGGGAAAACATTTAGAACATCTTGCAAAGACATTGAATTATATGTTAAACAAGCGTTTTCAATAGCATTTTCAGTGGAATCGTTTTGTAGTGTGCTACAGGCAGTTGCTAGTTTTAAAACGGTTAATATTTTCTCATCAGGAACATCATTTGCAAAATCACAAATCTTGTCCCCATCAAAAATACGGGTTACAACCATCTTGTTACGGGTTAAAACTCCCGTCTTATCACAGCAAAGAACATCGGTCTTACCAAGTAATTCAACGGCACTAATATCCTTTACAATAATATTATCTTTTAAAATGCGTTTAATTCCCAGCGCAATTACCACAGCAACTATCATTGGCAAACCTTCGGGAATAGCAGCAACTGCTAATGCAACCGCATTGACGAGCATCTTAACCGTCATAGAAGCAAAATTATCTGCCGAGAAATTATAAAACAAAGAAATTATAAAAATTAGAGCGCAAATACCTAAAATTGAAATATTTGCTATTTTACTAATCGCATCAAGTTTGTTTTGTAATGGAAGTTTATCTTCTCCAGTTTGTTGCATAATAGCAGAAGATTTACCCATTTCGGTATTGAGCGCAACAGCTGTAACAATAGCTTTTGCGGTTCCATGGGCAACGCTTGAGCCGCAAAACACCATATTTGTTCGCTCTTCAACAGGTGTAATATCATCTAAGATAGCATCACTGTTTTTAACTACGGGAACTTCAACACCGGTCAGATTAGTTTCAATACAACGAAACTCATTAGCTTCAATAATTCTCGCATCAACCGAGATATAGTCCCCTTCTTCGAGGATAATAATATCGCCGACAACCAAATTTGCAGAATTAATACTTCTGATAATACCGTCTCTTAAAACTGTGGTTGAGGGATTTGTGATATTTTTAATATCCTCAAAGGTATTATCGCAGTTATTAATATGAAACGCACTTATAAACGCATTAAGCAACACAATAGCAATTATAAGCAAAGCGGAAGTGCTGTTAACATCATTATATACTAACGATACCACAAAAGAAATCAAAGCAATTACAATCAGTGCAATTACCATCTTGTTGTTAAGCTGTGATAAAAAGCGCTTGAATAGGGTCGGTTTTTCAATTTTTGAAATAATATTTTTACCGTAAATTTCAAGTTTTTCTTCACATTCTCCGTTAGCAAGACCTTTTTTATCATCAACATTAAAGTGATTTAAAACTTCCCTTGCGGTCGAACTATGCCAAATCATAACTACACCTCACCCTTTAAATTATTATAATAATCCATCATTTGCTTTGCATCTTCAGTTTGAGTTCCTGCAGATTCGCAAATATAGGTTGGATTTAAGCCGTATTTATATACAAGTTCCATGAGTGGCTCAAAATCAGGACCGTAAACTGTGTCTTCAAAGGTTAAATGACGCTTTTCTCCACCATTTGTATACTCAATTTTTGAAAAATGAGAATGGAAGCAGTTTAAACGCTCACTGCCCAAAGAGTTTTTGATTTCAGTCAATATTGTGTCATAATCATCTTTAGATTTAATTACACCTAAATCGCGGGCATTGAGGTGACCGAAATCAATGCAAGGAATCAAAGATTCATCTGCCTTGCAAAGTTCCATAACTTCGTGCAAGGTGCCGAGTTGGTTTACTTTACCCATTGTTTCGGGGCAAATACGAATATGAGAAAGACCCTCACTTTTTAAGGCATCTAAAGAAATTTTCATTGTGTCAATCGCAAGTTCAAGTGCCTTCTCGCGAGAGATTTTACCGCAAGAACCTGTGTGGACAATTATTCTATCTCCACCCATAGCATTTACTGCTCTTGCAGACGCTAAAATATAGTTTACAGAATTAAGTCTCTTTTCCTCTTCGAGAGAAGACATAGAGATATAATAAGGTGCGTGAAGAGAAAGGGCTATTCCCTTTTCTTTTGCAATAATTCCTAACTGTTTCGCCTTATCTTCGCCTATGTTAACGCCTCTGCCACATTGATATTCAAAGGCGTTCAAACCAAATTTGGTTAAATATTCAGGTATTTGAAGACTGGATTTATATCCCATTTCCTTAAAACTATCAGCAGAACCGGCAGGACCGAATTTGACAGCCACAACTATACCTCCGTATTTTTTATTCTGTAAATTTTAAAAACTAAACGCTCGATTTTTCTTTTAAATTTAAAACCTGCAGTACTCTCAAGTAAAATAGGAGTTAGCAACAAGGTTTTAACGCCAACAATATTACCGCCTAAAACATCGGTAAAAATCTGGTCACCGACAATAGCGGTGTTTTTGCGTTTGCTACCCAATGCCTTTAATGCACGAATATATCCAAAAGGCAAGGGTTTAAGTCCTAAACTTATAAAGGGAAGATTGATTTTTTCAGCAAAAGGTTTCACACGGCGTTCCTTAGAATTTGATAGAACCATAAGTTTAATCCCACTGTCATGCATCAATTTAAGCCAATCCTCTAAACCATCGGTTAAAACATCACCGTGATGGGTTGAGAGAGTATTATCAACATCTAAAATCAAACTGTCTATATTATATTTTTTAAGAATTTCGGGTGTGATATCCGTAACTCTTTCTAATTTAATTTTGGGTTTTAAAAGCATAATTTTTCTCCTAAAAAAATTAAAGGGGCTAACCTTTACGGTAGCCCCTAAAAACTTAGCGGAACTTTCTCTTACGAGCGGCTTCCGACTTCTTCTTACGCTTTACAGAGGGCTTCTCATAGTGCTCTCTCTTGCGAACTTCCTGAATAACACCGTCTTTAGCAGTCTGTCTCTTAAAACGGCGTAAAGCGTTATCCAAAGATTCGTTTTCTTTAATTCTTACTTGACTCATTAATATTCCCTCCCTCCGCAAAAATGCAGGGGTTTAATTAGATTTTTTATGTAAGCCTTAAGGCTTAATTATTATGCACCTAATTTGATAGCTATAAAGTTAGCAACAATAGCAAGTACAAAGAAAAGGACGGCAATATACTTTGTCCAGCGAGCTAATAAAGCATCAATAGTTCTCGCCTTATTTTTAGAAAGGAAAGTATCTGCACCGCCGGAAATTGCACCGTTAATGCCGGCACGACGACCTTGCTGTAAAAGAACAACGGCAATTATAATTAAAGAAACTATAATTACTGCAGCGCCGATAATGTATTCAACTACGCTCACTAGTATCACCTCCGTATACAAATCTTAAGTTATTGTATCACATCTGTAAAAATTTTGCAACAGTTTTTTATTATTTCACAACAATATTTACAAGCTTTTTAGGAACATAGAGTTCTTTTATGATATTTTTGCCTTCAATCTCAGCTTTAATGCTGTCAGTACCCTTAGCAAGTGCCAAAGCGTCAGGAGCAGAAATATCAGCTGGAACATTAAGACGAGCCTTGATTTTGCCGTTAATCTGAACAACAATTTCAACATTTGCATCAACGCATTTTGCCTCGTCAAATGTGGGCCATTTAGTTTCGTTAAGCATACCATCAAAACCGTTATTCACCCATAATTCCTCCGTGATATGAGGTGCAAAGGGGTTGAGCAAAATAATAAAGGTCTTAAATTCTTCACGGGTGATTTTGCCTGTTGCCTGAACGGTATTAAGTAAGGACATCAATGCCGCAATAGCAGTATTCATCTTAAGTCCTTCAATGTCTTCGGTAACCTTTTTAATTGTTCTGTGAATTTCAGACTCAATTTCCTCACGGTAACCACCGTCAACCAAAATATTAGATAAAGCCCAAACCTTATCAAGGAAACGCTTACTACCCTTGATAGAAGACTGGCTCCAAGGAGCAGCTTTTTCAAAGTCTCCGATAAACATTTCGTAAACACGCATTGTATCAGCACCGTAGTTTTCAATAATTTCATCAGGGTTAACTACATTGCCGCGTGATTTAGACATTTTTTCGCCGTTTTCACCCAAAATCATACCGTGGCTGGTACGTTTTGAGTAAGGCTCTGCATTAGGAACAACACCAATATCATAAAGGAATTTGTGCCAGAAACGGCTGTATAAAAGGTGGAGTGTTGTATGCTCCATACCACCGTTATACCAGTCAACAGGGCACCAATATTCAAGGGCTTCCTTAGAAGCCAACTCCTTGTCATTGTGGGGGTCGCAGTATCTTAAGAAATACCAGGAAGAACCTGCCCACTGAGGCATTGTATCGGTCTCACGCTTTGCGGGAGCGCCGCAATGAGGACAAGTTGTATTTACCCAGTCGGTCATCTTAGCCAAGGGAGATTCACCGTTATCGGTAGGCTCATAAGAATCAACATTAGGGAGAACTAAAGGAAGTTCACTTTCAGGAAGCGGCACATAACCGCACTTTTCACAGTAAACAACAGGGATAGGTTCACCCCAATATCTTTGACGGGAGAATACCCAGTCTCTAAGCTTATAGTTGGTCTTAACACTGCCAATTCCCTTTTCAGTGAGCCACTCTTGAATCTTAACCTTAGCATCTTCTACCGACAAGCCGTTCAAGAAATCAGAGTTAACGAGAGTACCTGTAGCACAGTCGGTAAATGCGGCAGACTGAACATCCTCGCCACCTGCAACAACCTCAATAATCGGCAAACCGAATTTCTTGGCAAATTCCCAGTCACGAGTATCGTGTGCGGGTACCGCCATAATGGCACCTGTGCCGTAGGAAATAAGTACATAGTCAGAAATAAAGATAGGTATTTCTGTATTATTAACAGGGTTGATAGCGGTTACACCGTCGAGCATAACACCTGTCTTATCTTTGGCAAGTTCAGTACGCTCAAAATCTGACTTTTTAGAAGCGGAAACTTGATATTCCTTAACCTCATCAAAGTTTTTGATTTTGTCAGCCCATTTGTTAAGTAATGGGTGCTCGGGAGACATAACCATATAAGTAACACCAAACAATGTATCGGCACGGGTTGTGAAAATATCGAATGTATCGCCGATATTGGTATTAAAGGTTACCTGTGTACCGTAAGAACGGCCAATCCAGTTTCTTTGCTGAGTTTTTACACGGTCAATAAAGTCAACATCATTAAGACCGTCCAAAAGTTTCTCGGCATACTCGGTAATTTTAAGCATCCACTGGCTTTTTTCCTTTTGAATAACCTCGCTGCCGCAACGCTCACAAACGCCGTTTACAACCTCTTCGTTAGCCAAAACGCACTTACAGGAGGTGCACCAGTTAACAGCCATCTGGCTCTTATAAGCCAAACCTTTTTTGAAAAGCTGCAAGAAAATCCACTGAGTCCACTTATAGTATGATGGGTCAGTAGTATTAACCTCACGGCTCCAGTCAAAAGAAAAACCTAAAGATTTAAGCTGTCTTTTAAAGTTAGCAATATTGTTTTCGGTAACAATGGATGGGTGAATATGATTTTTAATTGCAAAGTTTTCGGTAGGAAGACCAAAAGCATCCCAACCCATTGGGTAAAGAACATTATAGCCTTCAAGTCTCTTTTTACGGCTTACAATATCAATCGCAGTGTAAGAACGGGGATGTCCAACATGAAGACCCTGACCCGAAGGATAAGGGAATTCTACAAGGCCGTAAAACTTAGGCAATGTATAGTCATTTTTAGCGGCAAAGGTTTGCTTTTCGTCCCAAATATCCTGCCATTTTTTCTCAATTTGAGTGTAATTATAGAAATTTTCCATTGTTAAACCTCTTTTTCGTTTACAAGAATTTTATCTAAATCAATAAGTTCGCCGTCACTCCACATTTTGTCGAGGTCATAGAACTCGCGTTCATTACGGCCAAACACATGAATTATTACTGAGCCATAATCTAAAGCTACCCAACCAGTGGCTTTGCCCTCAATATGATGAGGACGAACACCAGCTTCTTCTAACTTTTCCTCAACTTCATCACAAAGTGCACGAACCTGAGTTGAAGAATTAGCGGTGCAAAGTAAAAAATAATCCGCCAAGACTGTAAGGTCGCTTATTTTAATTGCAGCAATATCTCTGCCCTTTTTTTCATTTAAGGCATTTGCGGCAATAGTAATAATTTCAAAACTTTCCATTAGTTTTCCTCCAATTTAAAAACTGCCTGATTAAAAGCAGAAATGGTATCAGGGTGAATCGCTTTTGAGCGTTCAGTCAAGTCAATGATTGAATACTTAAGAGCGTAAATAAACGCTTCATCTAAAGATTTATCAACAAGTCGTCTCATAATACTCACATCGGGATAATTGCGGTCTTTTGAGGTAAAATCCGCAAGATACAAGAGCTTTGCTGTTAAAGACATATCAGCCTTTGCAGTAGTGTGGTATCTTATCGCATCCAAAATCTCAGCATCATCAATTTTTAAAACATTTTCAATATATGCCGCACCCGAGATTGCGTGCCAAAGCTTTTGCGCACTCTTTTCAACAACAGATAGCATTATATCAAAGCTTTTAAAGATTTGCAAGTGTTCCTCTGCATCAGCATTCTTGGTTATATCGTGCAAAAGACCCGCTAAATAACACTTTTCGGTATCTCCTCCGTATTTTTCCGCCAAGCGTAAAGCTTCGTCAGCAACACAAAGTGAATGATAATATCTATCCTTATCAAGCCTTTTCGAGAGTAGCTCTTTAAATCCATCATACTTTTTCATCATATACTCCCCTTTCGGCTAAAAATTCATATACTTCAGATGGAACAAGTTCCTTTAAATTCTTAAAGTTTGCTCTAAGTTCGGTTGAAGAAATGTTAGGAATTATATTATCCTTTAATATTATCTCCATTCCTTCACTCGAAAACCGCTTAATGCAAAATTCAAATTCTGCGTCGTCAGTTGCAGTTCTTCTAAACACGATAAAAGGCAATAAAGACATTAGTTCTTCATATTTATACCATTTATCAAAGTAAACAAGCATATCGCCACCCATTACAAAAGCAAATTCCTCGTTCGGGTATCTTTCTTGCAACAGTTTAATGGTATCTATCGTATAACTCTTTCCCTCTCGCTCAAACTCGATAAGGCAAAGCTCACACTTTTGGAACTTTTTAGATACCATTCGGCACATTTGTAAGCGAGTTTCATCATCAATTAAATGTTTTGATGTTTTATGTGGCGGTAATTTATCAGGCATTAAAAGTATTTTGCCTATTTGAGGGTCATTGTTTAAGCCTTGTAAAATCTTATAATGACCTATGTGGAAAGGATTAAAGGTTCCGCCAAAAATTGCAGTAAGCATTATTTCACCAGCTTGATGGTTTTATTGTTTTTGCTTTCTTTGTATAAAATAAACTTTCTTCCGATAACCTGAACAACATCGCTGTTTGTTGCCTGAGCTAATTGCTCAGCGGTTTCCTTAACAGTTGTAGGACAAGTTTCAAGAAGTTTAAGTTTAATAAGCTCTCTGGCTTCAAGTGCGTCGGCAACTTGTTTTACAGTTGTGTCTAGAACACCTGCTTTACCAATCTGTAAAATGGTTTCATATTCATTTGCCATAGCACGAAGTTGAGCTCTTTGTCTGCTGTTTAACATAATTTTCCTCACTAAATATATTTTGTTAATTCTTCTTTAAATAGTTTTAAAGCCTTGCCACGATGACTAATCTTGTCCTTTTCTTCGGCACTTAAATGACCGAAGCAACCGTTTTCACTAATAAATAAGGGGTCATATCCAAAGCCTTGGTCGCCGCTTTCTTCAAAAGCAATGTGTCCATAGCACTTGCCTTCAACGGTAAACTTTCTACCGTCGGGAAATACACAAGCAATTGCAGCAGCATAGTGTGCGGTTCTCTTTTCCATCGGCACACCGTCAAGTTCTCTTAAAATTTTCTTGTTGTTTTCGGCATCATTTCCGTGACCGCCTGAATAACGGGCAGAGTAAATACCGGGTGCGCCGTCAAGGTAATCAACACAAATTCCCGAATCGTCAGCAACCGAAATAAGACCCGTAAGTTCCAAACCTGCCTGTGCCTTTAAAATGGCATTTTCGGCAAAGGTTGTGCCTGTTTCCTCAATTTCGGGAAAAGGTTCGCTTAAATCCTTTTCGCTTAAAACCTCAAATCCGAGTGGAGTCAAGATTCTTTCTAATTCAATAAGTTTCTTTGCATTTTTTGTTGCAATAAATATTTTCATATCTTAAACCTCAAAAATTCCGTCTGCAAATTCTTTAGCACTAAAGGGCTGCAAATCGTCAATTCCCTCTCCAACACCAATAAATTTAACAGGAATATTCAATTCGTTTTTAATGGGAATAATTATACCGCCCTTAGCAGTGCCGTCAAGCTTAGTTAAGACAATACCCGTAATATCGGTTACATTTTTAAACTCTTTTGCTTGATTTACTGCATTCTGACCCGTTGTGGAGTCAAGAACAAGCAAGGTTTCAACCGATGCGTCGGGCAACTCTCTTGCAATAACGCGGTTAATTTTGGCAAGTTCGTCCATAAGGTTTTTCTTGTTGTGAAGTCTGCCCGCAGTGTCGCAGATGATAACATCTGCACCCTTTGCCTTTGCAGAAGCAATGGTATCAAATACAACCGAAGCTGGGTCTGTGCCCTCAACACTTTTTACCATTGTAACCCCCGCACGCTCGCTCCAAATTTCAAGCTGGTCAATAGCAGCAGCACGGAAAGTATCAGCAGCGCCCAAAACAACATTTTTACCGCTGTTTTTTAACTGTGAAGCAATTTTACCAATGGATGTGGTTTTTCCAACACCGTTAACACCTATAACAAGTATTACCGAAGGTTTTGTATTCAACGATAAACCCTCATCCTCCCCCAACATTTCAACAATGATTTCTTTCATCATAAGCTTAATGTTATTAGGGTCGGTTTCGCCCGTTTCTTTGATTTTTTTGCGCATTTCATCGCAAATTTCGGTAGAGGTTGCAACACCTATATCCGACATAACAAGAATTTCCTCTAATTCTTCAAATAGTTCTTCATCAATCTTGGTGAAACTGTTAATTAAACTGTTTACACTGTCAGCAATTGAAGACCTTGTTTTTTGAAGTCCTGATTTAATTTTGCTGAAAATTCCCATAAAATTCTCCTAATTTCTATTATGCAGTTTCAGTGAGTTCTAATTTCTTTTCGAGCTCGGAAACATTAAGTTCCAAAAGCTTTGTAACACCCTTTTCCTGCATTGTAACTCCATAAAGCATATCAGCAGCTTCCATTGTGCCACGTCTGTGAGTGACACAAATAAACTGCGTTGCAAATTCTGAATCCTTCATATAGTTTGCAAAACGCTCAACATTAATATCGTCAAGTGCAGTGTCAACCTCGTCAAGGAAGCAGAACGGAGGCGCATTCACACGCATAATTGAGAAGTAAATTGACAAAGCAATAAGTGCTTTCTCACCGCCCGAAAGACCGTCAAGACTAGGAACATTCTTACCCGGAAGCTTAACATTAATATCAATTCCACTTTCCAAAATATTTTCGGGGTCAGAAAGACTAAGACTTGCACTTCCGCCACCAAACAACTCAACAAAGGTTTTAGAAAAATTATTGCTGATTTTCTCAAAACCAACTGTAAAGATATCCTTCATTTGAGTTGTGAGTTGATTAATAAGCTTGTATAGTTCGCTTCTTGTTTTTTCAACATCCTCAACCTGAGCGGACAAGAACTCGTAGCGTTCGCTAACTTCCTTGTATTCTTCGATAGCCGCAACATTCACATTGCCCAATGCTCTGATTTTATGCTTAATTTCGGTAAGCTTCTTCTTAGCCTCGGACAAGTTTTCAATCTCAATACCTAAAGCCTCAGCTTCGCTTCTTGTTAACTGATACTCGTCAAAGAGCTTAGCAATAACCTCGTCGTATTCACGCACCATAACCTCTTTGCGTTCAACAAGTCGAGCCAATTCGCCACCGATTTGCTCACGCTTAGCGGTTTTTTCACGCTCACCCGCGCGAAGCTCAACACCGGATTTTTCAGTGTTGTTTCTCTTATCAATCATATCCTCAATATTCTTATTGGCATCTGCTATTAATTGTTTGAGGCGAGAAATTTCAGCGTTTGTATCGTTAATTGAAGCCTCTAACTGAGTGTTAGCAAGCTCTAAATCTTTAATTTCATTATCAATTTCCAAAACTCGTTTTTCACGGGTAGAAATTAAATTAACAATCGTTGTTTTAGCAGAGGTTAAAGACTCAATATCCTTTTCAGTTTCAATGATGCTGAGTTTAAGTGATGTAATTTCATCACCTAAAGACTCACGCTTTGCAGAAAGCGAGTCTCTGCCACCTGTCATACTATCAATTTCAGCCTGTAATTCGGTTTTCTTAATTTCAAGCTCTGAAATCTTTTTGGAAGATTCCTCAGCCTTAGAAACCAACAACGCCAATTTTTCAGCACTTAAATTTTCTTCGTTTTCAATGTTCGCAATATTTTGATTAGCAGTAGAAATCAAATCCTCTAATCTTCTAAGCTCGGCTAAAGCACGGATTTTATCCTCATTTACAGTGGTAAGCTCAGCCTTTAAAGAGGTAATTTCGGCATCCAATTTTGCCAAATCAAGATTTGCATTATCTAAATTCAAGGAAACGGTTTTAAGTTTAGCATTTAACTTTTCAACATCGTTTTCTAATTTCTTAATATCAGAAGAACGGCTCAAAATTCCCGAATTTTTAGCCAAAGAACCGCCGGTTAAGGAACCACCCGCATTGATAACTTGTCCGTCAAGGGTTACAACCTTAAAGCGGTAACCAAATTTCTTAGCAATAGTTGCGGCAGAATCAATGTCTTCAGCAACAACAGTACCGCCAAGTAAATATCTTATGATTTCTTTATACTTTTTATCACATTCAACCAAATCGGCAGCGTTACCGATAAAGCCAAACATATTTTCAAAGCCTGATTCCTTAAATTCACGGGCTTTAATTGTTGCAACGGGTAAAAATGTTGCTCTGCCGCCCTTATTGTTTTTAAGGTAGCTGATAGCTCTTTTAGCATCGGCTTCGGTATCGGTAATAACATTTTGAATAGCGTTACCCAAAGCGGTTTCAACAGCGATACTGTATTCACGGTCAACCTTTATGAGCTTTGAAACGGGACCGCAAATTCCTTTTAAAACACCTGTTTCACTTTGTGCAATGACAGTTTTAACCGCAAAACCAAAACCTTCTAAATTATTTTCAAGGTCCTTTAAAATTTGAATACGGCGTTTTTTAGCCTCGATATCTAAAGTAAGATTATCGTTTTCTGCCTTTAAAGTTTCTATTTGTTCCTTTGAAGCAGTAGCCTTAATTTCATAACCTTTAAGCATATTTGAAGCCGAGGTTTCTCTATCTTCTAAAGATTTGAGTAAAGATTTTGTCTCATCAGCTTCGGTATTTAATGAAGCGATATTGTCTGCAATATTCTTCTTTTGTTCTTTTAATATTTCAGCCCGATTATTAATATCCTCGGTAGCAGTCTCTGCTGTTACAATATTAACTCTAAGGTCAGCACTTTGTTGAGAAATCACATTAAGTTCTTTAATCTGAGACTCAATTTGGCGTGAAATACTGTCACTGTCGCTTAATAACTCTGAGAGTTCCTTTTCTAAAATAGCAAGTTTTTCAACTAAAGCCGCTTTGTTTTCGTTTTTAAGTGCAATTTCGTTTTCTTTTTGAGAAATTTCATCCTTAGCCTCACTGTCAGTCTTGCCAAGGTTTGATTTTTCATCAGTTAAACGGAGTATATTATCACTGTTGTGGGCGATATTTGTTTCTAGAAGTGTAACCTGACCGTCAAGCTTTACAATTTGCTCGTTTGTTGAAGAAATGCTTAGTCTTTCGCCCTCAATTTCAGAGGTAAGTTTTGCAAAATAAGCAGTATTTTCCTCGGTTTTGCGATCAAATTCCTCTAAGTCTTTTTCAATTTCCTTATAAGTCAGCTCAGCCAAAGCAATTTTGCTCTCCTGCTGTCTTAAAGTTTCCTTTGAATTATTAAGGGTGTAAAGCCAAAGACCTATTTCAAGTTTTTTCTTTTCATCGGCTAAATCAAGGAATTTTTGAGCCTTTTCACTCTGCTCTTTCAAGGGACCGACTCTGCCTTTAAGCTCGTCTAAAATATCGTGAAGTCTAAGTAAATTATCCTCAGCAGAAACAAGCTTACGCTCGGCTTCAATTTTGCGATAGCGGTATTTAGAAATACCTGAGGCCTCCTCAAAAATATCGCGTCTCTCACCTGATTTAGAACTGATAATATTGTCAATCTTACCTTGACCAATCATAGAATAACCGTCGCGACCAAGACCTGTATCCATAAACAATTCATGAATATCCTTAAGACGCACCGAAACACCGTTAATTGCGTACTCGCTTTCGTGAGAACGGAAATAACGGCGGGTTATACTAACATCATCATTGTCAAAATTCAATGTTCTGTCAGAGTTATCAATATTTAAAGTAACCTCGCAAAAGCCGTGAGGACGGCGGGTTTCGGTACCGCCGAAAATTACATCCTCCATTGACTGACCGCGAAGACTTTTTGTAGATTGCTCACCAAGTACCCAACGCACAGCATCAGAAATATTACTTTTACCGCTTCCGTTAGGTCCTACAACAGCTGTAATACCCTTGCCGAATTTGAGTGTGGTTTTATCAGCAAAAGATTTAAAGCCTTGCACCTGTATTGAGCTTAAGAGCATATTTTACACTTCTCTTTCTATTCTAACTTCTAAATTGCCTAATGTATCGTCAGGTTTTACCTTGCAGTAAATACCTTTACTTTCTAAATGCAGAATATTGCTGCGTTTTTGACCTATCATTTTTGAAACATCGGAATTTCCAACATAAATGATATAATTTCCCTTTTCATTAATTTGGGATAAAACTTCATTTAACATTATTTGAGACTGACACAGCTCACTAAAAGCGGGGTGCCAAGGACCTGCAATGTATGCGTCCTTTTCTATTGAATGAAGTCCCAAACGGATTACTCTAATCCCGTTGTCAGTAAACATCTTATAAAGTTTAGACGCCAAATTTACTGCACTATCAAGTGATTGCGGTATATATATATTATCAAGATACAAGGCTTCTAAATCAGTGTCCTTTAATACAATGGTTGGATAAATTCTTACTGTATCGGGTTTTATTTCAATAACCTTATCTGCAGTTTTTAATGCAGAGGCATCGCTATCTGCATAAAGTCCCGTCATAATTTGAAGACCAAGTTCAAAACCGTATTCCCTAATTTTTTTTGCCGCTTTAACAACATCAGAAACCTTATGACCTCTGTTATTAAGCCTTAAAACCCTGTCATTAAGACTCTGTGCGCCAAGTTCAATTGCCGTTACGGAATATTTCTTCAAAAGAGTCAAAATCTCGTCATCAATAGCATCGGGACGGGTTGAAATTCTGATACCGCTTACCACTCCGCTTTTAACAAAACGGTGTGCCACCCTTAAAAGCCTTAACATATAATTGCGGTTTATAGCAGTAAAACTTCCGCCAAAGTAGGCAATTTCGGTGGTTTTTGGGTCATAGTTCGGATTAGTCTGTGCGTTTTTAACAGCAATCGCGACATCTCGCACTGTTGGTGCTTTAAAAACACCTGTAATATATCTTTGATTACAAAAACTGCATTTGTTAGGACAACCAATATGAGGAACAAAAATTGAGATATTAGAGTGTTTTAAACTCATATATCTGCACCCATAAGCTGTAACGCCTCTTTAGCGGCAAACTGCTCTGCCTGTTTTTTATTTTTGCCCTTTCCCCTGCCAATTGTATTAGAATTAAGTCTTACCTCAACCTCAAATACCTTGTCATGGTCGGGTCCAGTTTCATTTGTCAAAATATAGGTAACCGACTCTTCAGGATTACGCTGAATAATTTCCTGTAAAGCAGTTTTATAATCTTTAAAGGTTTCGGCTTCATTGTGATTATAAAGTTCGTCCTTTATAAATCTCAAAACGTGTTTCTTTGCAACTTCAAAGCCGCCGTCAAGGTAAATTGCCGCCAAAACAGCCTCAAAGGCATCGGCTAAAATAGAATCTCGTTCTCTACCTCCGCCTTTTTCCTCGCCCTTACCTAAACGAAGATACTGCCCTAAATCCATCTCTCTGGAAAATAGACAAAGAGATTTCTCACAAACCAAAGATGCTCTTATTTTTGTCAGTTCCCCTTCGGGTAAATCACCGAATTTCTTATAGATATACTCAGAAACAATAATAGATAAAACCGAGTCGCCCAAGAATTCTAAACGCTCGTTAGAAGATACACCGTTGCGAACTTCATTTGCATAGGACGAATGGGTTAAAGCGTTTATAAGTAAATCTTCATTTTTAAAAGTATATTGTAATTTTTCTTGTAAGGTATTCATTTTTAAATTCCTTAATTTAAATTATTAGTGATAGAATCAATAACCTTTGTCTCAGTGAAGGCAATAGCTTGTCTCACTGCATTTTTGATAGCCTTAGCATCTGAGTTGCCGTGTGCTTTAATAACAGGTTTTTTAACACCAAGCAAGGGTGCGCCGCCAACCTCAGAGCTATCCATCATACCTTTTAATGCATATAGGTCTTTCTTAATTACTAAAGCCGCAAGTTTATTAAACACGCTTTTGTAAAGTGCTTCTTTTATTAATTTAAAGAATGTAATTGCAGTGCCCTCGATTAGTTTGAGAGCAATATTACCTGTAAATCCGTCAGTAATAACCGCATCGCAAACACCCTTGGGCATTTCACGAGATTCGATATTGCCAACAAAGTTTATCGGTGCATTCTCAAGTAGCTTATATGCTTCCTTTTGAAGTTCAGTGCCCTTGGTATCCTCAGTGCCTATATTTAAAAGACCGATAGTGGGATTATCTATTCCCTCAACACCCTTTAAATAAGCGCTTGCCATTATACCAAACTGCTCTAACATTTCGGGTCGGCACTCAGCATTAGCACCCATATCCATTAGCATATAATGACCTTTTGGAGATGGTATCATACCTCCAAGAGCCGGTCTTTTAATACCTTTAATTCTTTTAACAATTAGAGTTCCACCAACAACCAAAGCACCCGTAGAGCCTGCAGAAACAAATGCATCTGCTCTTTCTTCGCTAAGTTCCTTAAATGCTAAAGCCATAGAACTGTCCTTATGTGCCTTTAAAAGTGATGTTGGGTCATCGTGCATTGTAATAACATCTTCAGTGTGAACTATCTTCAAATCACCTTTAAACTGCAAATTATTCTCTTTGATAACTGCATTGATTTTTACTTCGTCACCCGTCAAAGTAATATCACAACCAAATTCATTTGAAGCTAATGCTGCACCTTTGACAATTTCTAAAGGTGCATTATCTCCACCAAAAGCATCTATAACAACACGCATTTTTAACTCTCCTTTTCGTTTTTAAACCAGTTAAGTGAACGCTCGGCTAAAGCCGCATAACGCTCCCTCTTGTCTCGAATTTTTTGTTCTAAGGGGGGTAAAATACCGAAATTTGCGCCCATTGGTTGAAAATCAGCAACCGAATCATCGCAAATATAATTAAGAAGTGCGCCAATCATTGAAAATTCAGGTAAAACCAATGGTTTTTCACCTAAAATTTCAGCCGCCGCATTAATTCCAGCCACTATACCACTTGCGGCAGACTCCATATAACCCTCAACTCCTGATAACTGACCCGCAAAGAAAATATTCTTATTAGTTTTAAGTGAAAGATTTCGGTTTAGAAGTTTTGGGGAATTTATAAAGGAGTTTCGGTGCATAACACCGTATCTCACGAATTCTGCATTTTTAAGACCGGGTATCATTGAAAACACCCTTTTTTGCTCGGGAAATTTAAGGTTGGTTTGAAAACCAACTATATTGTAAAGTGTCCCATCCTTGTTTTCTTTTCTAAGCTGAACCACAGCCCAAGGTCTGTGACCTGTTCTAGGGTCAGTAAGACCAACCGGCTTCAACGGACCGAAGCGGATAGAGTCCACTCCCCTTTTTGCCAAAACCTCAATAGGCATACAACCCTCATACACCTTAAAAGGTCTGTCAAAATCTTTTAAAGGGGCAGATTCAGCGTTTATAAGCTCGTTATGGAATGCCTCATACTCCTCGCGGTTAAATGGACAGTTAATGTAATCATCGGTGCCTTTGCCGTATCTTGAAGCAGTGAAAGCAATATCCATATCAATGCTTTCAGCTGTGACAATTGGCGCCGCCGCATCAAAAAAGCTAAGGCTTGAGCTATCACACAAATTCTCAATATCTTCTGCCAATTTACCGTCGGTTAAAGGACCTGTTGCCACAACACAAACAGCGTCCGTCGGTATTTTTTCAACAACCTCGCTTACAACTGTAATATTTGGGTGGTTGTTTATTTCTTCGGTAATAAGTTTTGAAAAAATATCACGGTCAACAGCCAATGCTCCACCTGCAGGAACAGCAGATAAATCGGAACTCTTTAAACAAACCGAGCCTAAAATCCGCATTTCTTCCTTTAAAAGACCTGCCGCAGAATCGGTGCGATTTGCCTTTAGGGAATTAGAACAAACTAATTCAGCTAACAAATTGCTCTTATGTGCAGGGGATTTTTTAATTGGCTTCATTTCGTATAAATCAACCTTTATACCTCTGTTTGCCAACTGCATAGCGGCTTCGCATCCTGCAAGTCCTCCGCCTAAAACAACAGCTTTTTTCATTTATTTTTCCTTAGTAGTTTTTCTTGTGGGGCAATCAGCATTCATACAATAAGCTCTGCCTCTTGCACCTTTTACTAAAATTCCGCCACACTCTTTACAAGTTTCACCCGTTGGGATACCGGGAGCAGCAAAATCGCACTCTGGGTAATTTGAGCAACCGTAAAATTTCTTTCCTTTTTTGGAAATCTTTTTGACAAGCTTTGCTCCACATTTTGGACAAGGCTGTTTTACCTCATCTTCAGGCATAGGCTTGGTATTACGGCATTTAGGATAGTTAGGACAAGCCAAGAACTTGCCAAAACGACCGGTGCGAACAACCATTCTACTTCCGCATTTTTCACAAATCACATCAGTCTCAGTTACAGGCACCTTGACACGCTTACCATCAAGGTCGGTCTCAGCCTTTTTATGAAGCTTGTGAAAATCGTCATAGAATGTTGAAATTGTCTTTATCCAGTCAAGCTCACCGGTAGCAATTTTATCAAGCTTGGTTTCTAAACCGGCGGTGAACTTAATATCAAAAATCTTATTAAAATGCTCAACCAAAAGGTCAACAATTACCATACCGAGATTAGTGGGTTTAAGAGATTTCTTTTCTCTTTCAATATAATCGCGATTTAAGATATTAGATAAAATTGAAGCGTATGTGGAAGGTCTGCCGATGCCGTTTTCTTCCAGTGCCTTAATCAAAGTAGGCTCGGTGTATCTGGGAAGTGGCTGTGTAAAGTGTTGTAATGGTTTTAATTCCTTTAACTTCACAACATCGCCTTTCTTCATTTCGGGCAAAGCTACCTCGTCAGCAGACTCATCATCCTTACCCTCAACATAAAGGGTTGTAAATCCGTCAAAAGCAACCGAATAACCGCTTGCTTTGAATAGATAGTCTCCTGCAGTAATGTCTGCATTAACTGTGTTATGAACACAAGCAGCCATTAAAGAAGCGATAAATCTTTCCCAAATAAGTTTATAAAGCTTATATTGGTCGTTAGAAAGCGAAGCCTTAAGAGTTTCGGGCTCAAGACCGATAACTGTAGGTCTTATAGCTTCGTGAGCGTCCTGAGCATTACCCTTGGTTTTGAAATATCTGGGTTTTTCAGGCAAATATTTTTCGCCGTATTTGTTAGTAATATAATCCTTTGCAGCAGTTCTTGCTTCCTCAGAAATGCGAAGCGAGTCGGTACGCATATAAGTAATCAAACCTGTAACGCCGAAGTTTGGAATTTCAATACCTTCATATAGCTGTTGAGCAATTCGCATTGTCTTTTGACCTGTGAAGCCTAACTTTCTTGAAGCTTCCTGTTGCAAGGTGGAAGTAATAAACGGAGGCGCAGGTTGACGGGTGCGTTTACCCTTTTTAAGCTCGGTAACAGTATATTCAGCTGACTCTAAAGCATTAACGATAGTATTTGCCTCGTTCTCATTGGGAATGAGTTCAATTTTTTTGCCGTCAGCAAAACCGTAAAGACGGGCAATGAACGATTTTCTTTCAGATAAAAGCTTTGCCTCAACCGACCAATATTCGGTTGGTACAAATTTTTCTATTTCGCGCTCACGCTCAACAATAAGGCGCAAAGCAACGCTTTGAACACGACCGGCTGAAAGACCAGATTTGACCTTTTTCCAAAGGAATGGACTTAACTCATAACCCACAAGGCGGTCTACAACACGACGAGCCTGTTGAGCATCAACCAAATCAATATCAAGTTCACGAGGTGCATTCACACCTGCAGTAACCGCGCTTTTTGTAATCTCGTTAAAGGTCACACGGTTTTTGTCTGACATATCAAGCGCCAAAATTTGAGCCAAATGCCACGCAATAGCCTCTCCCTCTCTATCAGGGTCGGTTGCAAGGTAAACTGCATCATAATCAGCCACAGCATCCTTAAGCTTTTTGATGACATCCTTTTTGTCAGGCATATTGGTGTAATCAAGTTTAAAATTATTTTTAACATCAATACCGAGTTTAGACTTGGGTAAATCTCTGATATGACCCATAGAAGCCATAACATCAAAATCACTGCCAAGGTATTTCTTAATACTCTTAATTTTTGAAGGTGACTCAACTATTAAAAGCTTTCGCATATATCTTCTCCGTTCTATTCACATAACTCATACATTCCGCCGGGGACAGCCTTAATCATAAACTCCATTTCAAGCTCGGTAAGAGCCGAAAGCAGAGACGAAGAATCAAGACCGGTGTTTAAAATTTCCTCCGGAAGGAATTTTTGCTTATCTATACAATTATATACTATTTTTGCCTCTTTGGAAAGACCTACATTGAATTTTTTTGAAATTATTTTGGTTTCCTCTACAGGTTTTGTGTCCTTTTTAGGTTTATTATCAATTATCTTAGTATCATACGCTTTTTTAATATCGATTTTATCGGGAAAACGCACAATATATTCCGTAAAAATATCGGATAAATCGAGCAAGGCTTTAGCACCGTCACGAAGTAAAGCATTTGAGCCTTTATATTCCTCTTTATCAGGTGCACCCGGTATTACAAAGACATCTCTTCCCTGCTCGTTAGCAAGTCTTGCGGTAATTAAAGCACCGCTGATTTCAGGTGCTTCCACTAAAACAGTACCAAGAGTCAAAGCCGAAATAATTCGGTTTCTGATTGGAAAAGCGTATTTGGTAACAGGTGCTTTAGGCGGCAATTCGCTGATAAGACAACCCCTAGACGCCACCTCGTCTCTCAGTGGCTTATTTTTCATTAAATACTCAGCGTTAATACCGCAACCCATAACCAGTACCGTAGTGCCGCCCGATTTTAACGCACCTGCGTGAGCATAAGTATCGCACCCTAGGGCTCCGCCGCTTACAACGATAAATCCCGCACGGGCAAGTCTGAAGCTCAAAGAATAAGCGGCTTTCTTACCAAATTCACTAACCTTTCGAGGTCCAACAACGGCTAAGGACGGTGTATTATTAAAATCAGGAAATTCTCCCTTAACATAAAGCACCAAAGGTGGATTTTCAATTGCCGAAAGTGCTGTAGGATAGCGTTTATCGTTAATGCCAATAATATCAATCTCCGATTTTAAACAGTCGGTCATAATATCAGTAGCTTTTCTAAGAGCAATTTTATCTAAACGGGAAAGTTCCGCTTTAGTAAACACACCTGACGATAGACGCTCGTTATAAGTTGCATTATAAATATTTTGGGGTGTGCCGAAAAATTCAAGGGCTTTAGATGAGCGGATATTTCCGACACCCATTACCTCGCTAAACCAAACTAAATATTTCATTTCACCATTTCCCAAATTGCAATAGCGCCTGCTACCGAAGCGTTTAACGACTCAGCATTACCTTTCATTGGAATAGTAACGCAAATATCACTTTTTGCTATTGTTTCGGGTGTCAAGCCGTTGGCTTCGTTGCCTATTAAAACTATGCTTCCGTCAGCAAATTCAACATCGCAAATGCTTGTAGCATTTGCGTCAACAACACATGCGTAGGATTTCAACGACAAAGCTTTAATATCATTTATAAAATCCTCTAAAAGGATTACAGGCACCCTTAAAAGAGTTCCCATTGATGCTCTTAAAGATTTTGGAGAATAAGGGTCACAAGAGCCTTTTGAAATTAAAATTCCATCTGCACCCAAAGCTTCACAACTACGGGCAATAGCACCTAAATTTGATGGGTCCTGCAAATTCTCAAGGCCTATAAATCTACCTTTTTTAAAGTCTACATCAATTCTTTGAGGCATCTTTGCAAGGGCAATTATTCCCTGAGGTGAATCGGTATCGCTGATTTTTTTAAAAAGGTTATCTGTCAACAAATAAGCATCACTGCATCGAGAAAGCAAGTTTTCAATATCTTGCTCATATCGCTCTAAAGCAGTGCGCGAAACAATTATCTTATCAAACTCGATTGAGTTATCCAATGCGTCCTTTGTGATACGAAGACCCTCTAAAACAAAGAGACCCGTTTCCTTTCTTTTCTTGGAAGAACGCTGTAGTTCGCAAACAAGTTTGATAAGAGAATTATCCTTAGAAGTTATCTCTTTTAAGCCTAACATTACAGAATTTTCCTTTCATAAAAAATGAAAAAGTCGCCCGAGGAGATACTCGGGCGAGTTAAAATTATTTTTCAAGAGCTTTCTTTGCAGCCTTAACCAAGGTCTCGAATCCCTTAGCATCGTTAACTGCTAAATCAGCAAGCATCTTACGGTTAATTTCAATTCCGGCTTTGTTAAGACCGTTCATAAAGGTTGAGTAGTTCATACCGTTCATTTTTGCAGCAGCAGAAATTCTGGTAATCCAAAGACGACGGAAGTCACGCTTCTTAAGTCTACGACCAATGTAAGCGTAATTGCCGGACTTCATAACGGCTTCTTTCGCGGTTTTAAATAACTTAGACTTAGCACCAAAGTAACCCTTGGCAAGTTTTAAAATCTTTTTTCTTCTTTTGCGTGTTGCTAACGCACCTTTAACTCGTGCCATTTCACTTTACCTCCACTAATATTTCCTTATTTATAAGGAATCATTTTCTTAATCTTTGCAACATTTGTTACATCAGCGGTAACAGTCTTGCGAAGATTTCTCTTACGCTTGGTTGTTTTCTTGTTTAAGATGTGGGACTTGAAAGCATGTGCGCGTTTTACCTTACCGGTTTTTGTGAGCTTAAAGCGCTTTTTAGCACCACTGTGTGTTTTAATCTTAGGCATTATAATTCCTCCCTAAATAATTTACAATTTACTTGCCGGATTTAGGAGCCATAAACATAAACATATTACGGCTTTCCATTTTTGCAGGTTTTTCAACCACAGCAACTTCACTGCAATACTCAGCAAAGCGGTTCATGATTTCATAACCCTTATCAGGATGTCCTAACTCTCTTCCTCTAAAACGAATGGAGAACTTAACCTTATCGCCCGACTTTAAGAAGCGAACAGCGTGGTTAGCTTTGGTTTCAAAATCATGTGTGTCAATTCCAACTCCGGTTAAACGAATTTCCTTAATGTCAATAACCTTTTGGTTTTTCTTAGCTTCTTTTTCTCTCTTAGCCTGCTCAAAACGGTATTTACCGTAATCCATTATTTTACAAACGGGCGGCTGGGCATTTGGAGAAATACAAACCAAATCCAAATCGGCACTTGCTGCAGCCTCTAAAGCTTTAGCGATGGGGATAATTCCTAACTGCGAACCGTCAGCTGAAATTGTACGAACTTCCTTAAATTTGATAGCTTCGTTAATTGCAAGTTCTTTACTGCTAATGTTGATACACCTCCGAAATTTAGCAAACAAAAAGCGTGGACGCTATTGCACCCACGCAGAAAGATACCCGTATTACAACGGAAATCTTATTAACCCTTTTAAAGAATTCTGAGGGTGAGTCGCATAGGCGTCTACTTCATTGTGCTTATAATTATACACAAAAACTTCCGTTTGTCAAGTATTTTTTAATAATTTGTTAATTTTTAGCCTTTAGAAATTCGTCTATTGATTTAGCAGCAATTTTACCTGCACCCATAGCCAAAATTATAGTTGCGGCGCCCGTTACGGCGTCTCCACCGGCATACACGCCCGACTTGGTTGTCTGCATATTTTCATCAACCACAAGGCAACCTCTGCGGTTTGTTTCAATCCCCTGTGTGGTCTTTGAAATTAACGGGTTGGGAGATGTTCCCAAAGCCATTATTACAGAATCTACGCGGAGCAAAAACTCAGAATTTTCCACCTCAACAGGACGGCGTCTGCCACTGGCATCAGGCTCCCCTAGTTCCATCTTAATACACTCAAGCTCAGAAACCTCGCCCTTATCATTAGCAAGAATTCGTTTAGGGTTAGCAAGAAGAACAAACTCGATTCCCTCTTCCTTAGCGTGGTGGATTTCTTCCTTACGGGCGGGCATTTCTTCCTCGCCTCGGCGATATACAATATATACATGCTCAGCACCCAAGCGCTTAGCACAACGGGCAGCATCCATAGCAACATTACCACCGCCGACAACAGCGACAGAATTTGGAGTTTTTATGGGTGTGTCATAATCTTCCAAATAAGCTTTCATAAGATTAATGCGGGTCAAGAATTCATTGGCAGAATATACACCCAAACTTGCCTCGCCATCAATTCCCATAAACATAGGAAGACCGGCACCCGAGCCAATAAAAACAGCCTCATAACCCATATCAATTATTTCATCAACAGTTATAGTTTTGCCAACAACCACATTGTTCTGAATTTTAACACCTAAATCTTCAAGACCCTTGATTTCTTCGGCAACAATAGCTTTTGGGAGACGGAATTCAGGAATACCATATACCAAAACACCGCCCGAAGTGTGAAAAGCCTCAAAAATTGTAACATCATAGCCGAGTTTTGCTAAATCACTGGCACAAGTAAGTCCTGCAGGACCCGAGCCCACAACCGCAACCTTTCTACCGTTGGGTGTGATTTTAGATGTATTTGTATTGCAATTTTCTCGATAGTAATCAGCAACAAAACGCTCAAGTCTGCCAATAGCAACACTTTCGCCCTTTATAGCTCGTACACACTTACCTTCGCATTGACGCTCTTGTGGACAAACTCTACCGCAAATTGCGGGTAAAGAGTTGGTTTCCTTAATTTTGAGATAAGCCCCCTCAAAATTACCCTCGGTGATTAGTTTTATAAAATCGGGGATTTGAACATTAACGGGGCAACCGCTTACGCAAAGAGGATTTTTACACTGAAGACAGCGATTTGCCTCGGCAACCGCCATTTCAGAGGTATAACCGAGTGCTACCTCGCAAAAGTTTTTATTACGAATTTGAGGGTCAAGTTCCGGCATTTTAACCTTTAACGGTGACATATCAGCCATTGATTTTGCCCTCCATTCTACAAGCGTGTGCTTCCTCTTGTCTGTAATAAGTGTTTCGAAGCATAAGCTCATCAAAATCAACCAAATGTGCGTCAAAATCAGGTCCGTCAACACAAGCGAATTTAACCTCGCCGCCAACAGTAACACGACAACCGCCGCACATACCCGTGCCGTCTATCATAACGGGGTTTAGACTAACTATTGTTCTAACATTTAAAGGTCTTGTAACCTCAGCCACAGCCTTCATCATAGGCACAGGACCAATAGCAATAACCAAGTCATAAGAGTCTTTACTGAGTAAATCCTTTAAAACTTCGGTAACAAAGCCTTTCTGACCGTAAGAACCGTCATCGGTAGTAATATGTAAACTGTCAGAAACAGCCTTAAATTCATCCTCCAAGATAACAATATCTTTAGACTTAAAACCTGCAACAACTGTGGTTTTTACACCCATATTATGAAGTGTTTTAGCTTGTGGATAAGCAATTGCGCAACCAACACCGCCACCAATTACGATAGCCTTTTTAGGCGCACCCAATTCAGTCGGCATACCCAAAGGTCCAACACAGTCGCAAATACAGTCTCCTTCGTTTAAGAGACTGAGTTTTTTAGTTGTAAAACCGATAGCCTGAAAGATTATCGTTACAATGCCTTTTTCTCTGTCAAAATCGGCAACAGTCAGCGGAATTCTCTCGCCCTTATCGTGAACTCTGACAATTACAAACTGACCCGCTTGTACCTTATTGGCTATAAGCGGAGCAGAAATTGTCAATGAAGTAACCTGACTGTTAAGCACCTTTTTCTCTAAAATTCTAAACAATTGATACACCTCAAAATAACGCCTTAAGCTCTTCTACCTTGTCTAATCTCTCCCAAGGAAGTTCAACATCTTTTCTGCCAAAATGACCGTAAGCGGATGTGGGAGTATAAATAGGATTGCGAAGAGAGAGTTTTTCAATAATAGCCGCAGGACGAAGGTCGAAAATTTTATTTACAGCATTAGCAATTTCCTCATCTGACACCCTTCCTGTTCCAAAGGTATCAACCATAACCGAAACAGGCTTTGCAACACCGATAGCGTATGCTAATTGAATTTCACATTTAGAAGCCAAACCTGCCGCCACAATATTTTTAGCAACATAACGACTGGCATAAGCGGCAGAACGGTCAACCTTTGTGGGGTCTTTACCCGAGAAAGCACCGCCGCCGTGACGGGCATAGCCGCCATAGGTATCAACAATAATTTTTCTGCCTGTAAGACCTGTATCACCCTGAGGACCGCCAATTACGAAACGGCCTGTGGGGTTAATGAAAATATTTGTGTTTTCGTCAAGAAGATTTGCAGGAATAATAGGTTTAATAACCTTTTCTAAAATATCACTTCTAAGTTGTTCTAAAGTAACACATTCTTTGTGCTGAGTAGATACAACAACTGCGTCAATTCTTGTAGCAACGCCATCGTTATACTCAACTGTGACCTGAGTTTTGCCGTCAGGTCTTAAGTATGTAAGCTCTCCCGATTTTCTAACCTCGGTTAAACGCATAGCCATAGCGTGAGCCAAGGAAATTGCCAAAGGCATTAACTCCTCGGTTTCATCACAAGCGAAACCAAACATCATACCTTGGTCGCCTGCGCCGTGAAGGTTATAGGCATCCTCATTACCATCTTTAAATTCCAAAGAATTATCAACACCCATAGCAATATCAGCAGACTGCTTGTCAATAGAGGTCATAACAGCGCAAGTATTGCCGTCAAAACCTGCATCAGCACTGTCATAACCAATGTCGCAAAGCGCTTTTCTTACAATTTTGGGTATATCAACATTAGCGGTTGTTGTAATTTCTCCCATAACATTTACAACGCCTGTTGTAGCAAAGGTTTCACAAGCAACACGGGCATACTTATCTTGGCTCAAAATAGCATCTAAAACAGAGTCGGAAATTCTGTCGCAAACCTTATCGGGATGACCCTCGGTTACTGATTCTGATGTAAACAAAAATTTGCTCATTTAAAACATCCTTTCTTTCAAACAAAAAACCGCCATAACATACGGCGGTTAATAAAAAATCTCATCTTTCGGTTAAACCGCCGGATTTGGCACCTTGTAAACACAGGTTGCCGTAGCTTCACAGGGCCGGACCCCTCCACTACTCTTGATAAGTAATATTCAGTTCTTAACTATTCTATCACAAAAGACAAATTTGTCAATAGGAAATTCTTAGAATATAATGCTGTCATTTGAAAATTTTAAGCATAATGTGTATTAGAAATTTTAACAATAAAAGGCGGATAAATTATGAGAGCAATAGCAGAAATTAAAGGTGGGAACGGTTACCCTCAATTATATGGCAAAGCAACATTTATACAAACAGATTTAGGAGTTTTAGTTACAATTAAGGTAAATAATCTTCCCAAAAATACAATATGTAACGGCGGAGTCTTTGCACTTCATATACACGACGGAGAAAGCTGTAGCGGTGATACTAACGACCAATTCAGTAATGCCAAAACCCATTATAATCCATCAAACTGTGAGCATCCTTACCACGCAGGTGACCTTCCGCCACTTTTTGGCAATAATGGATTTGCCTATATGACGGTACTAACGAATCGTTTTACGCTCGACGAAATCAAAAATAAGGTAATAGTTATTCATGAAAACAAAGACGATTTCACAACACAACCCTCAGGTAATGCAGGAACTAAAATAGGTTGTGGGAAAATTCTGGGTTATTACGAATAAAATTAAAGCATCCACTCGAAAGAGTGAATGCTTTTAATGGCACGCTGAAAGGGATACATCCGCTTCGCGTATTACCTGCTCTACGACCCAAAGGCTTCGCCTTTCGGTACCCGTATTCGCACCGCTACGCTACAAAACAGTTCCCCGAACTGTTTTGCTTAACGCTTTGCGCCCTCTCAGGGTTCGAATCCCTTTTTAATATAAAATTAAAAGAGAGTAATACCTTCGGCATCACTCTCTTTTAATGGCACGCTGAAAGGGATTCGAACCCCCGACCCTCTGCTTAGAAGGCAGATGCTCTATCCAACTGAGCTATCAGCGCATATTGTGGATTTCACAACGCTTGACATTATAACACAAACATTTTTAATAATCAAGTCTTTTTTAAAAAAATTTAAGGCTCACTGAAAAGTGAGCCTTTAAAACTTAAATTTCTTTGGTCCAACCGTAGGTGTCCTCAATTTTGCCCCACTGAATACCTGTTAAGGTATCATAAAGCATTTGAGTTGTTTCACCGATTTCGCCGTTATTAATAGTATATTTAACATCCTTGTAGCAAAGCTCACCGATGGGAGATACAACAGCCGCTGTACCGCAACCCCAAGCCTCTTTAAGAGTGCCGTTTTGGAGTGCTTCACCGAGTTCATCAACGCTTAAAAGTCTCTCGCTAACCTTGAAGCCCTTATCTTTAAGAACTTCGATACAAGATTTTCTTGTAATACCTGGGAGAATTGAGCCTGAGAGCATAGGAGTTACGATTTCGTCGCCGATTTTAAACATAACGTTCATTGCGCCAACTTCTTCTATATACTTTCTCTCAACACCGTCAAGCCAAAGCACTTGAGCGTAGCCCTTTTGAGCGGCTCTCTCACCTGCTCTGTTAGATGCGGCATAGTTACCGCCGCATTTAGCGTAACCTGTACCGCCGCGAACAGCACGAACATCCTCGTCCTCAATCATAATCTTAACGGGGTTAATACCCTCTTTATAATAGCTACCAACAGGAGAAGCAATTATAACATAGGTTGCATTATGAACAGCATGAACGCCCAAAGACTCGTCGTTACCGAACATAAAGGGTCTAAGATAAAGAGATGTGCCCTCAGCAGAAGGAGTCCAATCTTGCTCTAAATCAACAAATGTTGTCAAAACCTCCATTGCCAAATCCTCGGGGATTTGAGGTAAGCACAAACGCTCGGCAGAGTTATTCATTCTGCGGATATTTTCGATAGGACGGAAAAGCTGAACCTTACCGTCAGCACGGCGATAAGCCTTTAAGCCCTCGAAAATCTCGGAGCCGTAATGTAAAACGGTGGAAGCAGGATGAATAGAAAGGTTTTCAAAGGGTACTATTCTTGCATTGTACCAACCCTTTTCACTGTTCCAGTCCATCATAAACATATGGTCGGTGAAAATCTTACCGAAACCTAATGTAGAACTATCAGGTTTTTCCTTTAAAACGGGAGCCTTAGTAATCTTAATTTCCATATTAATTCTCCTTTCCGAGATTTAATGCCTTAAGGTTAAACTCAAGCATATTTGCGTGACGGGCAGAAATAACCTTTGAAAGAGCGGCGTCAATACCCTCTTTGTTAAACTGACCCATCTCAGCCATAACCTTACCAACAATAATCATATTAGCCAAGGTAGGCATATTATTTTCATTTGCAAGACCTGTAGCGTTAATATAGTGCACCTTAACATCGGTACGCTTAACCTTACGCTCAATAAGAGTGCTGTCAACAAAGATAGTACCACCCGAAGCTACAGAATCCTCATACTTGTCAAGAGAAGGCAAATTCATTGCAACCAAAACATCGGGTTTTGAAACAATGGGAGAACCGATAGCAGTATCACTGATGATAACCGAGCAACTTGCTGTGCCTCCACGCATTTCAGGGCCGTAAGAAGGAAGCCAACTTACCTGATTATTCTCAGACAAGCCCTTGTAAGCCAAGAACTTACCCGAGAAAAGAATTCCCTGTCCACCAAAACCGGCAAACAAATACTGTGTAGTAGCCATTATGCATCCTCCTTTTCTGCGCTTCTATCCTTATAAACGCCTAAAGGATAATAAGGAATCATTTTTTCGTCAATCCACTCAAGAGCCTTTTGAGGAGTCATACCCCAGTTGGTAGGACAGCTTGAAATAACCTCAACCAAAGAGAAGCCTTTGCCGTCAACTTGGTTTTGGAAAGCCTTTTTAATAGCCTTTTTAGCGGCCTTGACATTTTTAACGTTATTAACAGCAACACGCTCAAGGTATTCAGCGCCATCTAACTGAGAAAGCATTTCACAAACCTTGATGGGGAAACCGCAATGGTTAACATCTCTGCCATAAGGAGAGGTTTGAGTAACCTGACCGGGCAAGGATGTGGGAGCCATCTGACCGCCTGTCATACCGTAAATTGCGTTGTTGATGAAAATAATAGTGATATTTTCGTTTCTTGCAGCGGCGTGAACTGTTTCAGCCATACCGATAGATGCCAAGTCGCCGTCACCTTGATATGTAAAAACAATATTCTCGGGCAATGCGCGTTTAACACCTGTAGCAACTGCGGGAGCACGACCGTGAGCGGCTTCAACCATATCGCAGTTGAAATAGTCATAAGCCATAACCGAGCAACCAACGGGAGCAATACCAATGGTCTTACCCTCAATACCCAATTCGTCCATAACCTCGGCAACCAAGCGGTGAACTATACCGTGTGTACAACCGGGGCAGTAATGCAGTGGAACATCTGCTAAAGCGTGGGGTTTATCAAATACAACCATTATTTTGCACCTCCGTTATTCATAGAAATAATAGCCTCTAAAACCTGTTCGGGAGACGGAATCATACCGCCTGCACGATTACATAAAGTTACGGGAACTTTACACTCAGAAGCCAAACGAACATCTTCAATCATCTGACCCATTGAAAGCTCAACAGAAATAATACCCTTAACCTGCTCAGCTGCCTTTTTAAAGGGTGCTACGGGGAAAGGCCAAAGAGTGATAGGACGGATAAGACCAACCTTTATTCCCTGTTTACGAGCCTCGTCAATAGCATTTTTAGCAACACGGGAAGCAATGCCAAAAGCGGTAACGCAAATTTCAGCATCCTCCATCATGTATTCTTCATACATAGTCTCGTTTTCCTCAATAACCTTATAGCGTTCATAACGCTTAAAGTTTTCCTCCTCTAACTTTTCGGGAGAAAGGAAAAGAGAGTTTGTGATATTGTGTTCCCTCTCAAGATTTGTGCCGTTGGTAGCCCAAGGCTTTTCGGGAGCGGGTTTAACATCAAAATCAAGGGATACAGGCTCCATCATCTGACCCATTGTACCGTCTGCCAAAATCATAGAAGTCATACGGTATTTATCAGCAAGTTCAAAGCCTTTAACGGTGAGGTCAGCCATTTCCTGAACGGATGCGGGAGCCAAAACTATCATATGGAAGTCGCCGTGAGCTCCGCCCTTTGTAGCTTGGAAATAATCAGACTGTGAGGGCTGAATACCACCAAGACCGGGGCCGCCGCGCTGAACGTTTACGATTAAAGCGGGCATATCTGCACCTGCTAAGTAAGAAAGACCCTCGCCCTTTAAGGAAACACCGGGGCTTGAAGATGAGGTCATAACTCTATGACCTGTGGAAGCCACACCGTAAACCATATTGATTGCGGCAATTTCGCTTTCAGCCTGTAAGAAGCAACCGCCGATTTTAGGCATTCTTTTTGCCATATAAGCGGCAATTTCAGTTTGTGGGGTTATAGGATAACCGAAGTAATGGCGACAACCTGCAATTATAGCAGCCTCAGCAATAGCTTCGTTACCTTTCATTAAAACCTTATCTGCCATATTTTTTCACTTACCTTTCAACCTTAATTATGCAGTCAGGACACATAGTAGCGCAAAAAGCACAACCGATACAAGCATCCTCATTAACTGCCTCAACGGGGTTATGACCTTTCTTGTTGATTTTGTCTTTAGCTAAAGCCAAAACCTGCTTGGGACAAGCATCAACACAAAGACCGCAACCCTTACACTTATCTGTTTTAAAGGTTAACTTTGCCATATTTATGCACTCCTTTTACAAAGTTAGTTTATTTTCTTTTGAAGCTTTAGTGGGAAAAGATTATCTATCTTGCCACAAAGCTCGTCAAATAGCGTTTTATTAACCGAGGTGCAAATCAAAGGCAAACCTGTTGCCTTAGATACATCCTCAGCGTATTTAAGGGAATTTAAAACATCTTCTGCGGTTGTTTGAACTCCCAAATTAGAATTATTAATAATTCCCGTAAATTTAAAGCTACCCGCCGTTTCAATTTCTGCCATAACCTCTAAAGTTGAAGCCACATCAGGGGTTAACGGGCGGTATTTGTTAATTACAAGAAAAGCCTCATAGTCGTTTTCAGCCATAATTTTAGGAGAAATTCTGCCTAAAGCCAAAGCTCCTCGGTCATCGCCGCCAACATCAATTACCGCTTTAACAGTTTTATCGTCGGTCAGCGAATACATATCCTGAGGGAGAGCAGGAATATCAACATTTGTTCCCGCATACTCGGAGGCTATGAGCCTTATTCCCTTTTCTTTTAATTCCTCTGCGCTGTCTTTGGTGCGGAAATAAGGATTTACAATATCTAAATCCGCAATAGCCACATTGTCGTAATTTTCTTTAATCTCATACGCCATATTAAGGGCTATATTTGTCTTTCCACTACCGTAGTGACCGCAAAGTAAGGTTATTCTTTTATATTCCATAAACTTACAACTTATTTCTTTGTATTTTACCGCTTACAGTTTTTGGCAAACTGTCTCTGAATTCCACAATACGGGGATATTTATAAGGTGCGGTACGCTCTTTAACATAGTTTTGGATTTCCTTTTTAAGCTCGTCAGTAGCATTGGTGCCTTTTACCAAAACGATACTTGCCTTTACAACCTGACCGCGAACTTCATCGGGAGCGGCAGAAACGCCACATTCCAATACATAGGGAAGCTCCATAATAACGCTTTCAATTTCGAAAGGTCCAATGCGGTAACCCGAAGACTTGATAACATCATCAACACGGCCAACATACCAGTAGAAGCCATCTTCGTCAACCCAAGCGGTGTCACCTGTGTGGTAGAACTTACCGTCCCAAGTTTCACGGGTTTTTTCTTCATCGCCAAAGTAACAGGTAGCAAGACCGCAAGGCAAACCGTTTTCAATATTGATAACAATTTCGCCGGTTTCACCAACCTCAGCCTCGTTGCCGTCGGCATCAATTACACGAACATCATAAATCGGAGAGGGTTTACCCATTGAGCCGATTTTATGAGGCGCACCTGTCATATTACCGATAATCATTGTGCTTTCGGTCTGACCGAAGCCTTCAAGAATCTGAAGACCTGTGATTTTTTCAAATTGACGGTAAACCTCGGGGTTTAACGCCTCACCCGCTGTTGTCATATGTTTAACGGAGGATAAATCGTACTTTGAAATATCCTGTTTAACAAGCATTCTAAGCATTGTGGGAGGTGCACAGAAAGTAGTAATATTGTGCTTTGCAAACATCGGCAAAATTTCAGCTGCATCAAAACGGTCAAAGTCGTAAACAAAAATTGCAGCCTCGCTTAGCCACTGACCGTAAAGTTTACCCCACATAGCCTTAGCCCAGCCTGTGTCCGAAATTGTGAAATGCAAACCGTCAGGGTCAACATTGTGCCAATATTTAGCAGTGTGGAAATGACCCAAGGGATACTTGTAGTTATGAGCGGCAATTTTGGGATAACCCGAAGTGCCCGATGTGAAATACATAAGCATTAAATCGTCGCCGCAAGGAGCATCGTCTGTACGGTCATAATGGGTGCTGTAAAGGGTGTATTCCTCATCAAAATTGCGCCAACCCTCACGCTGACCGTTAACAACAAATTTATGTACTACCTGTGGATTTTTCTCACAAGCAAGGTCAACCTGATGAGCAACATCACCGTCAGCAGTACAAACAATTGCAGAAACACCTGCCGAACGGAAACGGTAATCAAGGTCTTTTTCAAGCAACTGATTCGTTGCAGGAATTGCAATAGCGCCAAGCTTATTAAGAGCCATCATGCAGAACCAGAACTGATAATGTCTCTTTAAAATAAGCATTACTCGGTCGCCTTTTTTAATGCCTAAAGACTTAAAGTAGTTTGCAACCTGATTAGATGCCCTTTTAATATCCTTAAAGGTGAAGCGTTTTTCTTCACCGTCACGGGAAATATGTAACATTGCAAGTTTCTTAGGATTACGGTCTGCCAAAGCATCAACCAAATCAAAAGCAAAGTTAAATTTCTCAGTGTTTTTAAATTTAATGGAAAGAGGTGTGCCAACCTCGTTTTCTTCAATATCAATAAAGTTATTGTAAATTCTCTCTTTGGGGTCTTTCTTATGAATGGGACCCTTGATTTCGGTTTTTAATGGCTTAATTTCCGATAATTCGGGTATTGGCTCACCTGTGGGGTTAAGAACTATAGCATAGAACTTACAGTTTTTGCCGTCAACCGCAATCATTCCGTGAGGAGTTGAAGAATCGTAATAAATACTGTCTCCAGCACCCAAAACTACAGTATGATTTCCAACCTGAACCTTAAGCTTACCCGAAATTACAATATCACACTCTTGACCTGCGTGGGTTGTAAGTTCAATTTCCCTATTCTGAGCTTCTTCACTGTAAACACTCTCAACATACAAAGGCTCGGCAATACGGTTTCTAAAAGCAGAAGCCAGATTGAAATAGGTCATACCGTGAGCCTTTTCAATCTTTTGACCCTCGCCCTTGCGGGTTACAGTGTAAGACTTGAGCTTAGGGCTTGAACCCTCGATAATATCGGTAACATCAACATTAAATACATTAGCGCAACGGTAGATAAAAGCAAAGTTAAGGTCGCTTTCGCCGTTTTCGCACTTTAGATATTCTTCGGTTGTAACAGCAGTTTTAAGAGCCATTTCCTCGACCGAAAGACCCTCAATTTCACGCAATTCTTTAATACGCCCTGCCATTTCCTTGATTTTAAAATCAAGACCGTTAATTTTGTTCATACATTTCTTCCTTTTTGTTGAGATTAGACGGACAAAAACAATAAACGCCCGTCCCAAAGAGAACTTTGAGACGAGCAAAATTATTTCATTTACCCGCGGTACCACTCAAATTGCAGTAAATCTACTGCCACTCAGGGTCTAACAACCCTTAATGCCTTTACGCAGCAATCACGGAGAAGTTCTACTCGCCTTTAAAGGTTTTCTTCCTCTCGGCTCAGAAGCTACAAACACAAAATCAGCCACGATAACTTACACCGACCGTTATCTCTCTAAAGAAGCGATGTTTTGCGCACTCTTCGTCCACGCCTTTTTAAACGAAACTATTTTATCACAACAAAACCTTTTTGTCAACAATTTTAAGTGAAAATATTGTCAAATTAACTGTTGCCTAAATCTTCCTTTAAAGATACTGTAACTTGTTTGTTATAACCCGCAAATTTTTCTTCCACATTTTCGGGTATTGAGTTTTGGGTTATGAGACTCACTATTGGCACGATAATCATACCGCTAAGCATTGCAAATACGCCTGAGTATAAGGAGTTTTGGAATACAAATCCTAAAAATCCGCCTGAAACAGTTACTACTTTCATTGAAACTAAAAGTTGGAAAAGCATAATCGAAATTCCAAAAATGAAGTTCAGTAAAACAGCGGTCTTTGTTGTCTTTTTCCAATATAATCCGTATAAGAACGGCGCTAAGAAAGCACCCGCCAAAGCACCCCAGGAAACACCCATCATTTGAGCGATAAATACAAAGTCTTTCCAGATAGAATCCTTCAAAATTGCAATTACGGCAGAAATGATTATGAAGAATAAAATTAAAATTCTAAGGGTTGTAATCTTGGTTTTTTCACTCTTCATCTTTTTAGCAGGAACAATAACATCAAGTGTTAAGGTCGAAGCCGATGTTAAAACCAAAGAAGAAAGGGTCGACATTGATGCCGAAAGTACAAGCACAATTACAATGCCGATTATGTAGGGCGAAAGGTTTGAAAGCATTGTTGGAACGATAGAGTCAAAACCGCTTGCCGTTACAGTTTCGCTTGTAACGAAAAGTCGACCAAAGCCGCCAAGGAAATAGCAACCACCCGCAACGATTACAGCAAAGGCTGTTGAAATTACGGTACCCTTCTTAATTGCCGACTCGTTTGAAATTGCATAAAACTTTCCAACCATTTGAGGCAAACCCCAAGTTCCCAAAGAAGTAAGCAACACAACAACTGTTAAAAATAAAGGATTAGGTCCTAAAAGCGATGTGTATTCCCAACCCTCGTTTTGAGCGAGAAGACTAACCGAACCTTTAAGACCGCCGTTAACATTAAGAACAGCAATTATTACGGCAATTATACCGCCAAGCATTATAATTCCTTGAATAAAATCGTTAATTGCAGTTGCCATATAACCGCCGAAAATAACATACAAACCGGTTAAAATTGCCATTGCAGAGATACAAACCCAGTAAGGTATATCAAAAGCAATTCCAAACAAACTTGAAAGTCCGTTATAAAGTGATGCGGTGTATGGAATAAGGAAAACAAAAACAATTATCGAAGCGGCAATTTTAAGCCCTTTTGAGTTATATCTTTTCTCGAAAAAGTCAGGCATTGTTTTGGAATTTAGGTGTTGGGTCATAATCCTTGTTCTTCTGCCTAAAATTCTCCAAGCAAGTAATGAGCCAATAAAGGCGTTACCAAGACCTATCCAAGTGGACGCCAAGCCAAAATTCCAACCGAATTGACCGGCATAGCCAACAAAAATAACAGCAGAAAAATACGATGTGCCATAAGCAAACGCAGTAAGCCAAGGACCAACCGAGCGGCCGCCCAAAACAAATCCGTCAACATTGGTTGCGTGCTTTGTGCAATAGAGACCAACTCCTATCATAAGCGCAAAAAAGCCAATAACCAACACAGCAGTAAAAATTTCTCCTGTCATTTTAAACCCTTCTTTTAACTATTAATTTGAGCCTCCACAAGACTCACTTTGCAATATTTTTCTCTAAGCGCCGGTTTTTCAATTTTACCGGTTGGATTACGGGGAACTTTATCGAAGAAGATGGTCTTTGGGCGTTTATAACGCGGCAAGGCTTCGCAGAAAGCATTGATTTCCTCTTCCGAAGCAGTCATTCCCTCTTTAATTTCTATAATTGCGGCAGTAATTTCGCCAAGTCTCGGATCGGGCAAACCAATTACAGCAACATCCTTAATTTTATCGTTAGAACGCAAGAAGTCCTCAATTTGAACGGGATAAATATTCTCACCGCCCGAAATTACAACATCTTTTTTGCGGTCAACAAGGTAGATAAAGCCGTCTTCATCAGTCTTAGCCATATCGCCTGTGTAGAGCCAACCGTCCTTTAGAACTTCAGCAGTTGCCTCTTCGTTTTTATAGTAACAGGTCATAACACCTGCGCCCTTAACAATTAGTTCGCCAACCTCGCCATCGGCTACAGATTTACCGTTTTCGTCAACAATGTCAACCTGCCAACCAAAACCTGCTTTGCCGATTGCGCCAACCTTGTGAATGTTTTCAACACCCAAGTGAACGCAACCGGGTCCAATAGACTCAGAAAGACCGTAGTTCGTGTCGTACTCATGCTTGGGGAAAACCTCTTTCCAACGCTTAATGAGGCTTGGCGGAACAGGCTGAGCACCGATGTGCATAAGTCTCCAACCGTCGAGTGAAAAATCGTTAAGATTAATTTTTCCCGACTCAATAGCATCAAGCATATCCTGTGCCCACGGAACTAACAACCAAACGATAGTGCATTTTTCATCAGAAGCAGCTCTCAAAATCCACTCAGGTTTAACACCTCTGAGCAAAACAGCCTTACCGCCCGACACAAGAGAGCCAAACCAGTGCATTTTAGCGCCTGTATGGTAAAGCGGAGGTATGCAAAGAAAAACATCATCCTTAGTTTGTCCGTGGTGGTTTTGCTCGGTTAAACAAGCGCTAACCAAAGACTCGTGATTGTGTAAAATTGCCTTTGGAAAACCTGTTGTTCCCGATGAAAAATAAATTGCCGCATTATCCTCTTTATCCAGAAGCACCGGAGGAGGATTAGATGAACAGTAAGAGCAAAGGCTCATACAGTCCTCTGCATATTCGGGTGTGTCCTTTCCAACAAAGAAAAATGTGTTTACACCCTCTAAATCATTATGTATAGGCTCCATACGGCTTACAAATTCGGGACCGAAAACCAAAACATCAGCGTCGGCTAATTCTAAGCAGTATTTAATTTCATCACTTGAATAGCGGAAATTCATAGGAACAGCCAAGCAACCTGCCTTTAAGATACCAAAATAAATTGGCAACCATTCAAGACAGTTCATAAGCAATATTGCGACCTTGTCCCCTTTTTTAAGACCGCGGCTTAAAAGAAGATTTGCAAAACGGTTTGCTCTTCTGTCAAAATCTTGCCAAGTAATTTCTCTTCTGTAAGGAGTGTCGGGAGATGAGCTTTCAATCAAATTAAACTCACGCCAGGTTGTTGCGCGGTCCCTTTCCTCCGATGGATTAATTTCAACCAATGCGGTCTCCAAACCGCAAAGTCTTGCGTTTTTTTCTAAGAAATCTGTAATAACCATAATCTACCTCTGGAATTTAATACTTTAACAGTTTAACACTTTTAAGCGCTAAAGTCAAGTGTTATTTTTAAACCGCCCAAATTCGAGCGGTTACATCTCAATTATATCATTTTCTTTTAAGGTTTTTACGAAAATTTCAACATTGCTAAGCGCTAAAAGTTTCGATAAATTAAGTTCATTAATCAATTTTTCAACCATCTCTTCTTTTGTGGTTTCATTATTCATTAAATTCCATAAATAAACTGCAATTTCATTTAAAACAATTACGCTGTTAAAATCTTTAACGTCTTTACCGTCAGCAACTATAGTATGTCTTCCCGAAATAGTCTTTAATTTGTATCCTTTTTTTATTTTCATCTAAACACCTCCAATTTAAGTGAATAAATTTAATTAATATATTGCAACTGTAGAATTTATCGTGTATAATAATGTAAAACTACAAGGAGAAATACTATGAATTTTAATAATACAAATGATTCTTATTTCGAACAGATAGTTCGCATAAAAAAAACAACTAAAACTTTATTTTCTATTGTTGGTATTTGAGTTTTAGCACTTGTGCTTACCTTTTTGATTTTTACAATACTTATACCTCTTATTCCTGCTTTAGCATCTATTTCAATATTTTTATGTTTTGGCATTGCATACGGTGCGTACTGGCTATCCAATAAATTAAATGTTGAATATGAGTATATTATAACCAACGGTTGGTTGGATATTGACAAAATCATCAATAAAAGTTCCCGCAAGAGAATCACAGGATTTGATTTATCAAGAGTTATAAGACTCGAAAAATACAATCCTTCACTTATTGCAAATATGGACAGAAAGCAAATTGTTTTTGCTTGTAATGAACAGGATGAAAACGCATATCTTTTAACCGCCGAGCGTGACGGTAAACCAAATGCAATTATAGTTTTCTCCCCTAACAATAAAATTCAAACAGCTATTGAAAAATTTGCGCCCAAGTTTATCACAAACAGCGCATTTAAAAATTAAGAAAGTCGGTGTCGTTTATGTCGGTACTAACCAAAGCTCAAATCAAAAAAGCTGAGGAAACTGCCGTAAAAAACGGCACTTTTTCTTTTTTGGATTTAATGTATACTGCAGGTAGCCGTGTTGCAGAAAAGATAATAAACAACTTTGATGTGAAAAATAGGAAAATTGCAATTATTTGCGGCAAAGGAAATAATGGTGGCGACGGTTTCGTTATCGCAGACCTATTAACCAAGGCTGACGCTGTTGTTAGCGTTATTACTCCTTACGGTGCACCAGAAACCGAAAACGCAAAATTTTATTACGACAAATTAACCACCGAAACTACCGAAATTTTACAAGGGAATTATGACATTATAATAGACGCTTTGTTCGGTTTTGGCTTTAAAGGCGGTTTAGATGAAAAAGCAGAACAAATAATCAAACTTGCAAACGAACAAAATGCTTTAAGAATAGCAGTCGATATCCCGTCAGGTGTTGAGTGTGACACAGGCAAGGTTAAAAGCACCGCTTTTATGGCTGATTATACATACACATTTATAGCACTTAAACCTTGCTTTGTTTTGCCAATAGGAAGTAATTATTGCGGTAAGGTAGAGATTATTGATATTGGTGTTAAAATCATCGAAAAAACATATAACATTATAGAAAAACCAATCTTTAAAAGACGCCTACATAACTCACATAAAGGAACATATGGCACCGCTTTGCTGATTTGCGGAAGCTACGGTATGGCGGGTGCGCTAATGCTCGCGGCAAAATCGGCACTTAGAAGCGGACTCGGTATTGTTAAATGCCTGATGCCAAAAAGCATTTATATTCCTTTCACCCGTTTTTTGCCCGAGGCTGTGTGCTTACCCTATAAAGAAAACCGACACGGCACAGTAAAATTCAACCGCCCTTTCTTTGAAAAACAAATAAATTCTGCTGACGCTGTTTTATTTGGTTGCGGTAGCGGAAAGTCGAAAGACAATAAAAAAATCCTTGAATTTTTGCTTAAAAGCGAAAAACCGTTAGTAATCGACGCCGACGGAATAAATACCTTGAGTGAGTGCATAGAATTACTAAGACTATCTAAAGCTCCCTTAATTTTAACTCCGCACCCCGCCGAAATGTCGAGATTAATTAATCTTTCTGTAAGCGAAATCGAAGCAAACCGACCGAAAATAGCAAGTGAATTTGCCAAGAAATACGGTTGCACCTTGATTTTAAAAGGCAGTAACACAATTGTTGCCGATAAAGACGGAAATGTGAGTTTCAATATTCTCGGCAACAGCGGTATGGCAACGGGTGGCAGCGGTGATGTTTTAGCGGGTATTACTGTTTCTTATTTAGCACAAGGATATTCATCCGAAGAGTCGGCAAAGTTTGCAGTATATACACATTCACTATCTGCCGATAAAGCCGCCGCAAAACGCAGTGAACACGCTTTATTGCCCACCGATATTATTGAGGAGCTTTAATTTAAAGGTGTGATACGCTTTGAGAAAGTTTTTCCTCTTGTTGTTTTGTGTGATTTTGCTTTGCAATTGCAGTAAAAACACAACAGTTAAACCGCATACTCAAAATTTAGAGTTTATGGTTACTGCAAAAATCAAAAAACAAGAATATATTTTTAAGGCTCGAAGTGATAATAATTCAAGCCTTTGCCTCACCCTCCAAAAACCCGAAAATTTAAAAGGCTTAACCCTAAATTTTACTGATGAAAATTGCGAACTTGAATTTTTGGAAATAAAAAAAGAGTTCCCTTTCGAAAATTTCGAAAAGGAATCTCCCATAAAAATATTTTATGATGGCTTTTTAAAAGCCGTAAACACCGAAAATCTTGGGCTTAGTGATGACCAATATTATTTTGATTACCGCCTAGAAGATAACAAATTTCGTTTTCACTTTTCCCAAAGCGGTCTGCCGCTTTCAATAATAGGTCAAAACAATGATATAAAAATCATCATTTCTTCCCTTAAAATTTTAAACTGATTTTTTCAAAATCGCCGTTAGAACAGTTATGTCATCCTCGTGGGCATCTGTTCGGCGGCGTTTTGCACATTCACAAAGACGCTCTGCAAGGCTCTGTGCCGAGCCGTCGGTCCAACGCTCAATTTCATCCCGTATCCAGTCAATTCCTTCGCTGACCGCACCGTCGGACATCATAACAACAATGTCCCCTACCTTGCATTTCAAACTTGCTTTATCAAAACCGATATCACGCAAAATTCCCGCAGGCAACGAGGTGCTTTCTGCCTTGCCCGTTCTGCCCGAACGCCTGATGATTGTGGGGGCGGCACCCGCTTTGTAAAGCTCGGTCTGACCCGTAAACAAATCTATACTCGCAACATCAACGGTAGCTAATGATTCATCGGTAGATTTGAAAAGCATTGAAGAATTTAAAAATTTAAGCGAACAGTCAAACCCAAAACCTGCTTTCACAAGCCTCGACATTAAACCGCACGCCATAGCGCCGTCTACAGCCGCTCTGCCGCCCGTACCCATACCGTCACTTAAAATCATGAGAAAATGGCCTCTGCCGTCGTTAAAATACTTATAGGCATCACCGCACATTTTAGATTCATTAGCGCAAATTTGCTCAGCACCGCATTCAATGGTAATTTCAGCCTTTTCATTTAAAACAATAAAAATTTCTCCACCAACCTCGCTAATGTTGGGAACATCAAAGTTGCGTTCACATACTATGGAGGCGGTTTTCATAACTGAAAGTTTATTAATTATAACCTCACAGTCTTTTTTAAGCTTAAATTCCAGGGTCATTCTGCCAAATTTGTCAATTCTGCAACCCGCCTCGGTAACCCTAATATCTAAATTTTTAAGGGCGTTTGCAACATTTTCAGCTGTTACACTGTCGAATTGCTCGTCGTTTTTAAAATCTTCGGCAAGGTCTCTTAGCATATCGGAAATTCCGTCAAACTGGTCTGACACCACCGACCTTACTTCATCAATTCGGTTTTCTGCAGATATGCGCGAAGCGTATTCTGAATATTTCCGATATGTCACATTTGTTATGTTAGAAACACGCAAGCATCTGCCCGAAAATTCCTCGGGAACAGAATTTTCTAATATAGTTTCATTATTTTTTATAGCCTTGGTTATTGACATAATTGCATCGACTGTGCTTTCTCTTCTACTCTCCCAACAATGAACTCTCAATTTACAACCTTTACACGCCTCTTGTTCTATTGAGTAAATCACCTTTCCAAAGTCAGGAGAGTTGATTTGAGAGAGTTTTTGCGATACTTGTTCAACTGTTTGAGAAATGTCTCTCAAAGCATTTGAAGCCATATTAAGCCTCATTGTGAGTGATTTTTTAACCCCTGTTGAAGAACTCATTTTTGGGTATGCCGCAAAAATTTTTCCAAAACCGATACCAATATTTTTAGGTATTACTAGAAACAACAGACTGCCGATTACAGACTCTGCCATAACTATTGTAACGCTTGTTATATCTCCTGTTAATACATTGCCAATGAAACTAAGCAAAATAAGAACTACTATTTGCGAATATTTACCCAGATTTGCAAAAACACCGCACATAAGGCCGACAAGTGCAAAGGTAAGCCCCAATCCACCTTGTGAGCCACTCAAAGCAAAGGAAAATCCAACCGATATACCGCTGATAGCACCCGCAATTATACCACCATATTTAGAGGCAACCAAAATAAGTATTACACCTAAAATCCTGCCAAGCGAAACATTTAAAAGTGTGAAAGAATAAAGTCCCATTATTACCATACTGAATGTAAGTAAAAGACTGGCTAACTCCTCGGATGAAAAGCCGACTGTTTCTCGCTCAAACGCTTTAAAGGTTTTGCAAATAAAATAAGCACCTAAACTGCAAAGCAACCCTTCGGTTAAAACGGTTATAGCCTCGGCTTGTCCTGTACTAATGGCGGTAAAGCCCGTCAAGGTACAAGCCAAAAAAGAAATTAAGGCACTGAAATAAGGACTACTTACAATTTTTTTATAGTTAGAAAGCAACAACTTAATTGAAAGTACAGCAAACAATGCCGCTATGTACCTAAAACCCGATGTGTCCGCCGCAGGTATAAAATAACTAATAAATGCTCCAACCATTGCGGCGGGTACAAAATATGAACTACACCCACCAAGAAAAGCTAGACCAAATGGCATAAACTGACCCAAAATCACTCCTCTGCTCATAATGGCAGAAGCTAGTCCCACCAAAACATGAAGTGTTACTGCCGAGCTTAATTCCTTTATAGTATAATCTTCAATCTTTGCACTGATTTTAATAGTATTCTTCAAAACTTTCACCCCGATTTTTTCTAAATTACATTATATATCGAGGTCCGAGATTTTTTTGTCACAAAAGGTTTGAGAAAACTATAATTATTTGTAATAAAAGAATAATTATTGTTATTTTGTAAAATATGTAAATAAGGAGGGTGAAAAATGAAATACATTAATATTATTATTTCACTAATTCTCATATTATGCATATTTTCAATATCTACCTATGCACTGTCACAATTTGGCTCAAAATCTCAAGAAGTTATCGAAATTCAAACCAAACTAAAGCGTTGGGGTTATTATGATGGCGAAATTGACGGAATTTTCGGCACACAAACCAAAAATGCAGTTATTTTTTTTCAAAAGAAAAACGGACTTGTAGCCGACGGTATTGCCGGAAAGAAAACCCTTGCGGCAATGGGTATAAATTCAAGCAGTTCTAACAGTTCGTCAGATTACGAGTTGTTGGCAAGAATCATATCTGCCGAGGCTCGCGGCGAGCCGTATATGGGACAGGTTGCAGTGGGAGCTGTTGTGTTAAACCGTATAGAACACCCATCTTTTCCTGATACAATGTCGGGCGTCATCTATCAAAAGGGCGCGTTTTCTTGCCTTAACGACGGTCAATTTTATGAGCCAATATCTCAAAGCGCATATAATGCCGCAACCGATGCAATTAACGGTTTAGACCCAAGTGGCGGCGCAATTTATTACTATAACCCCAAAAAAGCAACAAGCAAATGGATATTCAGCCGCCCCGTTATAACCACCATCGGAGACCACAGATTTTGTTCTTAAAACAAAAAAAGCCTTGAACCGTTGCAAGTTCAAGGCTTTTGCCTTTTATTTATTGTTCCGTATATTATTTTTGCAACCGCCGTTGAAACTATAATACCCAACGCCAATGCAGCAGCAAGTTCTAGAGTATATACACCTCTTTGTAAAAAAACCTTTAAATTGCCCTCAAACGCATTTGCCATTGTGTAATAAAGCGAACCTCCGGGCACCAAAGGAATTAACGAAGAAATAATAAAGGTTGTTGTGGGCGCTTTTACAACCCTTGCCATAACCTCAGCATATATCGAAATTCCGCAAGCCACAATAAAATAAATAATAGGCTCACTTGGAATATACCAACTGAGTATAACAAAAATAAACCAAGAAGCAAAACCGCCAATTCCGGTTACAACAAGTCTTTTACCACGAATATTAAAAAGTATTGCAAATCCAATCGAACCCACAAAACCCGATATGATTTGAATTATCTCAGTTAATGTCATAGTATAAATTCTCCCAAAACAGCAATTACAAAATATCCCGCCGCAATAGCCAAAGCAGTAAGCACCGCCTCAATTGTTCGCAAAAGTCCCGCAATGCTATCACCCGTAAACAAATCACGCAAAGCGTTAATTAAACCTATTCCGGGAATTAAAGTCATAATATTACCGATTATAATTTTATCCACATTTGGTATCCAACCGAATTTAACTGCAATTAGTGCTAAAAATGTAGCGACAGCAGTGGAAATAAACTTTGAAAAAATCTTATTGGTAATTAACCTATTAAAAACGGAGATACTGCATCTAACAGCAAAGCCCACAAGTAATGAAATCAATGTTTCAATAGCCGTTCCACCAAAGAACAAAGTAAACGCACCGGCTATCACCGCATAGCAAACGAACTCCCACCATATAGGATATTTTTTGCAATTTATAGCGGCATTTAATTTGGTTTCAATTTCCTCTGCCGAAAGATTTTTTTCGCAAATTTCTCTCGACAACTGATTTAAACCATGAAGTTTTTCTATATCTATACCCGAAGACATAATTCTTCTGGTTTGGGTATATATTTCACCGTCATTTGTATGTACAGTAACCACCATACTGCTGGTAATAATGAAAACATCAACTCTAACTGCCCCAAGAGCATTACAAATACGAGTCACGCTTTCTTCCACACGGTGAACTTCGGCGCCCGAAATAAGCATTTGCTCGCCAATATCCATAGCATAGCTAAATAACTTTTTCATCAATCTACCTCTTTATTAAAAATATAATAAAGCAACTATACCATTTTTAAAATACTTTTTCAATACAAAAATCAATTTAATTATTACGAAATAACATTTTTATCTATAAAAAAATCCAAACCCAACCTAACGGTCAGATTTGGATCTTGGTGCGGGTGACAGGACTTGAACCTGCACGCTAATGCGCTAGCTCCTAAGGCTAGTGCGTCTGCCAATTCCGCCACACCCGCAAATTTATTAAATTGATAAGAAGATATAAGAAAATTTGGACTGATATTTATTTGGCAGCCGCACTCCGTGCGTTTTGCCCTCAGAAATATAGTCGCTCTGCTCGCTTGGAGCGCTTCGCATTTCTCCTTATTTCTTCACCTCAGCGCCGTGCCTTATTCATCCACAGGATGCGGCACACCGCTTCGCCCAATTCCGCCACACCCGCATTCGTGCATTATTGTGCGACCTTGAAACTATACCACACTAAATTTAAATTGTCAAGATTAAATTAATAAAAGCGGTGCTAAAACACCGCTTTTAATTATTCTTCAATATTTTCAATATCGCACTCTAAATAATCGCCTTTAATACGGTTTTTGTTTGCGAATTTATCGAAAACAGCCAAAGCGCTGATAACCGCGCCAAAAACTGCCAAGAGTGAGCCAATAACCTTTAAAAAGCTTTTCATTATAAATCCTCCCAGAATTTATTCTTCTTTATTATTATATCAAGAAAAATTTAAAATGTCAATCACATAAAAGGGGCAAATAAATGTAAAATTGCTTGTAAAAATCTTTGTTTAAGGGGTCTTTTTTTCCACAAATCAATATTTATTTCTTCGCTTCTTTTAATAATATTCAAAATATCACATTTTATATCAGTAACTGTTTCGCTGTTGCATATCCAGACACCGCATTCAAACTGAAAAACAAAACTGCGGTAATCCATATTTACAGTCCCAACAGTTGCTACAGCATCATCCGACACAAAAAGTTTTGAATGTATAAAACCGTCAGTATATTCGTAAATTTTAACACCCGATTCTAAAAGCTCCAAATAATTATATTGTGTAACATTGTGAACATACCATTTATCAGGAATATGCGGAGTTATTATTCTAACATCTACCCCTGATTTTGCCGCCATCATTAAATTATTTTTCATCGCATTATCAATTATGAGATATGGCGTTGTAATATATACATATTTTTGTGCAGTGTTTAGAATTTGGGAATATATACCCTCGGCGGGGTTTTTGTCATTTAATGGGTCGTCGGCATAAGGTATAACAAATCCGTCGGCTTTAACTTCGTAATTCGAAATGTATTTTGACATCTTTATAGGTTTTCTTGTGGCAAAATCCCACATAGAACAGAAAAGAGACAAGAAACTTTTAACAGCATCACCTTTTATAAGTATAGCGGCGTCCATCCAGTGACCAAATCGCTTCCACTCATTGATATACTCATCGCCGATATTAAAACCGCCTGTAATCGCTGTTTTCCCATCAATCACAATTATTTTTTGATGATTACGATTATTCATAAAAATATTCATAAAGGGGTTTATTGGGTTAAAAACTGCAACCTCAATCTTCTCTGATTTAAGGCGTTGTACAAAACCCTTGCGCTGTCTTTTTATCGAGCCGAAATCGTCAAAAATCACCTTAACCTCTACCCCATCTTGAACTTTTCTTTTTAATATTTTGTGGATTTCATCCCACATTTTGCCCTCTGCCAATATAAAGAACTCAATAAAAATATATTTTTCTGCCTTTTCAAGTTCTTCTAAGAGTCTTGGCATAAGATTATCTATAGGAGAAAAATACTCAGTAGAGGTATTATTATAAATTGGGTAACCGCTCTCGCGTGTAAGATATTCCGCTTGGCGAGAATGAAGCAAATCATGGTATTTTAACGACTCTAAAACCTCGTCATTGTCCTTTAAATAAGATTTATATTTGGCTTCCCCACTTATCATTCGCTTCTTTATTGAAGGCAATATTCTGCCGCCGCCCCAAAGTAAGAACACCGTTATTCCAAAAATCGGGAAAATTAGAATAAAAACAATCCAAGAAATTTTATGGTCGGGATTTGAACGCCTATTTATCAAAACTATAACCGTTATAATACCCAAAACGGTAGATATAGCATAAGCCGTTGTAGAAGCAACGGTATAATCATATATCACAGTTGTTATAAAGACTAACTGTATAAGTAAAAGTATGCCTGAAATAATAATTCGGGTGGGTATTGGTATACCGCGTTTTTTCACTGCATTCACCTCTTTTAAATTATTTTAGCACACTTTAAATTATTAGTTGTAAATTTACTGTTAAATGTGATATACTTACTATAAGTATTTAACCGAAAGGAAAACTTTTATGGCACTTGAGATTTTAAAGCTAAATAGAGGTGTTGAAGGGTTATTTATTAAGAACAGCCGTTTTAACACAACCCTTATTTCCTATAACTTTTATCTTCCGTTGAATAAGGATACTGTTGCGGCTAATGCCTTGCTTCCCTTTATTCTTACCTCTTGCAGTAAAAAATATCCCGATTTTTCCCGTCTTAACCTTAAACTTGCCAAGCTTTACGGCGCAAGACTTAACGCCACTGCGGAAAAATACGGCGATTATCAGCTTTTAAAAATGACCATTTCGGTTATCAATGATAAGTTCTCCTTTGAAGATGAATCGCTTGTTAAAAACGCAAGTAAATTGCTTCTTGATTTAATATTCGAGCCTAACACTGAAAACGGCGCTTTCTTCAGTGAAGATTTAGAACGCGAGAAGAGAAAGGCTATAGAACATATTAAGGGCGAAATCAGCGAAAAGCGTGTTTTTGCAAAAAAACGTTTGATTGAAGAAATGTATAAAGACGAGGTCTACGGATTGCCCAAATGCGGAACTGTTGAGGATGTTGAGGCTATAACCGGTGGAAGTCTTTATAACACTTGGAAAAATATGCTTGAAACTGCCTTTGTGCGAGTTCAGGTTGTTGGCAAAACTGTTCCCGAAGGTTTCTTTGAAGAAGTTTCAGAGCGTTTTGCAAACATTAAGAGAAAGAACGTTACAAATTGCACCGAATCCACCAAAACTAATGCAATTAAAAACCCGAACACTGTGGTTGACAGAATGGATGTAGCACAAGGTAAGCTATGTCTTGGTTTTTCAAGTGAGCTTTACGGCAACGATAGTGTGGCTCTGCCTTTAATGGTTATGACCGATATTTTCGGCGGCGGACCTTACTCCCGTTTATTTGCTAACGTTCGAGAAAAAATGAGTTTGTGTTATTACTGCTCTGCTTCAAGCATTCGTCAAAAGGGTTTAATCACTGTTGAAAGCGGTGTTGAAACCGAAAACTGCGAAAAAGCCCAAAAGGAAATTTTAAACCAACTTCAAATTGTTAAAAAAGGTAAATTTACCGACTTTGAGTTTGAGTCTTCCATTAAGAGTATTACCGACTCACTAAATTCTTATAACGACAGTCAGAATTCCATTGACTTATGGTATGCCATAAAAATCAATAACAAAAAGCTTTATTCCCCCGAAGATATTGCAAAAAAGGTTGCTAAAATCACTCGTGATGATGTTATTGCCGCTGCAAAGGGAGTAAAGCTTCACACCGTTTATAAACTTTTACCTAAGGAGGCTTCAAATTGAAAAAAGAATTTTTCGAAAATGAAATTGGCGAAGCCTATGTAAAAGCCACCTTAGATAATGGGCTTAAAATTTTTATACTTGAGAAGCCTCAATATAAATCTGCCTACGCCCTTTTTGGTACAAAATACGGCTCTATTGACACTATATTTAATGTAAACGGCAAAGAAACCGCCGTGCCCGAGGGTATCGCCCACTTTTTAGAGCATAAGCTTTTTGAGAGTGAGGACGGCGACGCTTTTACAAAGTTTGCAAAAACAGGTGCTTATGCTAACGCCTTTACCTCATTTGATAAAACTTGTTACCTTTTCTCTTGCTCGGACAGATTTTATGAGAACTTAGACATTCTCCTTTCCTTTGTTCAGTCTCCCTATTTTACCGAGGCAACTGTCAAAAAAGAGCAAGGAATAATCGGTCAGGAAATTCGTATGTATGACGATAGCCCCGCTTGGAGGGTTATGTTTAATATGCTAATGGCAATGTACCACAACCACCCCGTTAGAATTGACATTGCGGGTACAGTTGAATCTATTGCCAAAATTGATTACAAGCTTTTATTTGACTGTTATAATACCTTTTATAACCCCTCTAATATGTTTATTTGTATTGCCGGTAACGTTGATGCTGACACTTGCTTAGAACAAATAGAAAGAGGTATTAAACCATCTAAGCCTCACGAAATTATGCGCATTAAGCCAAAGGAACCTTATGAGGTTGTAACTAATTATACCGAGCAGTCCTTAGAGGTGGCTCAGCCCATGTTCTGCTTTGGATTTAAACAGGAAGTTGACGAAACACCCCTTACCGTAAAAGAAAAAATTATAATAGCTATGCTATTGAATATCATCTCAGGCGATGCCTCTCCCCTTTACAAAGAACTTATCAACAAAGGGCTTATAAATGACGAGTTTGAAAGTGAGCATTTCTGCGGCGATGGATATTCCGCCTTGATTTTTGAGGGCGAGTCTTCTGACCCCAAGGCTGTTGCAAAAGAGATTAAAAACGAAATCGGTCGTTTAAAACGCGACGGTATTGATAAAAAACTGTTTTCCGCCATCAGAGCCAGTATGTACGGCTCTGCAATTAGGATGTTTAATAATGTTGAAAGCATTGCAATGAGTCTTACCGACTGCGCTATGAACGACACATCACTTTTTGACGAGCTTAAATATTTAAGAAGTATAACTCTTGAAGATGTTAGCCGAAAGCTTAAATGCTTTGATACCGAAAACACAGTTTTATCGGTTATAAACCCTAAATAATGCAGGTGAAATAATGATTGTTACAATTTTTGGAATTAAATTGACCCTTAACCCTATTGCCTTTACAATTCCGTTGGGCAAAGGTCACTGGGATATTTATTGGTATGGTATTATAATTGCTTTTGGTTTTGCAATGGCTCTTTTATATGCCTACAAAAATGCAAAGAGGTTTAACATTAATCTTGATAAACTGCTTGATGCGGTTATTATAACCGCACCTATTGCAATTCTCTGTGCCAGAACTTATTACTTAATTTTCGATGGTGAAAAGCTAGAGAGTTTTTCAGACTTTTTCGGTTTTACCTCGTCAGGATTTTCAGGTCTTGCAATCTACGGCGCAGTTATCGGTGCTTTAGGTTTTGGCAGTTTATTCTGCAAACTCTTTAAACTGAAAATTTTAGATGTTTTAGATATTACCGCCATTGGTTTTCTTATTGGACAAGGTATCGGCCGTTGGGGTAACTTTGTTAACCAGGAAGCCTTCGGTACATTTACTGGCAGCAGTTGGTGGGGTATGGAGAGCGCTAGAACAATCAGTTATATGGGCTCCGAGGGTCTTGTTCACCCCTGCTTCTTATATGAATCAATCTGGTGTCTTTTAGGCGTGTTTGTTCTACATAAGATAAGCAAAAATCGCAAATTCAGCGGTCAGATTTTGCTTTCCTACGGCGTTTGGTACGGTTTTGAAAGAGGATTTTTAGAGCTTATTAGAACAGACAGTTTAATGTGGGGGCGCATTAGGATATCATCTCTTTTATCTTTCACAATTTGTATAACAAGCGCCATTCTGCTTTTCGTTTTCTACAGAAATCAAAAGAAAACAAATAAAGGTGAATACAATTCCCTATTCAAAGAAAATCAAGAGGAGAATATAGAAAATGTATAAGCTAATAGACGGAAAAGTAATTTCTGCCGCAGTTAAAGAAAGAGTAAAAAACGAGGTTGCCGAATTAAAAACAAAAGGGATAACAGTGGGTCTTGCAGTAATTATTGTCGGCGAAGACCCCGCATCTAAGGTTTATGTTTCAAACAAGAAAAAGGCTTGTGAGGCTTTAGGAATTCTCTCTCGCGAATACGCTTTGCCCGAAAGCACAACCGAAGATGAATTATTAAATTTAATTACCAAATTAAACGCCGACCCCGAAATTAACGGTATTTTGTGTCAGTTACCTCTGCCAAAACACCTTGATGAGAAGTTGATTATAAACTCCATTGACCCCGAAAAGGATGTTGACGCTTTTCATCCCGTAAATGTGGGCAAAATTATGATTGGCGACTACTACTTTTTGCCTTGCACCCCTGCAGGTGTTATGGAAATGCTTAAATACGAGGGCATTGAGGTAGAGGGTAAAAATTGCGTTGTAATCGGTCGTTCTAACATTGTTGGAAAGCCGATGAATATGCTTCTTCTCCACAAAAACGGAACTGTTACCATCTGCCATTCTAGAACTAAAAACTTGGCAGAAATCTGCAGAAATGCTGACATTTTAGTAGCCGCTGTAGGCAAACCAAACTTTGTAACAGCAGATATGGTTAAAGACGGCGCAGTTGTTATTGATGTTGGTATTAACCGTCTTGACGGTAAGCTTTGCGGCGATGTTGATTTTGAAAATGTCAAAGAGAAATCCTCTGCCATCACTCCCGTTCCCGGCGGGGTTGGACCCATGACTATTGCAATGCTTATGCAAAATACATTAACCGCCGCTAAAAAACATAATGGATTAATTTAACATGAAAAAAATCAGATATTTTTTATTAACATTTATTATTCTATCCTTCCTAACCCTAAACGCTCATGCACTAAGTATAGACCAGATAACCCCAAGCAGTGAGTTTTTGGTTTATTCAGCAGAGCCGCAAGAGGTTGCTGATGCTTTAAACACTGACCTTGATGATTTGAAGAAAAAAATAGAAACACAAGGGATTTTATATTTGGCAACTGACGAGGACAACACAAGACAAATTCAATTAACAGCCTTAGAAAATGACTTTTCAAAAGCCGTATCTAACCTTTCAAATTTGTCTGACAGTAGCATTAGAAGTCTATTGCCCGATATAACAGGTTTTGAAAATATTAAGGGTAAAATTGTTATGCACGGCGAACAAAAATATGTCCGCATTGATTTAAAAACCGAAGAGTATATTTTAACTCAGTTTTTCACCGTTGAGGACAAAAAGCTCTATACTCTAAGTTTCTACACCGATGTTGATACAAGCACAGATTATATTAAATCAACATTTTCGGTAAAATCGAAAGCATCGGACAATATAACCTTAAAAGAAATACCTTATGGACTTAAAACTGCCGTAATTATCGGTTTTTCACTTTTTGCAACAGCATTTTTAATTATTCTCTTTACAATAATTAAAGATTTATTTAAAAAAAATAAAAAATAACCTCGAAATCAGCACGAAAGTGCTGATTTTTTATTTGACAAAAAACATAATATAGGTTATAATATTTGTATCATTTGAGACAGTTTTTGGAGTTTACTATGATTAGCGACCTATTTTTATTTAAGGGTCTCAAGGAAAAAGAAATTAAAGAAATCATTTCGTTTCTTGACTCCCCCGTTCATTTTAACAAAGGCGATACGATTTATTCAGCCGACAAATTTGAGAAAGCCTTGGGATATATAATCAAAGGCAAAGCATCTGCTGTGACCGACAATGACGACGGATTTTTTATGAAAGCCTTTCCAAAGGGCAGTGTTTTCGGTGCGGCGGCGGTTTTTGGTAACGGTGACACCTATGTCAGCCACATTGTTGCCAACACCGATACCGAGGTTATGTTTATAAATGAGCAAACTCTCAAAAAAATATTCGAAAAATATCCCAAAACTTCTATCAACTATATAAATTTCCTTTCGGATAAAATAAGGTTTTTAAATAGGAAGCTTCGTATGATTTCCTGCACCAGTGCGGAAGATGTTGTTTATAAATATTTGATAGACAATATGCCCGACAGTAAAATTGTTAAAATACCCGTTAGTTTCACACTTCTTGCAAAGATGCTGGGGCTTAGCCGCGCCACACTTTACCGCGGTTTTGATGCACTTGAGCAAAAAGGTAAAATCAAACGGGAAAAAAATATTATAAAGGTGATTTAAAATGAAAAAAATTCTAGCTTTACTACTCACATTAATGCTTACACTCGGTCTTACCGCTTGCGGTCAAACCGATAATAACAGCTCGGTTGCCTCTGAGACACCCGAACTTGTAAAAGCCAATGTTTATGTTCTTTCGGGACCCACAGGCATTGGTGCCGCCAACCTTAAAGATAAGGCTGACAAGGACAAAACCGAGGGTGACTATAATGTTACAGTTGTGGCACAGCCCGATGAAATTGTTGCTAAAATCTCCAACAAAGAGGCTGACATTGCCGCCATTGCAACAAACCTTGCCGCAAAGCTTTACAACAAGACCGAAGGCAACATTACCGTTTTAGCGGTTAACACACTCGGAGTTCTTAATGTTGTAACACCTAAAGGAATTGAAATTACAAGCCTTGAAGATTTGAAAGGCAAAAAGGTTTACACAACAGGTCAAGGCTCCAACCCCGAGTATATCATCAACTACTTACTTGAGAAAAACGGAATTAAGGACGATGTTACATTAGAGTTTAAAGCTGAAGGAACCGAGCTTCTCAGCGTTTGGGCTACCGACCCCAGTGCTATAATCATCTCTCCCCAACCCGTTGCAACCACCCTTACAATTCAAAACGAAGGTGCAAAAATCGCCATTGATTTAACCAAAGAATGGGAAAAGGTTGATAACAAATCAGCTCTTATGATGGGTTGTGTTGTTGTAAGAAATGAGTTTTTGAAAGACAACAAAGAAACTGTTGATAAGTTCTTAGAGGAATACAAAGCCTCTATTGAAGCCGCTAATAACGATATTGATACAACTGCTACTCTTTGCGAGACCTACGGCATTATTCCTAAGGCTCCCATTGCTAAAAAGGCTATCCCCAACTGCAATTTAACCTTTGTTTCGGGCAGTGAAATGAAGACAAAGCTTTCGGGATATCTTCAAGTTTTATTTGATGCAGATAAAACCGCAGTTGGCGGAAAATTACCTGCAGACGGTTTCTATTATGAAAAATAATTTGAAAAAAATCTCGCTTAAAGCAGGGTCCATTTTATTATGGATTCTGCTTTGGCATATTTTGGGAAGCCTAGCAAATTCAAAACTTCTTTTCAAAATTCCACTGCCTCTTGACACCTTAAAGGAGTTTATAAATTGTGTTAAACTACCCTCTTTTTGGGAAGCGGTTGCAAGTTCTCTTTTGCATATTTTAAGCGGTTTTATATTTGCGGTTGTTTTAGGACTTATTTTCGGTATGCTTTCGGGCAACAGTAATATTTTTAAAACCATTGCCGAACCCATTTCAAGGCTTATACGCTCGGTACCCGTTGCCGCCTTTATCATTTTGGCTTGGCTTTGGATACCCTCCGATGTAATCCCCTCTTTCATATCATTTTTGATGGTTTTCCCAATCATTTGGTTGCAGGTTGAAACGGGACTTTTATCGGTTGATAACCGCCTTGTTGAAATGGCGGGTGTAATGGGTATGACCAAAACCGAAATTGTTAAAAACATTAAAATTCCAACAATTATGCCCTTTTTCCGTGAATCAGTTATAACGGGTCTTGGTTTTGCTTGGAAATCGGGTGTTGCCGCCGAGGTTATTTGCAACCCCACAGGCAGTATCGGTGCTTTGCTTTCAAACGCAAAAAGCAACCTTGAGTACGCAAAAGTTTTTGCGGTAGTTTTGACCATTATAATCTTAAGTCTACTTTTAGAAAATATAATCAAGTTTTTCTGGAGGGGAAACCTATATGATAAAATTAAATAATATCGGTTTTTCCTACGAAAAAACCGAGGTTTTAAAGGATTTCTCACTCCAAATAAGCAAAAAGGACCGCATCTGCCTTTTTGGTGAAAGCGGAAGCGGAAAAACAACAATTTTAAGACTGATTTTGGGCTTGGAAACACCTCTAAAAGGCGAAATTCAAAAAGCGGAAAATTTAAAACCCGCCGTTGTTTTTCAAGAGGACAGACTTATTCCCTTTAAGTCGGTTTTAGAAAACATAACCCTTTTCGGCGCAGATGAAGAAACTGCTCTTTTATATCTTGAAAGACTCGGTTTAAAGGATTATGCAAACAAGATGCCAAGCGACCTTTCGGGTGGTATGAGCCGCCGTGTTGCTCTTGTAAGGGCACTATCCAACCAGTTTGACTATCTCGTTTTAGATGAGCCATTCACAGGCTTGGACCAAGAGAATATTGATACAGCGGCAAACCTGATAAACGAAGTTTTGGGCGAAAAACCGCTAATTCTTGTTACCCACTCTAAAGCCGAAGCCGAGCTTTTAAACTGTACGTTTGAGGAACTTGTATGAGATATAACAATATAGTTGAGGGGAAATTTTTGTCCCGACCAAACCGATTTATTGCAAATGTTGAAATTAACGGCAAAACCGAAACTGTGCACGTAAAAAACACAGGCAGATGCCGTGAACTTTTAGTGCCAAATACCACAGTTTTTCTCGAAAAAAGTAATAATCCCTTGCGAAAAACTCAATATGATTTAATTGCTGTTTATAAAGAAACTTTGCTTATTAATATGGACTCTCAAATTCCAAACCATGTTGCCGAAGAGTGGTTGAAACTTGGAGATATTTTTTCTAAAGATGCCAAAATCCGCCGAGAAGTTAAATATAAAAATTCTAGATTTGATTTTTTTATTGAGGACGGCAAACGAAAAATTTTCTTAGAGGTTAAAGGATGCACTTTAGAGCAAGATGGCACTGCCTTATTCCCCGACGCACCAACCAAGCGAGGAGTTAAACACATAGAAGAACTGATTAGTTGTATTAATGAAGGTTTTGAGGCTTACATATTGTTTGTTATTCAAATGAAAGGACCCAAAATTTTCAAACCAAACAATAATACCCACAAAAAATTTGGTGATACTTTGCGAAAAGCAAAAAAATTAGGTGTTAATATATTGGCATACGACTGCACCGTAACACCCAACAGTATTAATATTGACAAGGAAGTTCCAATAAAATTATGACAAGAATTATGTTCGTGTGCCACGGGAATATTTGCCGAAGTCCTATGGCAGAATTTATAATGAAAAAATTGGTTGCAGACAAGGGACTTGAGGACGATTTTCTAATTAAATCTTCGGCCACAAGTAGTGAAGAAATTTATTGTGGTATTGGCAACCCCATCTATCCACCCGCCTTGGCTGAGCTTAAGAGAAACAATATCCCTGTTACTGAAAAACGGGCGGTGCAACTAAAATCAACAGATTACGACAAATATGATATGTTTATTTGCATGGATTCAAATAATTTACGAAATATTAAACGAATTTTCCCAAATGATGCAAATAATAAAATTAGACCCCTTTTAAAGAACAAGGATGTTGCTGACCCTTGGTATTACGGCAATTTTGATGTTACCTTTTCGGATATTGAAAAAGGTTGCAAAGCACTACTTGAAAGTTTAATTTAAAAGTAGTATAATATTTGTTATGAAATTCAAAGTCAGGTGAAAATTATGTCAGAAAAAAACACTCAGGGCTGTTCAGGTAACTGCAGTTCCTGTTCTTCAAACTGTAAAGGAAAAGACCCTCAAAGTCTTATTGAGCCAACCGGCGAATACAATAACATTAAGCACGTTATCGGTATTGTAAGCGGTAAGGGCGGCGTTGGTAAATCAATGGTTACGTCTATGCTTGCGGTTGCTCTTTCCAAAAAAGGCTATAAGGTTGGTATTCTAGATGCCGATATCACAGGTCCCTCTATTCCTAAAACTTTTGGTTTAAACGGTCACGTTTTGCAAAACGAAATCGGCATTTTACCCGCTGAGACCAAAAACGGAATTAAGATTATGTCTATAAATCTTCTTTTGCCCGATAAAGAATCCCCCGTTGTTTGGCGCGGTCCCGTTATTGCAGGTGCTGTTAAACAGTTCTGGCACGATGTTGTTTGGGGCGACCTTGATTATCTTTTAATTGACTGTCCTCCCGGAACAGGCGATGTTCCCCTTACAGTATTCCAGAGCATTCCTCTTGACGGCGCGGTTATCGTAACCTCTCCACAAGACCTTGTTTCAATGATTGTTAAAAAGGCTTATAATATGGCTAAAATGATGGATATCCCCGTTTTAGGTATTGTTGAAAATATGAGTTATGTTGTTTGCCCCGACTGTGGAAAAGAGTTCACAATTTTCGGCAGTGGCAGTGAAACTGTTGCCGAAGAATTAGGCGTTAAATTGCTTGGCAAGATGCCTATTGATGTCTCCTTGACCCAAATGGTTGACAATGGCTCTTTTGAATTGATTGAGACCAATTATCTTGATAAAGCAGTAGAAGAAATCATTAATAACTAAAATCAAAACAGCTCAGTTTCCTGAGCTGTTTTTTTATATCTTCTGTATAAAGTCCTTTGTAAAGTTATCAAGTTTTTTATAGTCAATAGCATCAATATAAAATTTTTCTAAGTCGTCGTGAACTTTCTTTGCCAGTTTCAGTGTGTCAACCGCCGAATTTAAAAGTTCATTTGCGGCTTTTTTGTTGTATTTTATCCGTTTAATATTAAGCTTATCCTTATCTAAAAAGCGTTCAAAATGCACTCGTCGAGAGTCGCAATTAAAATATATAAAGTTGTTTTCGGTAACAACTGCAAAGTTTAGTTCGGGGATAACAATATGCTCTAAATACTGCGGCAAGAAAGGATTTTTAAAGCTTAAAACTCTATAACCCTTATTAAGTGCGAAAAGCCTTATTTCCTGTAAAATTTCATTGCTCACCGCACCGTAAATATCTTTGATTACTACGGGAGTATTTGTATATTTTAAAATTGTTTCGGGGTAAGATACAACACCCTTAGGCGAAACAGCGCTTAGAAACCTTACCTTTTCCTCTGGCTTTTTGCCCTTTCCTTTAATGTTTCTTCTGCAAATCTTCAAGGCGTAATCTTTAATTTTTGTTTCATTTGTTGCTTTTTGCTGCCTTAAAAAGTTGTCTTTGAATAAATTACCTGCAGTTAAAAGATAAATCGAAGCTGTTTTATGAAGCACCTTGTTGTTATTTGTAACAGCAATTATTTCGCTTTGTCTTTCCCTTAGTTTGTCGTTATCCCAAAATTCGCCGAAATTCAAAATATTCTCAACCGCACCCGCATATTTAGGGTCAATAGTATGAGGTGAAGTACCGTCCATTATAACAGTTTTTGTTTCGGGGATAACTACCAAGTCAAGCGAATCGGGGTCGCTGCTGCAAGGGCAAATATGAGGCTTATATCCCCTATCAAAACATGCCTTTGCAATTCTTTTCATAAAGGTCGATTTACCCGTACCGGGACCGCCCTTTATAATATAGGCTTTCCATCCGTCATTTGGGTTATAAGATGTATCAAAATATGAAACAAATCCCTCACAAGAATTAGAGGCTAAAAAATATTTTTTCAAACTTTCCATAAAAAACACCTATTTTCTACTATTTATTATAGTTTATTCTTTAAATTATCTTTTGACACATAGATGTTTTTATGATATGATACCTTAAGAGTCGGTTAGACGGTTGCGAGACCTTGTGTCTTGAGGAAAGTCCGAGCCCCACAGGGCAGAATAGCGGCTAACCGCCGCCGAGGGTGACCTTAGGGAAAGTGCAACAGAGATATACCGCCTTGTTTTCAAGGTAAGGGTGGAAAGGCGAGGTAAGAGCTCACCTATCACACGGGAACGTAGTGATACTGTAAACCCTATTCGGAGCAACGCTAAGTGTGGCTATACATTTGCCCGATGTGCCACGAAAAGCGGCTTGAGTGTTGGAGCAATCCTTCACCTAGATAGATAACCGTCCGCGACAGAACTCGGCTTACCGACCGACTCTATAAAAAAAGCACCCTTTAAGGGTGCTTTTAGTTTTATATGTTGAATAACAATTCACCGTAACTTGGATATGGCCAAATACTTGCAGGAACAACACACTCGGCGCTGTCGGCATATTTTCTAATATCCTCCATAAGTTTTAAAACCTTATCGTGATAGAAAACAGCCTTTTCGTAAACATCGTTAATTTTCTCAGATGCCGCAGTAGCCATTTTAAGCTCATTGGTGAGGGTGAATATTTCTTTTTCAGCGGCAGAGAGACGGTAAATCAATTCTCTCTCAACCTCACTGTTAATGCCACCAATCTTATTCTTGTTAAGAAGTGTTGCGCAAAGCTTGTCAGTATAAGAAGAAATTACAGGCACAATCTCTTTATTCATCATATCAATAAGGGTCAGCGCCTCAATATGAATTATCTTGGTATAGTTTTCTAAGATAATGTCAACTCTTGAGTTAATTTCAGTGCGAGAGAAAACACCGTGCTTTTCGAACATCTTAATGTTTTCTTCGTTCTTAAGCAACGGTAAAGCGTCAACAGTGCTCTTAAGATTTAAGAGTCCTCTCTTTTCGGCTTCCTTTTCCCACTCTTTTGAATAACCGTCGCCGTTAAAGATAATTCTGCGGTGAGTATCCATAACTTCCTTAACAATGCAGTTTACCTCGTCTTCAAAAGAAGCGGCATTTTCAAGTCTGTCCGCAAACTCAGAGAAAACATCGGCAACCATAGTGTTAAGCATAACATTGGTATCCGAAATAGAAGCAGCAGAGCCTAAACCTCTGAACTCAAACTTATTGCCTGTAAATGCAAAAGGCGAAGTACGATTACGGTCGGTATTATCCTTTTTAAAGGCAGGAATAATCTCTGCGCCAATATTCATTTTGGCGCCCTTGATATTATCGTGATGTGTGCCACAAGCGATATCCTCTAAAATGCTTTCCAAATCCTCGCCAAGGAAGATAGAAATAATTGCAGGAGGAGCCTCATTTGCGCCTAAGCGATGGTCATTACCTGCAGTTGCAACCGAAATTCTAAGTAAGTCCTGATGCAAATCAACCGCACGGATAACAGCTACCAATGTTAGCAAGAACAAAAGGTTTTCTTCAGGCTTTTTACCTGGTTTTAAGAAGTTAATTCCTGTATCGGTAGAAAGCGACCAGTTATTGTGCTTACCGCTACCGTTAACACCGTCATAAGGCTTTTCGTGGAGAAGACAAACAAGTCCGTGCTTTAAAGCGGTCTTTTTCATCATTTCCATTGTAAGTTGGTTATGGTCGGCGGCAATATTAATTGTTGTGAAAACAGGTGCCAATTCGTGCTGTGCGGGTGCAGCCTCGTTATGCTCGGTCTTGGCAAGAACACCCAATTTCCAAAGCTCAGCGTCAAGCTCACGCATAAATGCTGCAACACGGGGTTTTAAAACGCCGAAATAATGGTCGTCCATCTCCTGACCTTTAGGTGGCATTGAACCAATTAAGGTTCTGCCGCAATAAATAAGGTCGGGGCGTTTATCATAAAGGGTCTTGTCCACAAGGAAATACTCTTGCTCGGGACCTACCGTCACATTAACACGCTTAACATCATCGTGACCAAAGAGTTTAATAATTCTAAGCGCTTGTTTATTTATAGCCTCCATACTGCGAAGCAAGGGGGTTTTTTGGTCTAAAGCCTCACCTGTGTAAGAGCAAAATGCAGTAGGAATACAAAGGGTTTCGTCCTTAATAAAAGCGTAAGAACTGGGGTCCCAAGCGGTATAGCCACGAGCCTCAAAGGTAGCTCTTAAACCGCCCGATGGAAAAGAAGAAGCGTCAGGCTCACCTTTAATAAGTTCTTTGCCCGAAAACTCCATTAAAATTCCGCCATCTTCTGTGGGAGAAATAAAACTATCGTGCTTTTCAGCAGTGATGCCTGTTAAGGGTTGGAACCAATGGGTATAGTGAGTGGCGCCCTTTTCAATAGCCCACTCTTTCATAGCATTTGCTACAGTATCGGCAATACTACTATCTATGCCCTTACCCTCTTTAATGGTGGATTTAAGAATATTATATGTATCCTCGGGTAAGCGTTCTTTCATAACAGCATCGCCAAACACGTTACTGCCGAAAATCTCAATAACCTTATCCATGGTAACCCTCCTAAACTATATAAAATTATTATACCTTTTTAAGGGAATTTTGTCAAACTAATTATTCCTTATTTAAGAAAACTGAAACTTCCACCCATTTTGAAGATTATAAAGCAAACAGCAAGTGCCAAAACAGCCAACGAAACCACAAACAAAATAACTGATTTTTTGGAAAATTTGTAGTTGGTTTTATTAGCAACAACAAGACCCGTTTTCTTTAATGCGTTTGTTATGGGTTTATAGATTATGAGCAATGAAGCCGCGTTTACTATTGACTTACAAAGGTTAAATGGGAAAAGCATTGTGGGAATCAGCGCTATAATCTCTGCGGTCTCAACACCCATATAATACGGTGTTATAAAAATATTAGCGACCATCATAATAGCTGTAACGCTTATGACAGAAACCACAACTGCAATAATTGCGCCAGAAAAGCTTCTTTTAAACTTATAAACACTGCCACAAGCGATAGCAAATGTAGCACTTGAAATAAAGTTCATAATAAGTCCATAAAGACCTGTATCACTAACAGACAGAAGTTCCAAAACAGCAACCACACCAGCTGATGCCACGCCGTAAATAGGACCGTACAAAAGTGATATTACAGAAATAACCGCATCCTTTAAATCAAAGGTTAAAAAACCCACCTTAAACCTGAAAACAAAGGTCATTAAAAAGGCAATAGCACAAAATAGTGCAGTAACACTGATTTTTTTAACATTATTTTTCTGCATTTTTAAACCTCCAAAAATAAAAATCCCCCGATAAAAATCGGGGGAAATTGCAATAAAATTAATGCTTTATCTTCTTTCATCCGGACTATACCGTCGGCTTTGGAATTTCACCAAATCAACAGACTTTAATCTGCTCGCGGGCTTTAACCGCCGGTGAGGAATTACACCTCGCCCCGAAGATATTAATATTTTAAAACTTAAAACTTTAAAAGTCAAGGTCTATTTGGTCATTTGGAAAAATTCTTCTTCCGAGATTATCTTAATTCCTAAAGACTGAGCCTTTGTGAGTTTGCTTCCTGCATCCTCACCCGCTAGAACATAGTCGGTTTTCTTTGAAACCGATGAAGAGGTTTTCCCGCCAAAATTCTCAATAATCTCCCCTGCCTCGCTTCTTTTCAAGGTTGGCAAGGTGCCTGTAAGCACAAAGGTTAGTCCTTTAAAACGAGTGTCGGTAATCTCTTTTAAGGATTTCATATTAAGACCTTTATTTTTAAGTGCTTCAACCATTTCTTTTGTGTCATGGAGTGCAAAAAACTCAATAGCTGATTTTGCCATTATACCGCCAAAGCCCTCAATAGCCTCAAAATCCTCTAAAGAAGCAACTAAAATAGCATCCATATTTCCAAAATGCTCCGCCATTAAAGATGCCGCTTTAGCGCCGATATGGCGAATACCAAAGGCAAAAATCAGTTTCGATAAGTCTTGATTTTTTGAGTTTTCAATAGCTGTTTTAAGATTTTCAGCAGACTTTTCGCCAATTCTTTCAAGCTTTTCAACCTCAAAAAAATCTAGTGAATAAAGGTCTACAATGTTAGAAATCAAACCCGAATCTAAAAGTTGTTCCAAAACTGCGGGACCAAGTCCCTCAATATCCATTGCATCACGGGATGTGAAATGAATAAGATGACGAAGTAGTTGGGCGGGACATTCGGCGTTGGTGCAACGAATAACTGCCTCACCTTCCTCCTTGAAAACCGCCGAGCCGCAAGAGGGACAAACAGTTGGCATTTTATATGGCGCCGAGTTTTCAGCGTGTTTAGATACAGATAACACCTCGGGGATAATATCCCCCGCTTTGCGGACAACAATTGTGTCTCCTATACCTATTCCCTTTGAAGTTATAAAATCCTCGTTATGAAGTGTGGCACGGGAAACCGAGGTTCCAGCAAGGGTAATTGTGTCAAATATAGCAGTTGGTGTCAAAGCGCCTGTTCTGCCAACATTAATTTCAATTTCCTTTAAAACAGTTTCCTTTTCCTCGGGTGGATATTTATAAGCCACTGCCCATTTCGGGAATTTAGAAGTACTTCCAAGGTCATCACGATACGCTAAATTATCCACCTTAACAACAGCGCCGTCAATATCAAATTCTAAGTTGCCACGGCTGTTGCCAATGCGTTCAATTTCCTTAATAACGCCGCTAATATCACTGCATTTTGTATAAAAAGGAAGAGTATTGAAGCCTAGTTCCTTTAAGAAATCAAGGGTTTCAATATGTGATGTGAACTCTTTTCCCACAATTCTTTGAATATTGAAAACAAATATGCTAAGTTCTCTCTCGGCTGTGATTTTAGAGTTCTTTTGTCTCAGCGACCCAGCCGCTGCATTGCGGGGATTTTTAGCAAGTGCCTCCCCCATTATTTCTTGGCGTTTTAAAAGCTTTAAAAAGCTTTCTTTAGGCATATAAACCTCGCCTCGAACCTCTAACTCGCCGTCAAATTTTATAGCCTTTGGTATACTTTTAATCTGCAACAAATTGGCAGTTACATCTTCACCCGTCACACCGTCACCACGGGTTGAGCCTCTGAAAAACAAACCGTCTTTATATTCAAGGCTCACCGATAATCCGTCAATTTTCGGCTCAACCGAAAACGCAGTTCTATCAAGGTTAATTTTTTCGCCAAAGGCTTTGAGTTCTTCAAAATCAAAAACATCTTGAAGACTTTCCATTTTTACAGTATGAGTCACCGCATTGAAGAGTCTGTTTGCCGCACCGCCGACATTTTGAGTGGGAGAATCCGCTTTAAGGAGCTCTGGATACTCTTTCTCCAAATCCTCAAGCTCTCTGAGCATTCTGTCATACTCAAAATCCTCAATTTCGGGAGCATCGTCAATATAATATTTTCTATTGTGGTATTTAAGTTCTTTACTTAATTCCTCAATTCTAGATTTTGCGGTGTTAAAATCCATTCTTTTTCTCCTATTCTGCAATTGCTCCATAGTCGTTAATAAGTCCTCCCGTGTTATCCGTTTGACTCTCCAAAACATTTGTAAAGGCATCGGGAGATTTGCCTACAATTACTGTTTGTGCCGCTATGGCAGTGGTGGAAGCACTAATACCTCGATTATAACCGATTATTACAAAGCTTCCCTTAATATCTATGTCCACATTAACAATATGTAATACCTGATTAATACCCGCACTCTTAAATTCGTGGCTGAAATCAACGAAACATGTGGTTGTAATCTGCATTTTAAGTTTTATATCAGGTCCAAAACCGTTAGTATATGTATTTCCAAAAAAAGAGCCAATCGGTATAGCCACATCATAGCGCTCATGCTTTTCAATAAGCCTTGCCATTTCGTTTGAAATCTTGCTTTTAAGACCGTTTATCTGCATAACATCAATTTCAAGGCTTGTGACATAACCGTCAGCGTTTTCACTGAGATTTACAATATCCTTATAAGAAATCATTTCATTTTCGAAGACGTTTACAATCGCTTTGTTTGCACAGTTAAGCATTATGGTCTCAGCCGCACTTACAGCATATCTTAAAATTACGGGTTGCATTAAATAATAGGTCACAACCATAACCGCTAACGTTATTATAAGAAACACTGATATTAATGCGCGTTTGAAATTCCGTTTTCGTTTTCTTAATCTCATACAATCACCCTGCCCACTCTATTTTACGAAAAAGCAGAATAATTGTTAATTACATATCTATTTTACAAAAAAAACAGCAAAAATACAAGTATTAAGTTGAATTTTAGCTCCCAAAAGTATATAATTAAATTATCTATTTAGAAGGATGTAAATTTATGTTTAAATATAGAATTTTAAGTGCAATTTTAGTTGTATTTTCACTCCTTACACTTGCAGGTTGTAAAGACAAAACTGAAGACGCATATATTTATTTTGAACTTCCCGAAACTCCCGTTACACTTGACCCTCAAACCGCAAGTAGTGACGCAGAGCTTCTTATTGTCCGAAATATTTATGAAGGTCTTATGCGTATAGACGAAACGGGCAAAGTTTCAAACGGTGCTTGTACTGAATACTCTAAAAACGGTCTTACATATACTTTTACTCTTAGAGAAGATATGTTTTGGAACAATGGCGACGAGTTAACTGCTAAAGATTTTGTCTTTGGACTTCGCCGTGCTCTTGACCCTAAAACAATGGCTCCGTTTGCTTCAAGACTCTTTTGTATCAAAAATGCAAAAGAGATAAACTCAGGTGCTCTTTCCCCCGAAAACTTGGGTGTTTCTGCCCCGAATGACAGTACAGTTAAAATAACCCTTGAATATGAAGACAGTGACTTTTTATATAATCTAACAACCTCGGTAGCTCAGCCCTGCAATGAAAACTTTTTCAAAGAAAGTGCAGGGAAATACGGTCTTTTTAAGGATTATATAATCTCCTGCGGCAGTTATCGTTTGACTAAATGGAACAAAGAAAGCTTTGGTATTCGTCTATATAAAAACGAGGAATATAACGGAACTCACGTTGCGAAAAACGCTGCTGTTTTCATTACTTGCAATAACGATAAACCTGTAACCGAAAAGCTAAAAGAAAACAATATCGACATAGCTTTTATCGACAGCGCTCAAAGCAGTGAAATGGAAACAGCAGGACTCAAAACCGCAGATATTCAAAATATTTGTTGGGTTATGACTATGAGCAGCGAGTTTACTCTCGAAATGCGTACCGCTCTTTTCAGCCTTGTTGGAAGCAATGTTTTTAGCGAAAATTTAAAAGACGGATATGTCAGCGCAACCTCAATTTACCCAAAAATTTGTAACGCTGTTATAGATGATGTCGTTGTAAATTCATATGATTTAGAGCAAGGCAAAGCGCTATATTCTCAAGAGGTCAAAAAGCTTGAAGGCTCAAAATTCCCCTCTGATATTAAGCTGACATACTACGATAACGGCTATGTAAAGCCGATTGTTACCGACATTGTTGGACACTGGCAAAGCAACCTCTCGGCTTTTGTGAATATTGAAGCTGTAAACGACGCCCAAATATTATTGCCTCAACTTAAAAGTCAAACACTTTGGGTAGCCGTTTTCCCCGTTAAAGCACCTAGCCAAAACAATACAGAATACTTATCAAACTACGGTACCCTTGAAACAAACCTCAGTTTAGCACAGGAAAATATAACCAAATCCAAAAACATTATTCCCCTATTCTTCCAAGACACAACCCTTTGCTACAGCCAAAATATTTTAGAACTCCCTTTAACCGAGGATAACGGATTTATTGATTTTGCTTTTGTTGTGAAAACTGAAGATTAGTTAACAAAACGCGCAAAACGGCAAAGTTTTGGAATAAAATCTACCCAGTAGAAACATTCAGCGAAACCCAAATTGGTTTCGCTGTTTTCTATTATATACAGCAAATTTTCTTTAGTAAAACCGTTATTTGCAATACCCTTTATTATATTTTGAGTCACAGTCTTTTTAAAAGCAATATTTTGTTCACTATACTCTAACATTTCGGTAATTTGAACTCCCGTATAGCGAAGATTTTCAAATTCAATTCCCCCTGCAACATCTACAAGATAGCCGACCATTTCATAGTCGAAACTGATTTTGAAATCCACTGAATGCCCATAGTTTTCGGCATCACTCTCCAAAAAAATCATATTGATAATTTCTTCGGAAAAATTTAAGTTTAAAAGAATTTCATCTTGGCAAACGCTAAGCAATATAGTTTTGTTATCTGGTATTTGCGTATAATACGGTACCGACTCTACAGAATCATTCACTGTTGTTTTTTGAAATCTGTTGTCTAAATAAAAATATCCGCAAGTAAAAATCACCAATCCAAAGCAAACTAAAAATACACCCAACTTTAAGAAACTTTTTGCCTTTTTTCTCATAAAATCACCTATTAAATTTTACCCAAAAAAACACAAAAAACCCACCTTTCGGTGGGTTTTTCTTATTTGTAGGAGATTTTCACTTTTTCGTCAGCTGTAAGGGAGATTTCATTGATACTTCCCTCGTCATTTTCAATTATAATATTAACGATTTGCGTTTCAATTTCTCGTCTGATAGCGTTGCGAAGCTCTCTGGCTCCCCTTTTGCCATTTTCACATTTCTTTGCTAAATACTCACAAATTTTATCATCGTATTTGAGAGTTATAAGTTTCTCTTTGAGACCCTCTGCCAATTCATCAAGCATTAAAGCAGAAATCTTAACAAGCGTATCCCTACTCAATGGCGAGAATACAACAATTTCATCAACTCTGCCGATAAACTCGGGACGCAAAAAGCTTTCGAGTGCTTTCATTGCCTTTTCCTTTGAAGCGTCAGCAACAGTTTTGCCAAAGCCCAAAAGATTATCACTCTTGTCACTACCTGCATTAGAGGTCATAACAATAACAGTGTTTTCAAAGTTTACTGTTCTTCCCTGAGCGTCGGTAATTCTGCCGTCATCAAGAATTTGAAGTAAAATATTTAAAACATCGGGGTGAGCTTTTTCAATTTCATCAAACAAAATAACGCTGTAGGGTTTGCGGCGTACCTTTTCGGTAAGCTGACCTGCCTCATCATAACCAACATATCCTGGAGGTGCGCCGATTAAACGGGATACAGCGTGTTTCTCCATAAATTCGGACATATCAAGTCTGATTAAAGTCTCGGGAGTGTCAAACAACTGCTCAGACAAAACCTTTACAAGTTGTGTTTTGCCAACACCTGTGGGGCCTACGAATATGAAAGAAGCGGGTCTGTGAGCGTTAGAGGTTTTAACCCTTGAACGCTTAACAGCCTCGGCTACAAGTCGGGTAGCCTCTTCTTGACCGATAATTTTTTTGTTGAGTTCATCCTCTAACCCTGATAATTTCACAAGGTCACTTTCTTGAATTTTGGTTGCGGGAATACCTGTCCACAATTCAATTACCTTTGCGACATCCATATCAGTAACAGTCATATTTGAAACTTTAAGACAAAGTTCTTCCGATTCCTTTTTATACTTTTCAAGGTCAGCCTTTACAAGCGCCTGTTTTTCATAATCAGGGTTTTCAACCTCTGCCTCAAGATTTTCAAGCTGAATTGAGTAATCCGCAACCTTCTTATTAACCAAATAGAGATTATCAATATCCTTGTTTTCAAGACTGGCGCAAGCACAAGCCTCATCCAAAAGGTCTATTGCCTTATCGGGTAAATATCTATCGGTTACATATCTTTCGGACAAAATTACGCATTTTTTCACAATACTATCAGGTATTGTAACGCTATGGTATGTCTCGTAATAACTTTTAACACCCAAAAGGATATTTTCAGCCTCAGCAAGTGAGGGCTCCTCGATAATAACAGGTTGGAAACGGCGCTCTAAAGCGGCATCCTTTTCAATATATTTTCTATATTCTTTAAAGGTTGTGGCACCAATAACCTGAATTTCACCTCTCGATAGCGCAGGTTTTAAAATATTTGCGGCGTTCATACTTCCCTCTGCCGAATCACCCGCACCGACAAGATTGTGAATTTCGTCAATAAATAGAATAATATTACCGGCCTCTTTAATTTCGTCCACAAGACCTTTAACACGGCTCTCAAATTGACCTCTGAACTGAGTTCCTGCAACAAGACCCGTTAAATCCAAAAGATAAATTTCCTTGTCAAGAAGTCTTGCGGGGACAGTTCCGTTTGCAATTTGCAAAGCCAAACCCTCGGCAATAGCGGTTTTACCAACACCCGGTTCACCAATTAAACAAGGATTATTCTTGCTTCTGCGAGATAAAATTTGTATTGTACGGTAAAGCTCTTTATCTCTGCCGATAATTATATCAATTTGACCTTTGCGAGCCTTTTCGGTAAGGTTTATGGAATACTGCTCTAAAAATCTGCGTTTTTTCTTTTTGGATTTTTCCTTGCCCTTACCGTTTTCGGTTTTCTCATTTGTTTCTTTAGGCTCGGAGCCTGTAAGACTGCCAAAAATTTTATTAAATAAAGGCATTGCAGGTGCAGTACCCAAATCAAAGGTTTCATCGTTTAGTTCTGCATCGTCAATATCGTCAAAAGACATTAAATCCATAAACTGATCGCTCATTTGCTCGATATCCTCGTCGGATATATTCATTCTTTTAAGCATATCGTCAACCGGTTTTATCCCTAACTCTTTAGCACAAACAAGGCAAAGGCCGTTAGGCTCAGCATTAGGATTTGACATGTCCGACATAAAAACAACTGCCGGTCTTTTTTTGCATTTGGAACAAAGCTTCATCATTATTTTTTAAAACTCCTTGGAATGTCAAATAGAAAGTGTAAGTAATTTAAAAAGAATTGTTGAATTAATCGCTGACTCAGTGAAAATCAATAATCCGTTTTCAGTTAAAGGAACAATTAATGCCACAACAGAACAGAAAATCACTGCTATTGCAATACCTTTGACAGTTCCCAAAACGGCACCCAATACTTTATTTGCTTTACCAACAAAACTAAATGAAAAGAGTTTATTCAAAAATTTAGCGAGGAATTTTACCGCTACTGATAAAACAGTAACTATAAGTATGACAAATATTACATTTAAAATCTCGGTTATAACAGGTTTTATAACTGTCTGAGAGGCTTCACTCATAGCATTTTCTATGCCGTTACCTAAATTTTCATTTATAGTTGCTTGGAAATTTTCCAAGCTGAAATCCTCGCCTAAAATTTTATAAACAAACGAAGGTATAGACTCTTGATTGATCTCAACTTGAGACATTTGTAAAACATCAAGTTCTCCTAGTGACTCGGTTACCTTTTCAACAACTGTAGGTTCGATGAATTTATTGTATGTAGTTTCAGAAAGCATAGGACTTACATTATTTGCTAAAAGTATAACTGCAATAAAACCAACAACCTCAACAAGAGTTCTTACAAAGCCTTTTTTTGCAGAAATCAATGCAAAAAAAGCAATTATCGCAACTACAATTAAATCAAGCACTATCCACATATAAACATATCCTTTCTATAACTTAACTCTCTTAATCTCACTATCAGTCACAACCGCTACAACATTGGCAGAAATAACAGAAATACCGTTGCCGCCAAAACCATAGTTTGCTGTGTGTTTAATATTACCCTTGAAATCGAGAACTGTAACTTCAGTATCGCTTATACAATAAATATTACTGCCTTTAACCTGAATATCATTGATAATACCGTTATATTTCACAGTGCCCTTAACTTTGCCGCGCTTTGTGAAAATAACAATTTTATTATCGGTCTTATCACTCTCTCGGCTGAATACACCAACATTAACACCTTTATTCATACGTAAATAATAAATGTTGTAATCATCGGAAAAGCTTTGTGTTTTATGGTTATTCCATTTAACATAGTCAATTCCGTTAGATTTTATTATACAAAATGTTGAATTATTACTCGATTTTAAGCCGTAAATAATCTGATTTTCGAATTTTTGGGTAAATTCGGGCGTTGCGGTTTTAAAGTTTATAACATTAACCTTTGAGTCAAATGTACCCGATTCCGAATTAAAAGTAGAAACGGCAATCTTTTTACCCGTTGAAGAAACCGCAACATTGTTTATAACATCTTCAGCAGAGTACCATTCATAAACTACTTTATTCCTCTTGTTATATACCGACACAGCGGCAGCGTAACTGTCAGAATATGTGGTAATGGCATAGTATCCCGAATCGGAAATGTCTGCGCAAATAATTTCGTTTTTAGTTTTTATGGTGTGTTTGAGTCCTTTTAAATCATAAATCGAGGCATTTTCTCCCCCTTGATTATAAAGCAAAACCTTGCCATTAGAGACAGCTAAAACAGGCTTTTCATAGCCATGTGAAAGGCTAAATAAAATTTTTCCGCCTGTGGAATACGCAGATATATGAGTATCGGTTAAAAGGAAAAAGTAGTTATTAAAGGGAACTACATTCAAGGTTTCACTACCTGAAACCGCAATAGGATAATTTCCCGCACCTATAGTAGCCACGGTATTTGAAAGGGTTTGTATAATCCCTGCAGGAAAAATCACCTCTAAAAGTAATACGGCAACTACTAGAATCAGCGCCACAGCGCCCAAAACTTTAAATTTTCTATCTCTTTCACCTTTTTTGCCAGCAACTACACGCATTGGTTTTTGAGGCTCAGGTTTAGCGTTTTTCGAGGGTGCCTTTGTCATTACTATATCTTCGGTTTTTTTCTGTTTTACAGGAGGCTTAACCCTCTTTTTGGGAGGATTAAGTATTTTATTGTGTTTTTTCTTTTTATATCTTGCCATACTAATCCTCTCTTAATAATAAACCTTTTCTAAAAATAAGCCTTGAGGTGGTGCGGTAACACCCGCATTTTCACGCAATTTGGTTTCGAAAACAGACAATGCGCAATCAGGCTCTAAACGGCCGTCAGAAACATCAACCGCGGTGCCTACAATTATCCTTACCATATTGTATAAAAATCCGTCTCCGCTGATTTTAAGGCTTATAATATCATTTTCTTTTGTGACAACACACTCACTCACAGTTCTTACAGTATCTTCAACCGTTCTGCCCGAAGAAGAAAAACCGTAAAAATCGTGGGTGCCGATTAGATTTTTGCAAAACTCGTTCATTTTATCTATGTTTAAAGGTCTTTCAATCTGCCACACAAAAGGCGCAATAAAGGGGTCTTTTTTATTGCTATTTAAGATTTTATATACATAAGTTTTACCCATGGCATTAAAACGGGCGTGAAAATCACTCTCAACATTTTCGCAATTTAAAATTGCAATATCATTTGGCAAAAGAGAGTTTACCCCTCTTAAAAAGGCATCAAAGGGTATATTATCATCACAGTCAAGATGACAGCAAAACATTTTAGCATGTACTCCCGCGTCGGTGCGGCTGCAACCGTGAACTGCAATATCTTTGCCCAAAACCTTTGAAATTGCAGTTTGCAAGGTTTCCTGCACGGTAATGCCGTTATTTTGTATCTGCCATCCGTGATAATTTGTTCCGTTATAAGAAACGGTAAGCATAATTCTTTTCATATTATACCTTAAAAAATAATGTTTAATGTAATAACCAGAGCGGCAAAAACCACAATGAAAATGATAGCATAAAGGTCTACAGTCGACATTCTAAGTTGCTTCATTCGGGTTTTGCCCTCACCGCCGTTATAACAGCGGCATTCCATTGCCTCTGCCAATTCATAGGCACGTCTAACCGATGAAATGAGCAAAGGTATAAGTATCGGAATTAAAGCCTTTACTCTTTCTACTAAACTGCCGTTTTCAAGGTCGGCTCCCCTTGCCTTTTGGGCGTTCATAATCTTCTCTGCTTCTTCAATTAAGGTTGGGATAAACCTTAACGCTATTGTCATCATCATAGCAAATGTGTGAACTGCATTTTTAAGACCGATATATTTTAGGGGTGAAAGCAGTCTTTCAATAGCCTCGGTCAAACTGTTTGGCGTGGTAGTATAGGTCAAAACGGAACTGATGAAAATAAGCAATACAATACGCAACGCCATAAATATTGACCTGTAAATACCGCCAGTGGTTATCTCTATTTTCCAAAAATGGAGCAAGACAGTACCCGAATTGCTGTAAAATAAGTTAATTACTGCAGTAAAGAAAAGAACAAACCAAATAGCCTTTAAGTTCTTTAAAAACAGCTTCATTGGCACCCGTGAAAGTAACAGCACAAAGAATACTGCCACTGTAGAAAGTGCTAAAGCAAAAGCGTTTTGAGAAACGAAAATAAAGACAATAAAACAAAGCATTAAAATTATTTTCACTCTCGGGTCGCACTTGTGAACGGGTGAAGAGGCTTCGTAATACTGACCGAATGTAATATCCTTAAGCATTTTCCACCTCCGCCTTTAAAGCCGATAAAATTTCCACAGCACTGTCAATTGTAAGTGCTCTCTCGGGTAAATTTATACCTAAATCGGACAATTCCTCAAAAACTCGTGTAACAATAGGAACATTAAGTCCGATATTTCTTAATTCCTCACTGTTTGAGAAAACATTTGCTACAGTGTCAAACTTATAAATCTTACCCTTATTCATAACGAGGATTTTATCGGCAAGATTTGCCATATCCTCCATACTGTGTGAAATTATGATAACAGTAGCACCTGTTGCCTTGCGGTAGTTACGGATAATTTTCATAACATCTTCTCTACCCTTAGGGTCAAGACCGGCGGTAGGCTCGTCAAAGACAATTACCTCAGGCTTCATTGCCATTACACCCGCAATGGCAACACGGCGTTTTTCACCGCCCGACAAATCAAAGGGCGATTTTTCGAAAAATTCGTGTTTAACACCCACTATTTCACAAATTTCTTTAACAGTTTTATCTAACTCATCGCCCTCAAGACCCATATTTTTAGGTCCGAAAGCAATGTCTTTAATAACAGTTTCTTCAAATAACTGATATTCGGGGTATTGAAAAACAAGACCAACCTTGGAACGAATTTTTCTGATTTCCTTAGGGTTAGCCCAAATGTCCTCATTTTCGAACAAAACCTCGCCCTCAGTCGGCTTTAAAAGACCGTTAAGGTGTTGAACCAGTGTAGATTTACCCGAACCCGTGTGACCTATGATTCCAACAATTTCGCCCTTTTCAATGGCAAACGATACATCACTTACAGCATCATTCACAAAAGGCGAATTGCCCGAATAGGTATGGGTTAGATTTTTAACCTCTAATATTGCCAAAACTTTACTCCTTAAAAAAAGACTTTGCTATTTCCTTAGCAGTATCCTTAATAGAAATCTTGCTTGTATCAACCGAAAAACCTTTCTGCTTTAAAGCATACAAAAGCTCGGTTGTTTGGGGTACATCAAGTCCAACCGACTTGAGTAATTTAACATTTTGGAAAACCTCACTGGGTTTTCCGTCTTCTATTATTTCGCCATCATTCATCACAAGCACACGGTCGGCATTTTCAGCCTCTTCCATATAGTGGGTAATCAAAACAACGGTAATTGACTTTTCTTTATTCAGTCTTTCAAGAGTGTTAATTATTTCCCGTCTGCCCTTGGGGTCAAGCATTGCGGTAGGCTCGTCCAAAACCAAACACTCAGGCTCCATTGCAATAATGCCCGCAATGGCAATTCTCTGTTTTTGACCGCCCGATAGTCTGTGTGGTGTGGAATTTGCAAATTCTGCCATACCCACAGCCTTTAATGCCTTGTCTACCCTTTGTCTTATAACCTCAGGCTCAAGTCCTAAGTTTTCGGGGCCAAAAGCAACATCTTCCTCAACGATAGATGCCACAAGCTGATTATCGGGATTTTGGAAAACCATACCAACACGGCGTTTAACCTCAATCTCGGTTTCCTCGTCTCTGGTATTAATGCCGTCAACAAAAACATCGCCAAAGGTGGGTTTATTAAGACCGTTCATCATTTTAGCAAGGGTGGATTTACCCGAGCCGTTATGACCCAAAATAACAGTGAAACTGCCTCGTTTGATATTAAGATTTATATTCTTAACTGCTGTGTGAACTGTTTGCTCATCCGTATATTCAAAGCTCACATTTTTAATTTCAATAATATTATCCATTATCCTCTGTCCAAATAGTGGTATTTCCGCAAGGAAGACTAATTCCCTTTTCAGTTATAGGAAGACCGATTTCATCGGTTGTAACCTCGCCTTTGCGGTTTTTAACAACATAGGTTTTAACCATATAATTCAAAATCGTGGGCGAAAGTCCGCCTGTGTAAGAGTTTAGGAAGAAGAACAAAGCATTATCACTCAAAAGCTTACCTGTTTCGGTCAAAAGCTCGGTTAGTTGCTGTTCTAATTTCCAAACCTCGCCATTTGGACCTCTGCCATAAGAGGGCGGGTCCATAATTATAGCATCATAGGTGTTTCCACGGCGTATTTCACGCTTTACAAATTTAAGGCAGTCATCAACAAGCCAACGCACATTAGCGTCTTTAAGACCCGAAACAGCAGCATTTTCCTTTGCCCACTGCACCATTCCCTTTGATGCGTCAACATGTGTAACCTTTGCACCTGCACTTAAACAAGCAACGGTGGCGCCACCTGTGTATGCAAACAAATTAAGCACCGAAATTGGTCGGTTTGCCTTCTCGATAAGTCTTTTTGCCAACTGCCAGTTAACAGCCTGTTCGGGAAAAAGTCCCGTATGCTTAAAGCCCATGGGCTTTAATCTGAAGGTTAAATCCTCAAAATCAATACTCCAAACATCGGGAACGCTTTTGCATCTTTCCCAATAACCGCCGCCCGACTGTGAACGGTGATAAATAGCGTGGGGATTAAACCAACGAGGGTCTTTTCGTTTGCCCGACCAAATAACCTGAGGGTCGGGTCTTACCAAAATTATATCTCCCCAACGCTCAAGTCTTTCGCCGTTATCAGCATCAATTAATTCATAATCCTTAAAGTTTTCTACACTTCTCATAAAATTTCCTTAAAACATAGATTGTTGTGGTGTTTCACAAACAAATGGTATCCCTAAATGGTCGTAAGCGAGTTTTGTCACACATCTGCCTCTTGCGGTACGGGATAAAAATCCAATTTGCATTAAATAAGGCTCGTATACATCCTCAATGGTAACTGCTTCCTCACCCATTGCCGCCGCCAAGGTATCAAGACCAACAGGACCGCCACAGTAGTTTTTAATAATAATTTCAAGCATTTTGCGGTCGAAATCGTCAAGACCCAGTTCGTCAATTTCAAAACGCTCTAAAGCCGCTCTTGCGGTTTTTTCGGTTATAACACCGTCAAACTCAACCTGTGCGATGTCTCTTACACGCTTTAAGAGGCGGTTTGCAATTCTTGGTGTTCCCCTTGAACGGGATGCAATTTCGAGTGCACCCTCTTTATCAATTTCAATTCCTAAAATTCCTGCCGAACGGATAACAATTTCAGATAACTGTTCGGGGGTGTATAACTCAAGTCTTAAAAGAACACCAAAACGGTCTCTTAAAGGTGCTGTCAATTGACCCGAACGGGTTGTAGCGCCAACAAGGGTAAACCTTGGAACATCAATTCGAATAGAACGGGCGCTGGGTCCCTTGCCGATAATAATATCTAAGGAAAAATCCTCCATTGCGGGATATAAAATTTCCTCAACATTACGGGACAGGCGATGGATTTCATCAATAAAGAGAACATCCCCCTCCTCAAGAGAGGTTAAAATTGCAACCAAATCGCCTTGTTTTTCAATAGCGGGACCCGAGGTTACACGCAAATTAACACCAAGCTCTCTTGCAATAATGCCCGAAAGGGTGGTTTTACCAAGTCCGGGAGGTCCGTATAAAAGACAGTGGTCAAGGGTTTCTTTTCTCTGCTTTGCGGCAGTGATATAAATTCGCAAATTATCCTTTGCCTTGTCCTGACCGATGTATTCGTTAAGTGTGCGGGGTCTAAGGCTTAGTTCAGCCTCATCCTCAGTGAAGTTATAATCGGGAGAAACTATTCTGTTTTCAAAATCCATTTCTTGCTCTATCACTCTTTATAACCCCCTTGCAAGTAATTTAAGTGCTTGTTTAATCAAAGCATCGGTCGGTAAATCTTCTTCAATTTTGCCAACTGCCAGTGAAGCCTCGCCCTTTGTATATCCCAAAGACATTAATGCGGCAACCGCTTCATCGCTTGTGGATTTTTGCGGTTTGGCTTTAGGCTTTAGGTCGGCAGATGAAATGTAACCAATCTTTTCAACCTTGTCCTTTAATTCCAAAACAATTCTTTGTGCCAATTTAATGCCAACGCCGTTTGCAGAGGTCAGCGCTTTAGCATCGTTAGAGCCGATATACAAATAAAGTTGATTAGGAGTAAATTCACAGAGCAATGCAATGCCGATTTTAGGACCTACACCGTTTACCGAAATTATCATTTTAAAGGCTTCCATTTCCTCAACGGTTGAGAAACCGAACAAATCCATAGCGTCCTCACGAACAGCCAAATAGGTATACAAAAATATCTCATCGCCAATGTTTGGAAGAGTTCCTAAAGTAGCAGAAGTTGTGGTGCATTTAAAACCTACACCGCCACACTCAACAATTAAAGAAGTTAAATCTGAGTATAATAAATTTCCTCTTAGTGTTGCTATCACGAATTTTTCTCCTCTCTGTAAAGTTTTGAAACGCTTGAAGCCGAATAATGACCGTGGCAAACCGCCAAAGCCAAGGCATCGGCAGTATCGTCAGGCTTAGGCACTGCTTTAAGACCTAGCAGATTTTTAACCATTTCCATAACCTGTCGCTTTTCTGCTTTTCCATAACCCGTTACTGCTTGTTTAACCTGCAAAGGAGTGTACTCATTAATCCTTACTCCCTTTGATATACAAGCCAAGATAATTACACCTCTTGCCTGTGCCACGTCAATGGCGGTTGTGGTGTTTGAATTGAAATATAAACGCTCAATTGAAAGCTCGTCGGGTTTGTATTTGTCTATAATTGTGATCATATCATTGAAGATTGCTTTGAGCCTGTTTTCAAACGGCATATCGGCAGATGTTGTGATGGCGCCGTAACCCGCAACCGAGAACTTAAAACCGTTGGTATCAACTATAGAATAACCCACGATTGCATAGCCTGGGTCAATGCCCAAAATCCTCACAAAAATCACCACCAAAGCATAATTTCCCAATATAAATATAATTTTATAAATTATATCATATAACGGCGTTTTCGGCAACATTTTTTTGTGAAATTTTTGTTAAAAAAATCCAAGTGAAAAAATTCTCGAATTTTGTCTTAGAAGCCTTTAAAATTCTTGACTTTTTGTCGGTTTTGCTTTATAGTTTATACTGGTTGTTTATATATTAAAATAACTTAGATTTCTTAGTATGAAGGGGTTGTTTTTAATGAATAAAGAAAACATTGTAGAGCTCAAGAATATCTCGGTCAGTTTTGACGGAGAAAAGATTCTTGACTCTATTAATCTTGATATAAAGGATAAGGAATTTATAACCTTTTTAGGTCCTTCAGGCTGTGGTAAAACCACCACACTCAGGCTCATTGCAGGCTTCTTAGAGCCCGACGAAGGCGAGATTATATTTGAAAATAAAAAAATAAATGATGTTCCAGCCTATAAGAGACAGGTTAACACCATTTTTCAGCGCTATGCCCTTTTCCCCCATCTTAATGTTTATGAAAACATTGCTTTTGGCCTTAGAGTTAAGAAGCTTAAGGAAAAGGAAATCAGTCAAAAGGTTGAGGAAATGCTTAAGCTTGTAAACCTTACAGGTCTTGAAAAGCGTTCTATTTCTACCCTTTCAGGCGGTCAGCAACAGCGTGTTGCAATTGCCCGTGCCATTGCAAATCATCCCAAGGTTTTGCTTTTGGATGAACCTTTAGCCGCTCTCGACTTAAAGCTTCGCAAAGATATGCAAAAAGAACTCAAAAACATTCAACAGCAACTTGGCATTACCTTTATTTTCGTTACTCATGACCAAGAGGAAGCCTTGACTATGTCTGACAGAGTTATTGTTATGGATAACGGTAAAATTCAGCAAATCGGCACCCCACAGGACATTTACAACGAGCCTGAAAACGCCTTTGTTGCTGACTTTATCGGCGAATCAAACATTGTTGACGGCAAAATGCTTAAAGACTTTTATGTTGAGTTTTCGGGCAGCCGTTTTGACTGTCTTGACAAAGGCTTTGAAAAGAACGAATTGGTCGATGTTGTTGTGCGACCTGAAGATGTTGACATTGTGCCCGTAGGTCAAGGTCAGCTGGTCGGTGTTGTAACCTCTGTGGCATTCTTGGGCGTTCACTATGAAATTATCGTTGATATTGGCGGTTTTAAATGGATGATTCAAACCACCGACGAGCATTTTGTTGACGATAAGGTTGGCCTCTACATTGAGCCTGACGCTATTCACATTATGAAAAAGTCCGAATATTCAGGTCTTTACGGCGACTATTCTACCTTTAGTGAAGAAATGTATGAAATGAACGAAATGGCGGAGGAAAACGCAGAATGAACACAACGTTTGGTAAGCGTTTGTTAAATGTCCCTTGCCTTGTGTGGTCTTCTATTTTCATAATCGTTCCCCTCTTTATCGTTCTTTACTACACTTTTTCTGACGGTAAGGGCGGATTTACGCTTGACAACATTTATGAATTGGGACTTTATAAAGACGTTTTTATAACCTCAATTATTTATGCACTTGTTGCAACCTTTATTTGTTTAATACTTTCCTATCCATTTGCATATTTTTTGACTAAAATTTCGCCGAATTCTCAAAAGATGATGGTGCTTTTGGTTATGCTTCCTATGTGGATGAATTTACTTATTAAGACCTATTCCTGGACCGTTATTTTAGACAACAACGGTGTTTTAAACCGCATACTAAATATGCTCGGTTTTGACAGTGTTAAATTTATGGGTACCCCAGGTGCCGTAATTTTAGGTATGGTGTACGACTTTATACCATATATGATTTTGCCCATCTACACTACAATTTCCAAAATTGATAAATCATACCTTGAGGCTGCTGCCGACTTAGGTTCAAACTCTTTTTCTAAAATCAAGAGAGTTGTTTTGCCTCTCAGTCTTCCCGGTGTTTTATCGGGCATTACAATGGTTTTTGTTCCCTCTATCAGCACCTTCTATATTTCCCAAAAGCTTGGTAACGGTATGATTCTTTTAGCGGGTGATATAATTGAAACCCAATTTAAGATACCAAACTATCCTTTGGGTGCTTCAATGTCCTTAGTACTTATGATATTCATAATAATAAGTATCGCTGTTATGAACAAATTCGGTGACAATGACAAAGGGGGTATTATGATATGAAAATACTCCGTAAATTCTTCATTGTATTGATGCTTTTTTTCTTATATGCCCCCCTTTTAGTTATGACTGTTTTTTCCTTTAACAGTTCGAAAAGCACCTCTGTTTTCGAGGGTTTTTCTCTTAAATGGTACGAGCAGTTGTTATATGATGCCGAATCTATAACCGCTTTGCAAAACACTCTTATTTTAGCTATTCTATCGGCATTAATTGCCACTGTTTTGGGAACTGTTGCGGCAGTTGGAATTTTCAAAATGAAAAAAGGCGCTATGAAAACCGCCCTTACAACCGTTACAAATATTCCTATGATGACACCCGAAATTGTTACCGGTGTTTCTTTAATGCTTTTGTTTGTCTTTATGGCAAGTATTATCGGCAAAAAAGAGGCTTTGGGTTTTGGAACTATTCTTTGTGCCCATATAACCTTTAATCTGCCTTATGTTATACTTAACGTTTTACCAAAACTCAAGCAGACCGATGTGCATTTATCGGAAGCCGCCGAGGATTTGGGTTGCACACCTGTAAAGGCGTTTATGAAGGTTGTCTTCCCCTCTATTTACTCGGGTATTTTCACAGGCTTTATTATGTCCTTTACATTATCGCTTGACGATTTTGTTATAAGTTACTTTACATCAGGTCCCTCTTTCCAGACATTGCCCATCCGCATTTATTCAATGACCAAAAAGACGGTTAAACCCACAATGTATGCTCTGTCTACAATCATTTTTCTAACCGTTTTGGTATTACTTGTTTTAGTAAACCTTTCTCAAAGCGAAAACAAAAAATCTAAGTTCAAGCCAAAGCTTATGAAAGCTTTGTCCATTTTAGTTTGTGTTGCTATTGCGGGCAGTATGACTGCGGTTTCGATTATCAGCCGCAACCTTAAAAACACCACCTTAAAAACCGAGGCTGTTTTTAACCGTGATTTGGCGGGTACCACGCTTAATGTTTATAACTGGGGCGAATATATCGCCGATGGAAGCGACGCCACAATTGATGTCAACTCCACTTTTGAAAAGTTAACGGGCATTAAAATCAACTATACTAACTTTGAGAGCAACGAAGAGATGTATGCTAAAATCAAGGCGGGTTCTTCTGCTTATGACATCATAATCCCCTCTGATTATATGATTCAACGTATGATAAGAGAAGAACTGCTCTTGCCTCTCGATTATTCAAAGCTTACGAATTACCACTATATTGCTGACGAATATAAAAACCTCTATTTCGACCCTGAAAACAAATATACTGTGCCCTACAATGTTGGTATGGTAGGTTTAATTTATAACGAAAAAATGGTTGAAGAAGCGCCCGACAGTTGGGAAGCTTTATTTGACAACCGTTATAAAGGCGAAATTTTGACCTTTAACAACTCCCGTGATGCCTTCGCTATTGCTCAGTTTGCTTTAGGAATTGATGTTAACAGTCTTAATAAAAATGACTGGAACAGAGCGGCAGAAAAGCTTAAACAACAAAATTCTGTTTTACAAGCGCGTGTTATGGATGAAGTTTTCAATAAGATGGAATCTGCAAATGCGGCACTCACCCCCTATTATGCGGGCGATTACCACATTATGAAGCAATCAAACAAGAATTTGAAGTTTGTTTATCCTAAGGAAGGAACAAATATATTTGTTGACTCGGTTTGCATTCCTAAAACCGCTCAAAATTACGATGCAGCTATGCTATATATCAACTTCCTTTTGGAAACCGAGGTAGCCCTTGCAAACGCAGAATATATCTGCTATGCTTCGCCACATACAGGCGTTATAAATAGTGACAACTACACCTACAAAAACGACCCCATTCTCTACCCCAGTGACGAAGTTAAAGAGAACACTCAATATTATCACGACCTTGACCCAGAAGTTAGAAGTTATTACGAAAACCTTTGGATAGATGTTAAACTCAATTAAAAACAGCCGACTTCAGGTCGGCTGTTTTTTATTTAATATAATCAATAATTTCTTTTCCGCTTTCTAAAACCAAATCTGGTTTATCTTGCGAGTTTTCTAAAATTTCATAGGTTGTTTCGCCACTCATAACCAAAACCGAAACACAACCTGCATTTAAACCGCTTTTTACATCGGTGTAAATTCTATCACCCACAACAGCTGTTTCCTCTTTTATATTGCCGGTCATTTTCATAGCAATTTGAGGCATTGCAGGTTCAGGTTTTCCAATAAATTTAGGGCGTCTTCCCGTTGCGTTAAAAATCATATCGCAAACACTTCCGCAATCAGGCACACTGCCATATTCAGTGGGACAAACATAGTCCGGATTAGTGGCAATGTATCTTAATTCTCTGGTGCATAAAAGTTTAGAAACATCATCTAACTTCTTAAAAGTCAACTCGGTATCGTTACCCATAACAATACAGTCAACCTCATCAAGATTTTGGGTAACGGTAAATCCGTTAAGTTCTAATTCCTTTATAAAAGACCTTGTTCCGCAAACATATAATTTTTCATTTGGGCAGGTTTCTTTTAAATACATTGCGGTCGCTTGAGAAGAAGTAATAAAATCCTCTTTTGTTGCTTCTATGCCCAATTTTTCAAGTTTAATAACATAATCCTCCACACTTTTTGAAGAGTTATTTGTCATAAACAAATATTGCTTACCTTGGGCTTTAATAAGTTCCAACAATTCCTTTGTAAAATCATATAACTGATTTCCAAGATACAAAGTCCCATCCATATCAAATAAAAATAGTTTTATGTTTTTTAATACTGTTTTTTCCATAAAATCTCCCGCTAATTTTCATATTTTGTAATTGAAAAAATTACAAAATATGATATAATTATATAAATATTTTAACACACTTTCATTTTATATGCAACAACATCTTAAGGAGTAATTATGAGAAATTGCGGAATTTTAATGCCAATTTTTTCCTTGCCATCTAAATACGGTATTGGAACATTGGGTTTAGAAGCTAAACGATTTGTCGATTTTTTAGAAAAAGCTGGACAAAGCTATTGGCAGATTTTACCTCTTAATCCCACAAATTACGGTGATTCGCCCTATCAGTCTTTTTCTTCTTTTGCAGGAAACCCCTATTTCATTGATATTGAAACCTTAATCGAAGAAAAACTAATAGACAAAACCACTGCTGACAGTTTTGATTTTGGCGACAATTTTGAAAAAATTGATTATGGTAAGCTCTATGAAAACCGATTATCACTATTGCGTTTGGCTTTCGAAAATTTCAAGCCCAATAATGATTACATAAGTTTTGTAGAGAAAAATTCCTTTTGGCTAGATAACTATTCCCTCTTTATGGCACTTAAAAACGCAAACGAAGATAAGTCTTGGCAAGAATGGGACAAACCTTTGCGTTTTAGAGAAGCAGATGCTATTGAAAATTCAAAAATCAAGTACGCCGAAGATATTGAGTTTTATAATTTTATTCAATATGAATTTGCAAAACAGTGGAAAGAACTCAAAGAATATGCCAATTCAAAAGGCATTTCAATTATTGGAGACATTCCGATTTATGTGGCACTTGACTCGGCTGATGTTTGGTCTGACCCCAAACAGTTTTTGCTTGATAAAAACTTAACTCCCACCGTTGTTGCAGGATGCCCACCTGATGCTTTTTCTGAGGAAGGACAATTGTGGGGTAATCCCATTTATAATTGGTCGCTTATGGAAAAAGAGGGTTTTTCGTGGTGGAAAAGATATCTAGGCAGTGCCTTGGATAAATACGATATCGTAAGAATCGACCATTTCAGAGGCTTTGAATCTTATTACACAATTCCCTTTGGAGATACTAACGCCAAAAAAGGAAAATGGAAAAAAGGACCTAACACAAAACTCTTTAATGCTTTCAAAGAGGAATTCGGCAAGGATTTACCTATAATTGCTGAGGATTTAGGTTTCCTTACCCCCGCGGTTTTAAAAATGCTTAAAGCCACCGGTTTCCCCGGAATGAAGGTACTGCAGTTTGCTTTTGACCCATCTTTAAAAAGCGAATATCTCCCCCACAACTTTAACAAAAACTGCGTAGTTTATACAGGTACACATGATAATGACACAATTATCGGTTGGCTAAACTCAGCAGATGAAAACGAGGTTTTATTGGCAAAACGCTATTTAAATTGCAATAATGACAGTGATTTTAACTGGGCTATGATACGCTCGGCATTAATGTCGGTAGCCAACACCTGTATTTTAATGATGCCCGATTTAATGGGTCTTGACTCAAAAGCTCGTATCAATACACCCTCAACCTTGGGCGAAAACTGGCAGTGGCGAATCAAAGGCGAATGTATTAACGATTGGTTAGCAGAAATTATATATAAAAACACCGAAATATCCTGTCGATTACCAAAAGTACAAAACAAAAAAGCTCCTTTATAAAGGAGCTTTTTTAATGCAAATATTCGATAAATTCTTTCAGTGACGCGAAACCGCTTATTAAACAAATAACCCAACAAACAGGCACTGTATAAGGAATAATCATAACAAACGGAATTGTGAAAACCAAAAAACCTGTGATTTTATTAAACAAAGAGTGACTTGAAGCAAACTCGCCTTTCTTTATTGCGTGGGTTATATATGCGGCAAGTCTGAAGCTTAAAACAACGCCAACGCCAATCCAAAGCGAAAGGGTCAACTTTTCCCAGAGCACAGGCATTAAAACTATAAGCATAACCGAATAAAACAAAAGGTCGGCAATACTATCAAGCTTAGCACCGAAATCACTTGTTATATTAAGTTTTCTTGCAATAAATCCGTCAAACACATCGGTCAGACCTGTTAATATGTAAATTGCAAAAAACCATCTGTCAAACGGAGTTGTGAACAACAACGCAAATGTACCGACAATACGCAAAGAAGTAATAAAATTCGGAACATTTTTTAATTTAGAATGCACTTTTTAACCCTTCTTATCAAAAAACTATCTTTCAACACCTAAGAAAAATACCGCCATTGTTCCGGGTCCCGAATGCGCACCGATAACAGGGCCTATATCAGTGATAACCTTAACATCTGCCGAGTACCTTTCAGTAAATTGAGCTGCAATAAAATTAGCATCATCTTCAGCATCAGCGTGGCTTATGAATACAGTTTTATCACCATTTTCTAAGCACAATTCGCCAAACTTATCAACTAAAGCCTGTAAAGACGCTTTTCTTCCTCTAACCTTGGAAACGCTGACAAGCTTACCTTCATTATCAACATGTAAAATAGGTTTAATACCCAAAACACCGCCCACAAAAGCCACAGCAGGGCTAACACGACCGCCGCGTTTGAGATACACCAAATCTTCAACAGTAAACCAATGGCAAATCGAAAGTCTTATATCCTCAACATACTTTGCCAATTCTTCTAAAGAAAGGCCTTCTTCCTTCTTTTTGGATGCTAAATACACTAAAAGTCCCTGACCTGCAGAAGCACAAAGAGAGTCTACACAAAGAATCTTTCTGTCAGGATATTTTTCAGCCAATTCCTCACAAGCAATTCTTGAAGAATTAAATGTGGTGCTAAGACCCGAAGAAAAGCCTATGTAAAGTATATCTTTACCGCGAGATAAAACATCATCAAAAAAGCTTGCAAAGGTTTCAGGATTGATTGCAGATGTCTTTGCAATCTCGCCGTTTCTGATTCTTTGATAGAAAGCCTTAATATCTGTACCCTCATTTGAATACTCAATATTCTCCCCGTCAAAATGGTAATTTAAATTTAAAAATTCTACTCCCCAATCCTTTAAAAGTTCGGGTTTTAAATCACATGCAGAATCGGTAATAATTACGTAATTACTCATAAGTCACAACCTTTATAGAATAAAAGACTTATATCTATTATACTCTAAAACTCATTAAAAGTCAACTTTTTGCGGAACTCTTAAGAATTAAAGTTTAATATAATCTGAGTGATGGAAAGAGTATATAATCTTTTCTTTAACTGCCTTTTTAAATATTTTTTCACAGGCTCTCGAGTAAAGATTTAACTGCTCACCATAAGCCGAAGATAGCTGTTCTAAATCATCAGTGCGATCGGTTTTAAAGTCTAATATTACAACCTCGCCGTCCTCTACAAAGCAAATATCCACAGCACCCTGAACTATGATTTTCTCATTTTCAAATTTAGGGTCAAGGGTTTTATCAGCAATTAAAGCGGGAAGCTCGGTTAAAAACCTCATCTCCCTATGTACCGACTGAGCCTTTAAAATCCTTTTAAAAACATCACTCGCAAAGAATTCTTTAAGTGCATTAAGGTTTATAATCTCGGCTTCTTCCTCACTTATAAACTCCCACTCCACAAGACGTTCAAGTTCACTTTCGGGTGTTTCCCATTTGGCAAAATCGAAAAACTGCATAACCTTGTGCATTGCAGTACCGCGGTTTGCCGCACTCATTTTATCCTTATTCATAAACTGAGGTCTCTGAGTAAAGTTGTATTTTTCACTTTCCGCCTTGTTGGCAAGAACCGAAACAGAAGCCTTTGACTGCACCGAGAACAAATCCTCAAACGGATATTTGTAAGAAATATTATTAGCCAAGTTTTGAGAAAATTCTCTATCCTCATTGTATTCAATATTTTTGTTTTCAGCTACAGTTTCGATTATTTCTTCATCTAATGTCAGTTCAACTTTAACTCGGCTTTCAGTATCTTGACAGATAATAGAAGACCCTGCGCCTCTAAGATTTTTTGCATCGGGATGAAGCAATAACGAAACTAACAACCACTCAAAATAAGTCTTGGTGTTGGCAACTAAAGAAGCGGTAACCTTTCCCTCTGTTCCAATCAACTGACCTTTAACAGACTCAATCTTTTTCTCGGTGTTAGAGGAAACTGCAGTAAAATGCAAAATATCTTGCGTTCTTGTCATTGCAACATATAAAAGGCGCAATTCTTCCTCCAAGCGTTCAAGTCTCAACTGTTCGAGTATTGCCTCGCGGGAAACGGTTGTATACTGTACTTTATCAAACTCATCGTAATACTTAAAGCCAATACCCGACTTTGTTGTATAAACCGCAGACTGACGCACCTCACTGCTATTAAAAGCCGATGCCATTCCTGCAATGATACAAACCGGAAACTGCAGACCCTTTGAGGCGTGAATACTCATAATTTTCACAGTATCCTCTCCGCTTAGAGACACTGCCGACTTAATTCCCTTTTCGTCTTGTTTATACATATACTCAGCAAAAGCCGAAATTGAGCCCTTGTAAAACTTCTCATAAGAAACCGCATATTCAATCAAAAGAAGCAGGTTATTCTTGCGCCTTGCACCATCGCTGAAAGCCGAAACAATATCAAAAAATCCTGTTTCCTCAATTAAAATTTCCAAAAGGCTTGATAAAGTATTAGTAACTGCATATAAACGGAAATTTTCTATTTTTTTAAGGAAATTTGAGCATTTAATATCACCGTTTTGAGAAGCGGTTATAACACAAGAATAGAGTGACCCATCTTTGCAACCAATTCTTAAATTTGCCATATCCTCGGCAGTAAAACCGAATATCGGAGACATCATAACCGTCAGCAAATCAACATCACGGGAAGGGTTATCAATAACCCTAAGCAAAGATAACATAACCGAAATTTCGGTGTATTCACAAAAACCCTCGGTGGAAAAATTAACAGGTATACCTTGGTTTTTAAGTTCCTCTGCCAAAACAGAAGCGTTACCCTTCATTGAACGCAAAAGAATTGTAAAATCGGAATATTTTGCGGGTCTTAGTGTCTCCTCGTCTTTACGAATAACATCTCCCCTAGCCATTGTTTCCTTTATAAAACGGGCAATTTGTTTTGCCTCGGCTCTTTTTTTATCGGTCTTAGGCAAAGCGTCTATGATATTAACACTAACCGCAGGATAACTGCTTTCGGGGAATTTGCCCGAAGGAATAAGCATCTCTTCCTTATCATAATTGATTTTGCCTGTATCGACAGTCATAAACTGTGAAAAGAAGTAATTAATAAACTCGCAAACCTCAGGTCGTGAGCGGAAATTGTTGCCTAAAATTATTTTCTTTGGTTCGTCGTCTTTTGCGATTTCGGCATCGGTAAAAGCGTTTTTCTTATTCAAGAAATACTCAGGGTTAGCACCTCTGAAACCGTAAATGCTTTGCTTTACATCGCCAACGGCAAATAGCTTGCTGTCTTTATTCGAAAGAACATAAAAAAGCATATTTTGAAGGTCATTTGTGTCTTGATATTCGTCAACACAAACCTCATCAAACAACTCCAAAAACTCTTTTCCCTGTTCGCTTACTTCTACTTTGCCATCTTTCTCGGTGCAAAGAAGTTTTAACGCCAAGGCTTCGGTGTTATGGAATGTAAAAGTATTTTCCTCTACATAAGCCTCAAAAACACGATTTGAAAACTCATTTAATATCTCTACCAATAGTTTCATTGGAGTATATAATTTTTCAAACTGTTTTTGAATAAACTGAGAATCGGCATAGAAGAATTTTTTCAAAGACTCGGGCAGTTTCTTAATTTGGTCGTAAATATCTTTTGCAGCCTTAATTTCGGATATATCATTAGAACCTTTAACCGACGGCAAAGAACCTAAATTAAAGGAGTTTAGAGCATTATAAACGCCGTCCCAATCATCTGTAGAAGAGACTGCGTCTAATTTTTCTAATTGCTCTGACGCAATCAAAAAAGCAGGCATAAATTTATCTGCCATTTTTAAATCAGCAGACAGTAAATCAACCGCTTTTGATAAAGAAACTCTATATTCCTTTACTAAGTTTTGTGTTCTTTTTAAAGCAAAAACATGCCAAGGATTAGTCTTAGCGAAATTATCGCCATAGTAAGAATATAGCGTTTCAAACCACTTTTCAGGAAAAGGCAGTTGACGGCTGTATTCATATAAATTCAGCACTAAATCGGAGAAATTTCTCTCGTCAAACTCGGCACCGACAATGTCAAGAAGTTCTTTAAAGGTTTCATCGCCCGACTCAAAATATTCATTTAAAATTTCCCCTAAAACTCGCTCGTTAATAGGCTTTAATGCATTATTTTCACTAATTGTGAAATCGGGAGAAATACCAAGTTTTTCAAAATTTTCACGCACAAAATCAATGCAAAAAGAGTCAATTGTACAGATTTTTGCAGAGGTCAAAAGGTGTTTTTGAAGTAATAGTCCCAAATCCTCTGGATTGTTTCGGCATTCTTCATCAAGTCTTTTTTCAATTCTTGAACGCATTTCTGCTGCAGCAGCATTTGTAAAGGTAACAATAAGCAGTTTGTCTGCACTGACAGGGTTTATTTTTGAGCATAACTTTTTAATTACACGCTCAACCAAAACCGCTGTTTTTCCCGAACCCGCAGCAGCCGCAACCAATATATTGCCTTGTTTTTCAACAGCCATTTGCTGACTGTGGGTTAATTTAATCGACATTCAAATTCTCCTTTATTGCATCTATAACAGCAGAATTTTTAAGACTTTCAACACATTTAATTTCACTGTCCTCAATACCGCAGACCGACGCATACTCACAGTATTTACAAGCGTCGTTTTCTCTTCCGTTAACAGGAGAAACCGAGATATCACCCTTTGAAATTAAATTTCCCGTGTCAGTCATTACCTTCTCTAAATGTTTGAAAATAAGGTCAAAGTCCTCGGCATCAATAAAGCTTTCGGAAACCTTACTAACAGTACCGTCCTTTTTAATGGTAAGTTTCGGAACAAACTCGCCCTTACCCTCTTTTTCCATAGCCCTTATAATCTCTTCATCGGCGGGAACAAGTCCGTTCATAGCGAGTCCCTTGCCGCTGATATCACGCTTAGAGGGTTTATAGAGAATACCTGCCGCTTTGAGACCCTTACCCTTTACAACGGCGTAAAGATACAAAAGCATTTGCATATTAAGACCAAACAATATATCGGGCAGTTTAAAGGATTTGCTACCTGTTTTATAGTCAATTATTCTGACATATCCGTTATATTCATCAACTCGGTCGATACTACCATTCAGCAAAATTTCGCCACTATCAAAGGGAAATTTAACATAAGGAATTTCGCCATTTCTACCGATTTTAAGTTCGCAATGAGTGGGTGTGAAATCGCACTGCTTCATCTCGTCGCTGATATTTCGCACAACCTCTTTCAAAGAGCGTGAAATTCGGCTTACAAGAAAATCTGTTTTAGAGTCCTTAATACTATCAAAACCGCCTACAAGGCTCAAATACTCATCAATATAGCGGTCACAAAGCTCGTCTAAGAAACTATATTCTAAATCAGCAATACCTTTTTTATACTCAGAAATTATTTTTTCAAGACAATAATGGACAATAGTACCCCTTTGTAGCACATTGAAATCAGCAGTTTTCAAATTTTCTGCTTTAAGACCGTAACGGCAGAAATATGAAAAATGACAGCGGTTAAAGGTGTCAAGCCTTGTGGCAGACATATAGATATCCTTACCGTAAAGTTTTCGTGCGGTTTCTTCAGATAAAGACTCCTCTTTTTTAACCTTACCCTCGCCCACAACAGAAATGTTTTTGCCGATTTCGGTGTTTTCCAAAACACTTTTAATTGAAATTGCTCTTTGAAGGTCTGCTTTCAAGGAACGGCAATAATCACTAAAGGCAGTGTTCAAGGTTTCGGGCACTGTGTTTTTATCAGCCTCTGCAACCTCAATATTCATTTCTTCTGAAAGTTTTGAAACAAATGTTGCAGGTTCCTTTTTCTCGCCCGTTAGTGAATTTTCGCTATATGTAATATAAAGCTTGTCCAATGCACAGCAAACATTACAGTAAACAAGGTAGTTTTCATCTATCGAGGCATCAAGCGAATTATCAGAAATGTTAATTCCCTGCTCGATTAACTTCTTACGCTCAGGCAAAACAAACAAACCACTGTTGCCGATAGTCTTTGGAAATTCGCCTTGATTTGCTCCCAAAATAAAAGCAATTTTAGGACGAGAGGGTCTTATTCTGTCAGCAGAGCCGAAAATTACCTCGTCTAAGGTTTGCGGAATAACACCGACCGAGGTTAATGAAACCGCCAAATTCAGTGCATCGCAAAATTCTTTTTTAGTGATAGATGTGTCGCCAAAGCACAAAACCTGACTGTCTAAAATCTTTATATACTCGTCAAAAGCCGATTTTATTGCATCAGCATAAAAGGTATTGTCCATACCTTTGTATTTATTGCATATTTGATTGAGTTTGGAGGCAATATCGCAGTCCTCAAAGAGTTTCATTATTGCCTTGGTGTAGGATTTTGCGTTATTGCCTAAGTTATTTTTAAATTCAAGAATTGGCAAAAGAGCAGACTCACGAAGACGGTTAATTTCCTCAAGTTCAAAAGCCGTTTTGCCGTTTTTGTCATCGTCGGTTGTGAGACCTCTTGGGTCCATATCCCACTCTTTTTCCCACATTTTTCCCTTTATACCCCAAATAAAGGTATAGTTTTCGAGCTTGGAAATTTGCTCGGAATTTAAGGTGCCAAGGCCTGTTTTGTGGAAATTTAAAATCCCTTCGGTTGAAAGGTTAACTGCCTCAAAAGCATTCTGGGTTGCCACAGCCAAAGGAAAGGCTGAAAGCGGAATTTTACTGTCATAAAAACAGTTTACATTATTCTTTTTACACGCAGTTTGCACCGCAGAACGGTATTTGTCAGCATCCCTTGCAATTATAACAAAATCGCGGTATCTGTAATTCTCTTCTCTTACCAATTTTCTAATTTTGGATGCAACAAACAAAGCCTCGTCATAAATTGTGGGAGCCTTTATAATTGATACATTTTCAGCATTTTGTATATCGGTTTTAGCACCCGCCAAAACTCTTTCCACACATGCCAAAGCCTCGCTTTTATAGTGGCTTTCCGTTAAAACAATGTGGTCTGCAATCTTAACATTACGGCTTTTTGCAATGCTTTCAATATTGCTTATTGCCTTTCTAATGTTCGCATAAACGCAATACTCCCCTTTGATTTCGGGGTCATTTGTAAGACTTATATATACATCCTTAGCGCTCGAAATTATTCTTTCAATAATCTTATATTGCTGACCTGTGAAACCCTTGAAAGAGTCAAGAAATACTGTTTTATCCTTAAAATAGGGATAGTTTTTCAAAGACTCATATACCCTTGTCAAGGTATCGGCAGGGTCTATAAATTTCTCGCCTAGATTAAGGTTATAGTTTTCATAAATCAGTGCTAAATCTAAGAGTTTTAGTTTTAAAGTGTGAGAAGAAAGATTTTCAGCAGTCTTTCTTAAATCGTCGGGTGTTACGGCGTTAATTTTAAATTCGCCTATTGTATCCAATAAAGTTTTAGCAAAATTTATAGATGACTTATATTTACCCCAAAGTTGTAACTCATCGGCTATCAAATTTAAGGTTTTTTTCATAAATACGATTTTATCGCTATCGCTTAAAAATGTACCCGCAATACCGCCGATATTTCTTCCTATTTCATCATAAAGACGGGTAAAGCTTGTAACATTTACATATAAAGATGCCTCGTCACCAATAGTTTCTATAATCGCTTTTTCGTTTTCAAATGTAAACTGCTCAGGCACTATAAGCACAGAGTTTTCACCCTTTTGTGTAAGGGCTTTAATTTGCTCTAAAACTGTATATGTTTTTCCCGAAGACGGACGGCCGAAAATAAACTGAAGCACACTTTTCACTTCCTCTTTATAGATATTATAATTGTATCACAAACTGAGAAAAAAGGCTACTAAAAAAATAGGAACAGCCGAAGCTGTTCCTAAAATTTTTATTAAATTCCATACATTATCCACAAATAGATATAAGCAGGTACAATAGCCGCCAATGTAAACGGAATACCTATTTTAAAGAAATCTGAATTTTTAACGGTATAACCCTCTCTGCGAAGAATAGCAATACCGGTAATATTAGCCGACGCACCAACAGGGGTACAGTTGCCACCAAGTGTAGCACCTGAAAGAAGACCAAAATAAAGAACCGTTGGGTCAACATTAAGTGCGGTCGCTAATCCTGCAATAACAGGCATCATAGTTGCAACATAAGGAATATTATCGATAAATGCAGAAATACCAACAGATGCCCAAACAATTACCGTATATAGGAAGAATATATTTCCTCCACCTGCTTTTGCAAGAAGATTTGCCACAGCCTTGATTACACCTTGTTCTGAAATGCCGCCAATCATAAGGAAAAGACCTATAAGGAGCCCGATCGTCTCAAAATCAATTTCCTTTAAAGGAGAAATTACCGAAGATAAGGTTTTATTTTTAAGGAAGTTATAAATCAGACCTACTACCAACAAAGCACAACATATAAGTCCGTTTGTAATGCTTGGTTTGTTAGGAATAAATGAAGCTAATATCAACAATATAATTGCACCAAGCAACAAATATGACGGAACATAATCGGTAACAACCGTGCGCTCCCCTACCTTTGGAATTGGAGATTTTTCTTTTCTGAAAAGCCAAGCTAAAATTAAAGCCGAAAGAACCGCGCCAAGCTCAACTGCAAAGAATATACTGGGTCTTCCTTTATACCAGAAGAAGTCCATAAAGCTCATATCAAGGGCGGAACCTAACATTATAGCGGTTGTATCTCCAACCAAGGTTGCTGCACCCTGTAAGTTAGAGGAAACCGCAATAGCTATAATAAAAGGAACGGGGTTAGTTTTGAGCTTTTTGCAAATTTCAAGAGCAACGGGAGCCACCATAAGCACTGTTGCAACATTATCAACAAAAGCCGAAATAACACCCGCAAAAAGTGACATTGCAACTGCCGCCCACATAACATTGGGTACCTTTTCCATTATTAAATCGGCAAGAAGCTCGGGCATTTTACTCTCAATAAAGAGTGCTACTATACCCATTGTTCCTGCAATCATTAATAACACATTAAAATCAATTGCGCCAAAAATATTGCTAAAAGATAACATCCCAGTGACAATAAAAATCAAAGCTCCGCCAAGTGCAATATAAGGTCTATATTTGGCAAAGGTAAGCATTAAAATATATGCTACTACAAAAACCGCTATTGCGCCAATCATACAAATTCTCCTTAAATTTTGTTATAATGTTTATGATTAGTCGAAACATTCTTGTTTCGACACAAAATCTTTGATTTTGTAACAAATTTCTCTTGAAATTTGTCCATATCCATTGCAATGAGTGTTGTGCAAAATTAAATTTAAAATTTAATTTTGCCAAAGCCACTTGAAAAGTGGCTTGTCGAAGCGCTTTTCAGCGTTTCGACAAACTACAGTCATTATATTCAAAAGACTTATTTTCAATCAGTCTTTTTTTGTATTCAGCCATATAATATTTAGCCATCATAAGATTTTGTTCACTGAAATTCCCACATTCCTCGGGTTTAGCCCCTGGGATTTCACCCTCAAATTCCATTATAAAATCACACAATTCCAAAATCAAAGGATATATATCCTCGCTCGATTTTTCGCCAAACACCAAAAGATAGCAACCTGTTCTGCAACCCATCGGTCCAAAATAGACTATATCATCTTTTTTATTGGAATTTCGCAAAAAGGTCGCACCCAAATGTTCTATTGTGTGAAGCGCCGGTGTATCGATTACAGGCTCTCGGTTAGGCATTGTAATTCTGAGGTCGAAGGTTGTAATCTTTACTCCGTCACGCTCGTCTACCCTCGAAACATATATGCCTGAACTGAGCTTTAAATGGTCGATAGTAAAACTTGCTATTTTTTCCATTATTTAAGTCCCAACTCAGCTGAGTGTATAGGTGTTAAACCATGTTTGCTTAAAAGCTTTATGAAATTATCGTAATCGGTAACACGGAAAACCATATATGCTTTATCGTTTTGATGAGTAAAGAGAGAATACATATACTCAATAGAAACATCACTTTTTGCAAGCATATTTAAAAGTTCTGAAAGACCTGCGGGTTTATCTGGCACTGCAACAACAGTTACGGGGTTAACCTTGATGATATTGCCATTTTGAAGTAAGGCATTTTTTGCTTTTTCAGAATCGTCAGCAATAATACGCAATACACCGTAATCAGCGGTTTCAGCGATGGAAATCGCTCTTAAATTGATTTTATTTTCTGCCAAAAGACCTGTGATTTCTGCCAACTGACCGTTGCGGTTTTCAAGAAAAACCGAAATTTGATTAACTGCCATTTCTCACACCTCTAAATCTTTCTTTTATCAATAATTCTAACAGCCTTACCCTCACTGCGGGCAATGGTTTTAGGAGCAACAAGCTTAACCTTTGCGTAAATGCCAAGCATTGTTTTAAGCGCCGAAACAAGTTCTTTTTCCATAGTTGTTATATCACCCAAGTTATCCGAGAACAGTTCAGGGGTCATTTCAACTAAAACCTCTAAGGTGTCAGAATTATTTACTCTGTCAACAATTATCTGATAGTTTGGTGGATATCCCTGTTCTAACAAAACTGTTTCAATTTGAGATGGGAATACATTAACGCCCTTAACAATAAGCATATCATCGCTTCTGCCCATTGGCTTACTCATTTTAATAAGTGTTCTGCCGCAAGAGCATTTTTCACGGGATAAAACGCAAATATCACGAGTGCGGTAACGAAGAAGTGGAAAAGCTTCTTTGGTAATGCAAGTGAAAACAAGTTCACCCTTAGAGCCGATAGGAAGAACCTCCTCGGTATCGGGGTTGATAATTTCGGGAATAAAGTGGTCTTCATTAATATGCATACCTGTTTGCTCTTCGCACTCAAAGGCAACACCGGGACCCGAAATTTCGGTCAAGCCGTAAATATCGTAAGCCTTAATTCCTAAACCGTTTTCAATATCACGGCGCATATTTTCACTCCAAGCCTCGGCGCCGAAAATACCCGCCTTTAGCTTTATTTGGTCTCTAAGACCACGCTCATGAATAGACTCGGACAAATATGCCGCATAGGAAGGTGTGCAACATAAAATTGTTGAGCCTAAGTCGGTCATAAACTGAAGTTGTCTGTCAGTATTGCCCGATGACATAGGAAGTGTCAAAGAGCCAACCTTGTGAGAACCGCCGTGAAGTCCTGCGCCGCCTGTAAACAAGCCGTAACCGTATGCTACCTGACAAACATCTTCATTGGTAGCACCAACAGCCACAAGGGCTCTTGCGCAACAGTCTTCCCACAAATCAACGTCTTCTTTTGTATAGAAAGCAACTACTCTTTTACCTGTTGTGCCTGACGTAGACTGAATTCTGACACATTTGCTTAAATCAGCACCCAAAAGGCCGTAAGGGTAAGCTTCACGCAAATCATCCTTTGTTATAAAGGGTAATTTATGTAAATCATCAACACCCTTAATATCTTCGGGAGTAACACCCTTGGCTTCCATTTTTTTACGGTAATATGGCACATTTTCCCAAACGTGCTTAACCTGTTTTACAAGTCTTTCGTCCTGTAAAGCACGAATTTCCTCATAAGAGGCAGTTTCGACTTCAGGCTGATAATAATTACTCATTTTCAAAACTCCTTTATGCGTTTGCACCAAGTTTAAAGGCTTTTTTGTTAAGTTCCAAGAACTTAGGCGGAACGCTTGTCTCAATAGCGTTTTGCCACTCTTCTTCGGTAAAATCGAAGAACTTGGAAAGCATACCCATAAGAACAATATTAACTGCCTTTGAAGAACCCGCTTCTTCAGCTAATTTTAAAGCATCAAAAGCAATAAGGTCAATTCCCTTTGCCTTGATTTTCTCAGCCAAATTTTCGGGATATTCTGCCGCACCTGTGATTACGGGCATTGGATTTATTTGTTGGGTGTTTGTAATAATCTTTCCGTCGGGCTTCAAGTATTCGGTATAACGGGCAGCCTCTAACATTTCAAAAGAAATGATAAAATCTGCTTCGCCTTTATCAATAACAGGAGAGTAAACCTTATCTCCAAAACGAACATAAGTAACAACGCTGCCGCCTCTTTGGCTCATACCGTGAACTTCGGAAACCTTAATATCATAACCCTTTGTAAGCAAAAGTTTACCCAAAAGCTTAGAGGCTAAAAGACTTCCCTGACCGCCAACACCGACAATCATAACATTTTTAGTTTTCATCGTTTAGTCCTCCTCTGCCTTTAATGCGTCAAATTTACAAAGCTGACCGCAAACTCCGCAACCTGTGCAAAGTGTATTATCAACAACTGCTTTTCCATTTTTCATACTAATTGCAGGACAGCCGATTTTCATACACATTTTACAGCTTTTGCATTTATCGGGGTCAACCACCAAGGGTTTGCTGTATTTAACATATTTAAGTAGTGCACAAGGGCGGCGAGAAATTATAACCGAAGGTTCACTAACAGCTAATTCTTCTTTTATAACCTTGTCGCACTCTGCCAAATTATATGGGTCAACAACACGAACTCTCGCAATTCCAACTGCCTTACACAAAGCCTCAAGGTCAATTTTAGAAGCAGGGTCACCCTTTAAATTAAAGCCTGTGGTGGGGTTTTGCTGATGTCCTGTCATACCTGTAATAGAGTTATCAAGGATAATAACGGTAGAATTTGAAGAGTTATAAGCGATATTTACAAGACCTGTCATACCCGAATGCATAAAGGTCGAATCGCCGATAACGGCAACAGTTTTTGAATCGCTCTCTCCCCCATTTGCCTTGTTAAAGCCGTGAAGTCCCGAAATTGAAGCACCCATACAAATGGTGGTATCAATAGCGGCAAGGGGCGGTACCGCACCTAAGGTGTAGCAACCAATATCACCCATAACGGTTAACTTATTCTTGGCAAGAGTATAGAAAAGACCTCTGTGAGGGCAACCAGCACACATAACGGGAGGACGGTTTGGGATATTATCCTCAAGTTTGGCACCGCAAAGAGTTTCAAACCCGAATTTCTCTGCAACCTTGTTTTGGCTGAGTTCATCAATCAAAGAGAAAATTTCTTTACCCTCAACATTTAGCCCCAAGTTATTGCAGTGGTCCTCAATAAAACCGTCAAGCTCTTCAACAACAACCAAGCGGTCTACAGAATTTGCGAAGTCTTTTAAAAGTTTTTCGGGCATCGGGTAAATCATACCCAATTTTAAAACGGGATATTTATCTCCGAAAACCTCTTTTAAATACTGATAAGAGGTCGAAGATGTGATAAAGCCGATAGAACTGTCCTCACCCTTTTCAACGCGGTTGATAGTGGCAGTTTCTGCATATTCAACGAGTGCTCTTGTTCTTTCTTCAACAATAGGATGACGAAGTTTAGCGTTACCGGGCATCATTATGTACTTTTGAGGATTTTTCTCGTAAGTTTTACTAACCTCTACCCTTTCGCCTGTTTCAACAACACTTTGAGAGTGAGCAATACGGGTGCACATTTTCAAAAGAAAAGGTGTATCAAACTTTTCGGAAAGTTCAAAGGCAAGTTTTGTCATTTCAAGTGCTTCCATTGAGTCAGAGGGCTCAAGCATAGGCATTTTAGAAGCTTTTGCGTAATGACGGGAATCTTGCTCGTTTTGAGAACTGTGCATTGCAGGGTCGTCAGCAACGGCAATAACCATACCCGCATTAACACCTGTATAGCTTATGGTAAACAACGGGTCTGCCGCAACATTGAGACCTACATGCTTCATACCGCAAAAGCTACGCTTACCCGAAAGACAAGCACCAAAAGCCGACTCCATTGCAACCTTTTCATTAGGAGCCCACTCGGCATAAATATCCTCGTATTTAGCGGCGAATTCAGTAATTTCGGTACTGGGGGTACCTGGATAACTTGAAACAAAACTGCAACCGCCCTCATAAAGGCCTCTTGCCAACGCCTCGTTTCCAAGCATTAATTTCTTCATTTTCTACACCTCAGGTTTTTTAATCAATCAATTATACTACAAAAACATATAAAAATCAATAAAACAAGATAAATTAAAGCTTATTTCTTTGGATTTTTCCGCTTATTGTTTTCGGTAATTCATCGCGGAAGACAATAACTCTTGGATATTTGTACGGTGCAGTATGAGATTTTACATAATTTTGGATTTCTTTCTTGAGTTCCTCGGTAGGCTCAGTACCCTTTGTTAGCACAATACTTGCCTTTACAACCTGACCACGAATTTCATCGGGCACAGCCGAAACACCGCATTCAAGCACATAAGGAAGCTCCATAATAACGCTTTCAATTTCAAAAGGTCCAATACGGTAACCCGAAGACTTGATTACATCATCTACACGGCCCACATACCAGAAGTATCCATCCTCATCACGCCATGCGGTATCGCCTGTGTGATACATACCGTCATACCAAGCGTCTTTGGTCTTTGCTTCATCAAGATAATATTCTTTAAAGAGACCACAAGGAATTTCTTTATCGGTATGAATTACAATTTCACCGACCTCACCCGCAGCAACAGGTTTGCCGTCAGGGTCAACAATGTCAATATCAAATTGAGGAGAAGCCTTACCCATAGCACCAATCTTGGGAGTTGTACCGTAAAGATTAGCAATAGCAAGTGTGGTTTCGGTCTGACCGAATCCCTCCATTATCTCAAGCCCTGTAGCATCTTTAAACTGCTTAAATACCTCAGGATTCAGTGCCTCGCCCGCAGTTGTCATATGATGAATTGAAGAAAGGTCAAACTTTTTAAGGTCGCCTCTAATTAACATACGAAGCATTGTTGGGGGCGCACAGAATGTGGTTATGTTATATTTTGCAAACATCGGCAAAATATCGTTTTCATCAAAACGGTCAAAATCGTAAACGAAAACAGCGCCCTCGCAAAGCCATTGACCGTAAAGCTTACCCCAAAGGGATTTACCCCAACCTGTGTCTGAAATTGTAAGGTGAAGTCCGTCACGCTCACAGCAGTGCCAATATTTAGCGGTAACAAAATGACCTAAAGCATAAGTATGCTTATGTGCTGCCATTTTGGGATTACCCGTTGTACCCGAAGTAAAGAACATAAGAGCAGTTTCGTCCCCTGCGGAGGTATCCTCGGTTCTTACAAATTTTCTTGTAAAAAGCGGATACTCCTTATCAAAATCGTGCCATCCTTCACGGCAACCGCCAACCATTATTAGATTTTTAACCTGTGGGCATTTTTCTGCCGCAGCTTTTGCAATTTCGGCAGTGTCACCATCAGCGGTACAAACAATAGCAGATACACCCGCAGAGTTATAGCGGTATTCAAAATCGTGTTCTTTAAGCTGATTTGTTGCGGGAATTGCCACAGCACCTAACTTATGAAGTGCTACCATACAGAACCAGAACTGATAATGACGTTTAAGCACAAGCATTACCTTGTCGCCTTTTTTAATTCCAAGGGACTTAAAGTAGTTTGCAACCTGATTAGACTTACGCTTAATATCCTTAAATGTAAAACGACGCTCGTTGCGGTTTACATCCAAATGAAGCATTGCAAGTTTATCGGGATATTTGTCAGCAATTTCGTCTACAATATCAAAACCAAAATTAAAGGTATCGGTATTCTTGAATTTAATATCCTGTAATGCTCCGTTTTCATCCTCAACGGTTTCAACAAACTTTTCGCAGATTAATTTCTCGGACTTTTTAGCCAACATTACACTTTTGCGAACAACAGGCTCTTCGGTTTCCTCGCCCGACATTACAACCGCACAGAAAACACAATCCTTACCGTCAACCGCAATCATACCGTGAGGGGTTGAAGAATTATAATAAATGCTGTCGCCCTCGTCAAGAATTTCGGTATGGTTACCTATTTGTACCTTAAGTCTTCCGCTAAGCACCAAGTCAAACTCCTGACCCGAATGGGTTGCAAGTTTTATAGGTTTATTCTGCTGAGATGCCGAGTATTCGTATTTAACCCAATAGGGCTCTGCTAATTTATCCTTAAATTTAGGAGCAAGGTTAGCAATATCAATGCCATCTTCCTTAGCGGTGCCTTGACCTTGACCTTTACGGGTTACAGTGTAGCTTGATAGATTAGCGGTTTTACCCTCTAAAAGTTCGGTTAACTCAACACCGAAAACCAAAGCACATTTATGCATAAAGCTAAAAGGAATATCAACTTTACCGCTTTCGTATGATATATAGGTTTCTTCGCTAACATCGGTCTTTTTAGCCATTTCAATAATAGACCAACCCATAATATCACGTAGCTCCTTAATTCGTGCAGCCACTTCCGAAAGTCCCAATAAAGAATTATTTGTGTCCATAATTATTCCTCCTTAAAAGTATAAAATAAAAAAACATTCGTCTCAAATTTCTTTGAGACGAATGTGAATTTACATCCGCGGTACCACTCAAATTGCAGTAAAACTGCCTCTCAGGGTCCAACAACCCTTATGCCTTTACGCAGCAATCACGGGAAGACCTAATAAAATAATGTTCAGCCCTCCGGCTCGGAAGTGATGGGTTTTTGAGGAATTTGCTATCGGTTCGCACCAAACACCGACTCTCTTAAAACACTGCCCTCGACCGTCTTCGTCAAAGCCTTTAAAATTTAAAGGTATTATATCACTGCTATTTTCAATTGTCAACATTTTTCTTGTATTTTTCTATATATTTGCGTTTTGTTGCCATACCTCCTCGAATATGTCTTTCTTGCTTATTTACTTCAAGAACTTCCTTTACCTGTTTATAAAGGTTGGGATTTATATACCTTAATTTTTCGGTAACATCCTTATGCACCGTAGATTTACTAACTGAAAAGACTTTAGCTGTAGCCCTGACTGTGGCGCCTGTATCCAATATGTACTGTCCTAATATCACCGCGCGGTCGTCCGCCAATGCCCTCATACAATCAACCCCTAAAATACTTAATTAATTGTATGAAAAAGTAAAAAAACATATTACACTTATTGACTTATTTATAAAATCATTTTATAATAGTTGCATATGCAACAGTTGTTATTGCAACTGTTATCTATGGAGATGATTTAATGCCAAAATTTATGAAGACGCTTAATAATATAAGCCGCTCCCAATCGGTTTTTCGCACTGCTAAACTCAATGCCGACGGAATATGTGCAGCCCACCACACATTTGTGTTGGCAATTTGCAATCACCCTGGTAGTTCGCAGGAAGAACTGGCACGGGAAATTTGCCTTAATAAAAGCACGGTTACGAGAACACTTACCCACCTTGAGGGAAAGGGTTATGTGCGACGTGAGGCTAACAGCGAGGATAAACGCAGTATTTTAGTTTTCCACACCGAAAAAATGCTTGAAATTTTACCCCAAGTTCGCTTAATAACCAAGGAATTTAACAGTTTAATTTCTTCCGATATCCCTAAAGACGAGTTAGATATATTTTTCTCAGTAATTTCCCGAATGGAAGAAAAGGCAAAAAGCATTGCCGCTAATCAGGAGAATGAATAAAAATGAAACATATTATAGCATACCTAAAACCCTTTAAACGCCGTATGGCATTAGGTTTATTTTACAAAACAATAGGCACCTTAGCAGAACTTGTTTTACCTTTTCTTCTTACGCATATACTCGAAAATGTTATTGTAACTCTCAAAATCAGTAAAGTTGTAACTTACGGAATTATAATGGTAGCATTTGCCTTTATAGCTTGTTTTGGCAATATTATTGCAAACCGAATGGCATCACGCGTGTCAACCGACTTTTCAAGAGCACTTAGAGGCGACCTTTTCTCTAAAACACTATATCTTTCTGCTCGTGACACCGATAAATTTACAATCCCCTCTCTCGAATCGCGCATTACTACCGACACATACAATGTTCACAACTTTGTTAATATGATACAGCGAATGGGAGTCAGAGCACCAATACTACTTCTCGGCGGTGTTGCTATTACGCTTGTTATGGATAGCGCTTTGGCGCTCGTTATGATAGCCACCTTGCCGATTATTTTTGTTACCGTTTACTCGGTTTCACGCAAGGGTGTGCCCCTTTACATTGGCGTTCAGAAATCGGTTGACAATATGGTGCGTGTTGTTCGTGAGGACACACAGGGCATTCGTGTTATTAAGGCACTTTCGAAAAACGAATACGAAAACCGCCGTTATGACAAGGTTAACCTTGAACTTTCTAAAAAAGAACGCCACGCAGGTGTGATAATGAGTATTGCAAACCCTGTTATGACCTTGCTTATGAATTTGGGCATTGCGGGCGTTGTAGCTGTGGCGGCTTATCAGGTGGCTCGTGGCAAATCCTCAGCGGCAACAGTTATTGCATTTATGCAGTATTTTACCCTTATTTCAATGGCGATGATGTCCCTTTCCCGTATGTTTGTTATGTATACAAAATGCGCCGCATCTGCCCGCAGAATTTTTGAGATAATCAACCACCCTGACAGTTTTTATGTAGCCAAAAGTGAGGAAACCATAGAAGATTCGCATATTGTTTTTGACAATGTAAGCTTTTCATATCTTGGCAAAAAAAATCAGTTAAAAGGCCTTAGTTTATCGGTAAAACGAGGCGGAACTCTTGGTATTATCGGTGCCACAGGAAGCGGAAAATCCACCTTTGTTAAACTCTTGCTTCGCTTTTACGATGTAGACTCGGGCGAAATTAGAATAAACGGCAGACCTCTTAATACCTATACAAGAGATGAGCTTACCTCAATGTTTGGAACTGTATTGCAAAACGATTTTATCAGTGCCGACACTATTGAAGAAAATATCCGCTTTGGCAGAGATATTTCCGATGATGATATTGTCCGTGCGGCAAAAATCGCCCAAGCCCACGACTTTATAACATCCTTTGAAGATGGATATAAACATATGCTTTCCTCAAAGGGCACTAATGTATCAGGTGGTCAGCGTCAGCGAATACTTATTGCCCGTGCTATTGCGGGTTCACCCGAAATTTTAATACTTGACGACTCGTCTTCTGCACTTGACTATAAAACTGATGCTTCACTTCGCCACGCACTAAACGAACAAATGTCAAACTCGACCGTTATCACTGTGGCACAGCGTATCAGCTCGGTTAAAAACTGTGAAAAAATCCTTGTTCTTGAAAAAGGCGAGGTTATAGGCTACGGCACACACGAAGAATTACTAGAAAACTGTGCTCCATACAAAGAAATCAGCGACTCTCAGATGGGAGGTGTTTTAGTTGATTAAGAAAAATGAAAGCACTTCAAAGGAAAGGTCTGCTGAAAGACGTGGCATTGTATTAAGGCTTGGTGGTTATGTTTTAAAGCAATGGACTCTCTTTATCCCCGCTTTGGTTTTTACACTGCTTTCAAATCAGCTTTCCCTCTTAGGTCCAAGGTATTCGGGAGCGGCATTAGACGCTATTGAAGCGGTGGGCGGCGTAAATTTTCCAGAGGTTTGGAAAAACGTTATCACAATGATAATCTGTTACGGATTATCAGCGCTTCTTTCCTATTTCTTGGCTGTGATTATGATTCACTTAAGCCAACGCATTATCTACAGAATGCGAAAGGAACTTTTCGAAAAACTGAACACTCTGCCCGTAGGGTATTTTGACACCCATGCAACAGGCGATATTATAAGCCATTTGTCTTATGATGTTGATACCATAAACAGCACACTATCCCACGACCTCGTTCAGGTTATGACAAGTATTTATACCGTTTTCGGCTCGCTCATTTTTATGTGGCGAATTTCAAAACCAATGATACTCATTTTCCTTTTCACTGTCCCTGTTTCATTGATTTTTACGCGCTATAGGTCACAAAAAGTGCGACCTTTATTCCGTGCAAGGTCTAAGAAATACGGCGAATTAAACGGATATGCCGAGGAAATGCTTTCGGGTGCTAGAAGTATTCAGGCTTATGGCAGACAAGAGGTTATTTGTGGTCGCTTTAACAAGCACAACAATGATGCTATGGACGCTTGTTACAGCGCCGATTATAACGCCGCACTGTTATATCCCACCATTAACCTTATAAACAACATTTCCATTTCCTTGGTGGCGGTCTTTGGCGGTATTCTTTATATGTATTCCCAAAGCGGTGCTGTAAAGGCGGGTTCCTTGTTCTTTATCTCCCTTGGCGGTGTGGCTCAATTCGTTCAGTACTCCCGCAAGTTTGCAGGACCCATAAACGAATTTTCAAACATTTTGCACGAATTCCAATCGGCAATTTCGGCGGCAGAAAGAGTATTCAGAGTGCTTGACGAAGAACCCGAGCCCCTTGATTTGCCCGATACAGTTGAGTTTAACGAGCCTCAGGGAAATGTTGATTTTAACCATATCACATTTGGTTATGTCCCCGAAAAAACTGTTATAAACGATGTTACAATCAATGTAAAATCGGGGCAAACCATTGCCATAGTAGGTCCAACGGGTGCGGGTAAAACCACCATAATAAATTTGCTTATGCGTTTCTATGACCCTGATAAAGGCGAGATTTTAATGGACTCTATTCCCGCCCTTAAAATCACGCGAGAAAATTTACGCCGAGCCTACACAATGGTACTACAAGACACTTGGCTTTTCCACGGAACAATTTACGAAAACATTGTATACGGCTCTGAAAACGCCACCGCAGAACAGGTTTATAAGGCGGCAAAAGCGGCTAAAATTCACTCCTTTATTGAAAGTTTGCCCGATGGATACGATACAGTAATTTCCGATGATGGTGTTAATATTTCCAAGGGTCAGCGACAGCTTATAACAATAGCCCGAGCAATGCTTTCGGACGCTCCAATGCTTATTCTGGACGAGGCTACCTCTAACGTTGACTCAAGAACTGAAATGCAAATTCAAGAGGCAATGAACGAGCTTATGAAGGGCAGAACTTGTTTTGTAATTGCCCACCGCTTGTCGACAATTCAAAACGCCGATACCATTTTAGTTGTAAGGGATGGAGATGTTACCGAGCAAGGTACCCACGATGAACTAATAAAATTAGGCGGTTTTTACAGCACACTTTACAATTCACAATTCTCTTAAATAAATAACCCGAACCTTTTACAAAACGTAAAAGATTCGGGTTTAGTTTTTGGTGCACCTGACAGGAATCGAACCTGCACTTCCTTTCGAAAATATGGACCTGAACCATACGCGTCTGCCAGTTCCGCCACAGGTGCAAATATTTAGTTTTTTCTTTGGCAGCCGCGTATCGCGTGACTCTTGCGGTGCCCGACGATTCGATACTGCCGTATCTCACCTGTCGACCGCTGCGCCTTTTGAATTCTCGCTGTATCCTCCACAGGAGGCGCTCGTTTCAAAACTGCCAGTTCCGCCACAGGTGCAAATATTAAATTTTCTTTTGGCAGCCGCGTATCGCGTGACTCTTGCGGTGACTTATTTTAGGAATTTATCCTTGGAATATTATAGCACAAACGCCCCAAATGTCAAGGTTTGCTATTTTCTGTGATACTTATAAAAAACAATGATATCCATTTGTGTATCATTAAGAGAATTAACACCCGAAACGGTTATACCGTCACCGCTTAAAAGCATATAATAAGTGGCGTTTTCTATAGGGCAACGAAAAACATCGGTAGCACCGCACATAACACGGATTTCATCATCTAAAATGACAATTCTACCCTCTTTGCCTAGGATTACCTCTTTCAAAGCGCCGTCTTCATTCCTAATACGCTGAGTTACATATATAATCTCCCTGCCGTCCATCTGCTTTAAAACATCGGCATTAGGATTTTTGTTTTTCTTTTTAAATCCAAACATTTTTCTCACCTTTTGCATTATATGAATTTTATTTTACCTTGTCAAGAAAACGGGGCTTAAAAAACAAAAAAGTGTGAATAATATATGTAAATATTTGCCTTAATACCCTTGACTTTATACTTTAAAAAATGTAATATATATAATGATTGACTATACAGTATAAGGAATATTATACCTTCTCGAACATAACATACCTTGAGTATGTATTAAAATAATATTTTTGGAGGATATTTTTAATGTATCAAGCGAAAAACCCTACTGACTCCAAAAAAAAGGATGTCAGCAAAAGGACTTATAAAAAGACAGATAAAAATACCGCCAACCGCAAGACTCAGGCTTCTAAAAATCACAGTACTAAAAAACAGTCTGATAAAAGAACCTATAAAAAGCCCCAAACCCCAAAACTGCCCGTTAAGATTATTCCCTTGGGCGGTCTTGGAGAAATTGGCAAAAACATAACCCTTTATGAATATGACGGTGATATGTTTTTAGTTGACTGCGGTATGTCTTTCCCCGACGAGGAAATGCCCGGTATTGATATTGTTATTCCCGATTTTACCTATATTTTAGAAAACAAGGATAAAATCAAAGGTTTAGTTGTAACCCACGGTCACGAAGACCATATCGGTGCTATTCCCTATCTTTTAAAAGAATTTAATCTCCCTATTTACGCTACCCGTTTGACTATTGGACTTATAGAGGGAAAACTTAAAGAGCATCGTCTTTTAGGCGACGCTAAACTCAACATTGTTAAAGCTGGCGACACCGTTACTTTAGGCAAATTCACAGTTGAGTTTATTAATGTTAACCACTCTATTCCCGATGCAGTTGCATTTGCGATTAACTCCCCTGCCGGTACAGTTATTCACACAGGCGACTTTAAAATTGACACAACTCCCATTGACGGAAATGTAATAGACCTTGCCCGTTTTGGTGAATACGGCAAAAAGGGTGTTTTGGCATTGCTTGCCGATTCAACAAACGCCGAAAGACCAGGTTTTACTTCATCCGAAAGTTTAGTTGGCGACTCTCTTTCGCATTTCTTTAATCAAGCCGAGGGTCACCGAATCATAATCGCTACATTCTCTTCCAACATTCACAGAATTCAGCAGATTATAAACGAAGCATTTAAGTGCAACCGCAAGGTTGCTGTTTCGGGCAGAAGTATGAGTAATGTTGTGGCTGTAGCATCTGAACTCGGTTACCTTAATGTGCCCGAAAACATTCTTATTGATGTATCTGATATTAACCAGTATCCGCCTGAAAAAATTGTTCTTGTAACAACAGGAAGTCAGGGCGAAACAATGTCGGCTTTGCACCGAATTGCATTCTCCGACCACCGTCAGATAGAAATTATCCCTGGTGATATGATTATAATCTCGGCAACCCCGATTCCCGGAAACGAAAAGCTTGTTAGCAAAGTTATAAACGAGCTTATGAAGCGCGGCGCAAATGTTGTTTATGAAAAAATGTATGACGTTCACGTTTCGGGTCATGCTTGTCAAGAAGAGTTAAAGCTTATGATGAGCATTGTAAAACCCCGATTCTTCATTCCCGTTCACGGTGAGCAAAAACATCTTATGCGCCATTCTCATCTTGCCGAACAGGTTGGTATTGACCCTAAAAACATTGTGATTTCCCAAAACGGCGATGTCATTGAGCTTACTAAAAAGGCAGCCAAATCCACCGAAACTGTTCACGCGGGTAGGGTTTTGGTTGACGGACTCGGCGTTGGCGATGTTGGAAGCATTGTTCTTCGCGACCGCAAACTTTTATCTGATGACGGTATAATTATCATTGCTATGGCTGTTGACAGAAGAACACGCGAGATTATTTCGGGTCCCGATGTCGTTACAAGAGGATTCATCTATGTAAAAGAATCCGAAGAACTCATAAGAGATATAAACGAACAGGCGGCGGACATTTTAGAGCGTTGCTATATCTACAATGTGCGCGACTGGAACACAGTTAAAACAAAACTAAAAGACGGCATTTCCCGTTTCCTTTTCCAAAGAACAAAACGCAGTCCTATGGTTTTACCGATTATTATGGAAGTTAATATTTAAGGAGAAAAAATTATGAAGGTTATATTATTAGCAGACGTTAAAGGCCACGGCAAAAAGGGTGAGCTTTGTAACGTTTCGGACGGATATGCAAGAAACTTTTTATTCCCCAAAAAGTTAGCGGTAGAGGCTGACAGCACCGCTTTAAACGACCTTAAAAACCGCGAGGCATCAAAAGCACACCACAAACAAGAGGAAATTAACGCTGCCAATGCCACTGCTAAAGCACTGGAAGGCAAAACCGTTACCATAAAAGCAAAGGCTGGTTCAAACGGCAAGTTGTTTGGCTCTGTTACCTCTAAAGAGATAGCGCAAGAGATTGAAAACAGTCTTAAAATTAAAATAGATCGCAAGAAAATGCAGGTTGCGGATATTAAAAACTTCGGCGAATACACAGCAGAAATTAAACTTTATCAAGGAATTACCGCAAAGGTAAATGTTGTTGTAACAGGAATTTAATTTTAACTCGGAGATTTTAAAATGAGTGACGAAAAATTAATTTACAATTTAGATACAGGGCGTTTACCCTATTCTATCGAAGCCGAACAAGCGGTTTTGGGTGCAATTTTAATTGACCCTAAGTGTCTTAGTGAAGTTGCAGTAAGTATGTCTGCTGACTATTTCTATCTGCCTCAACACAAAGAAATCTACACCGCCATGGCTACTATGTATGAGCTTAGCCAAACTATTGACTTTGTATCTCTCTTAGAAAGACTTAAGCGTGACGGTGTTTATGACGAAGCAGGCGGAAAAGCATATCTAACACAGTTGGTTCAAACCGTCCCCTCATCGGCTAACGTTCAAAGTCATATTGAAATTATTAAAGAACGTTACTATGCCCGTTCACTTATGAACGCCGCCCAAGGTATTATTAGGGATATCAATGACGGCGAGACCGACTCGGGCAAACTTATTGATAACGCTGAGCAAAGTATTTACGCAATCCGCCAAGGCAGAGAGGTTAGCGGACTTACCCACATCAAATCGGTTATTGAAAACGAAACCTATGACCGCCTTAATAAAATGAGTAACCCCGAAACCCGCGCCGATTATATCGGTGTACCCACAGGCATTGGCTCACTTGACAAGGTAATCGGCGGTCTCTACAAGTCGGACCTTATTATTTTGGGTGCCCGTCCCGGTATGGGTAAAACCGCCTTTGCTCTTAACATTGTGCGAAATGTTGCGATAAACTCAGGCAAAACTGTTTGCTTTTTCTCCCTTGAAATGTCTCGCGACCAGTTGGCGCAGCGTATGCTTTCAAGTGAAGCAGGAATTCCTAGCGAAAAGCTCCGTAACGGCGAACTTGAGGATGACGAGTGGACAAGATTGGCTATGGCTGGCGATAATCTCTCCAAAGCCAATATTTATTTTGATGAAACCTCTAACATAACCGTTCCCGAAATGAAGGCAAAAATTAGAAGAATGCCTAAGGTTGACTTGGTGGTTGTAGACTACCTAGGTCTTATGAAATCATCTCGTAATATCGATAACCGCGTTCAAGAGGTATCGGAAATCACCCGTAACCTTAAAATAATGGCTAAAGACTTAAAGGTGCCGGTTATCGCCTGTGCCCAGTTGTCCCGTGGCACCGAAACTAAGGGCAAATCACACAAACCCGCACTTTCCGACCTTAGAGATTCAGGTTCTATCGAGCAGGACGCAGATATAGTTTTATTCCTTTACCGCGACACTTATTACGACAATGAAAAGGCAGAGGATGAAGATAGGTCTGACCCCAATAAGTCAGAATGTATTATTGCTAAAAACCGCCATGGTGGTCTAGGCTCGGTTGACTTATTCTTCGATGGTCAGTACACACGCTTTACCTCTTTGGATACCTTCAGATGATAGAAAAAATTATTTTAGATACCGTCTCTTCATATTCTCTCTTTAAAAAGGGCGATGTTGTAACAGTTGCTTTATCGGGTGGTGCCGATTCGGTTGCATTGCTTTATGCTTTAAATCAGTTAAAGGACACTCTCGGCATTACACTCAAAGCCGTTCACTTAAACCACCAAATTCGTAGCGACGAGGCTTTGAGAGACGAAAACTTTGCTAAAGATTTTTCCGGCAGTTTGAATATCCCTCTAATTTGTGAAAGTGTTGATGTGCCACAGTTTGCAAAGAGCAATAATTTAAGCCTTGAAACTGCCGCAAGAAAGGTAAGGTATGACCTTTTTGAGCGTGTCAATGAGGGTGTTATTGCTACAGCACACACTGCAAGTGACAACCTTGAAACTGTGCTTTTAAACCTTGCAAGAGGCACTGCCCTTGACGGACTTTGCGGAATACCCGTTAAGAGGGATTACATTGTCCGACCAATAATTGGTGCAACAAGAGAGGATATTGAAAATTATTGTAAAAACAATAGCTTGAAATTTGTAACCGACAGCACAAATTTAACCGACGATTACACAAGAAATAAAATTCGTCATAAAATTGTGCCTGTTTTAAAAGAAATTAACCCCAAAGCCGAAATATCGGCATTAAAGACCTCTAAATCTTTAGCCGAAGCGTCGACTTTTATAAAAAATGAAGCCGAGAAATATATTGCCGATTTTTCAAAAGGCGACTCTCTTTCGGTCAAAAACTTTAAAATTCTTAGTCCTGCATTAGCTAAAAGCATTATTGTTGGGTTTATTAAAGCTATTGACAGTACAATTTCTCTTGAAAACTGCCATATTGACAGCATTTTTGACATTTGTTTGCAAAACGGAAAGACAAGTATTCCAAAAGACAAATACTGTGTTGTTACTAAAGGCATTTTAAAGGTGATTTCTAAAGAAGATGACACTGAATTTCCTCTTTATAATGTGAAAATCAGCGAAAAACAGGAAAAAGTTAACAATTTGTTTTTAAACAATTCTTTGGATTGTGATAAAATTATAGGCAATTTAGTAGTTCGTTCAAGAAAAGCGGGTGACACTATCCGCCTTGCAAACCGAGGCTGCACAAAACCTCTTACCAAGCTTTACAACGAATGCGAAATTCCCTTAAGTTTAAGGGAGACGCTACCTGTAATTGCCGACAATAAAGGTGTTGTTTGGATACATGGCATCGGCGTTGCCGAAAGATGCTCTGTTAAAAACACCACTAAACAGATTTATTTAATTGAGGTAAAAGAAAATGAAGTCTAAAATTAATCCAATTGAAAAAATACTTGTTGACAAAGAGGAAATTGCAGAAATTTGTAAACGCTTAGGTAAACAAATTTCCGAGGATTACAAGGGCAAGAAACTCTGCGTTGTGAGCGTTTTGAAAGGTTCTCTTCCCTTCACAGCTGATTTAATACGCGAAATTGACTGTGATATTATTTTGGATTTTTTGCAGGTTTCATCTTATGTTGGTACCGAAACCAGCGGTTTTATTAACATTAAAAAGGATTTGGATACCGATATTGAGGGTCTTGATGTTATAATTATCGAAGATATTCTTGAATCAGGCACAACACTTTCTTATGTTGAAAAACTTTTGCTTGAAAGAAATCCTGCATCGGTGAGCATTTGCACCTTACTTGATAAACCCGAAAGAAGAAAAACCCCGATTAATGCTAAATATGTTGGTAAAACTATATCAAACGAGTTTGTTATTGGCTACGGCCTTGATTATAACGAAGACTACAGAAATTTACCCTTTGTCGCTATATTAAACCCCGCAATTTATGCCGACACTGAGGAAGGAGCAAAATCTTGAAGAAAAACCTAAAAAATGTCCTTTTGTATATTGCAATACCTATTGTATTTATATTGACAATACTTACGGTTTCCTATTTTACAAAGGACGCCGCCGAACTCAAATACTCACAAATTGTTGAAATGGTTAAGGCAAACGAAATTTCAGAGTTAGAGCTTAACCTTTACAGCGGTGAACTTACTTACAAAACCCGTGATGACGGTAAAATGCACCGTTACACAGTTCCAAACTCAGGTCTATTTATTGAAGACGTTAATGAGGATATTTGGGAAATCAAAGAGAAAAACAAGGGTACTGATAAGGATATTGAATATAACCTTATTCGTGGCGGTGAAACCTCTTGGATAACAAGTCTTTTACCGACTCTTTTAATGGTAGGTGCTACCGTTGTTTTACTTGTTATTTTGATGAGAAAAATGAACGGCGCTATGAGTGCCGACAAAACAATGGGCTTTGGCAAATCAAAGGCAAGACGCCTTGACTCCAAGAAAAAGACCACCTTTGCCGATGTTGCAGGTGCTGACGAGGAAAAGGAAGAAATGGCAGAAATTGTTGATTTCTTAAAAGCTCCTCAAAAATTCAATGAGCTTGGCGCAAAAATCCCCAAGGGCGTACTGCTTGTGGGTCCCCCAGGAACAGGTAAAACACTTCTTGCCCGTGCTGTTGCAGGCGAAGCAGGTGTTCCTTTCTTCTCAATTTCGGGTTCTGACTTTGTTGAAATGTTTGTAGGTGTCGGTGCATCCCGTGTGCGCGACCTATTTAACGAAGCTAAAAAAGAAGCCCCCGCTATTGTATTTATTGATGAAATTGATGCTGTTGGCCGTCAAAGAGGCGCAGGTCTCGGTGGCGGACACGATGAAAG
>JAGAMO010000012.1 GCA_017624675.1 Clostridia bacterium | reverse complement strand
ATCATTATTGTTATAACTCTTTGTGTTGTAACGGAATGTTAATTTATAAGTAGTGTTAACAGATGGCTTATAATCCTCGTATCCGTTTGAAGTCTTTGTAGGATTATAAATTTTGTAATGGCGAATATCGTTACCTGTTCTGTCAGGAGTATAACTTGTTGCCTTAAAGTAACGAAGTGCGTTTCCGTTTGAACCATCTAAAGTCGCCAAACTGAAATTTTCAGTGTCCGACAATGTCCAATCACTTTCATCAAATGTATTGGTAATTACAACACTATTATTAGTATCCGTTTTTTCGGCAAAAACATAAGGAACCGTAAATACCACAGATATTAACAAAATTATTGATAATATCACGGAAATACATCTTTTCATTTTTATCCTCCTAATCATAAAAAATTATATTGGAGAGGCTATTTATATGCTCCCCAAAAAAGTTGCACATCTTTTTCGGGGGCATGTTATTTTATGAACTAAACTTATTTAAGTTTTGCGTTAAGTGCATCAACAGCACCATCAATCTTATTTTTCTTAGAATCAAGCAAACCGGTGATTTGATCCTTACCACTATCATCAACGTGGATAAATGTGTTAGAATCCTCGTTTAAATATGCAGTAGCAGTTTGATAGAAGCTGTAATTAATACCTTCTTTTTCAATTAGAGGAACATAGGTGTTATAGTAGAAATCTTTGAGAGAATCGTTCTTAAATACCTTAACGCCTGCTTCTTCATACTTAGAATAATCAAGGAACCATCTAAGGAAATATGCCGCACCAGAAGGATTCTTAGCATTTTTAGCTATACCGTATGCACGATATAACCCAACCTGCTTTGTTGGTTTGCCTTGGTAAGACGTAGGCATTGGAACTGCAGCAAGGGCGCTATCTTCAAATGTTGAAAAACGTCCATTAAACTTAGCGGAATATACGTCACCATCATAAAGGCCTACATTACCGTTGTTGAAATGGGTATACCACATACCGGTCTCCCAAATCTTTTCTTCTTTAATAGTTGCATAGAATTGATAACCTGCAAGAACATTTGCGGAACTAATATTATTAACAAATTGAGCTTTTGTAGTATCATAAGAAACGATAGGAGTTCCAAGAGAAGCAGCAATAAGGTCAGGCATAATAACACCGCCATAGTTACCGGAAATCTTGGTGATTTCACGCATACATTTAAGCGCATTTTCATAAGTCCATTGTCCACGGCTGTAATATTCGCCGGGAGAAGTAATAGAATTGGTTGCAAACAACTTTTTGTTGTAAAGGATAAACTGGTGACCTTGCCAACAACTCTTATTTGAGCTAACTTCGTAGGTATTGCCCTTTATAGTAGAAATTTTTATAATGTTTTGATCCCAGAATGGGTCATTAATATCAATAAGGTTTTGCATAGGTTGAAGTATTTCAATTTGATTTGCAAAATTGTAACAGTCAACCAAAACGTCAGGAGAATTTCCTGCAGCAATTTGTTGAGCAACAGTAGCAAGATAAGTATTTTGGTCTACATTACGAATTTGCACCTTAATACCTGTTTTCTTGGTGAATTCTTGATACACTTTTTTATACTTGTCGTGACCCTCATCACCCCAACATGCAAAAACAACTGTACTGCCTCTGAGACGTTTTGGAATGTTTGCGAAAGGATCGTCACTTGAAAGGTCTACCTTGTCATCCTCAGTAATGGTAACACCTGTACCGATTTGAGATACGATGTCAGCATCAGCACCGTGAGGTTGATCCGAATCAACAGTGAAACCATCGCCCTTTTCATCTTCAAAATCAAGGATAGCTCCACCCTCAACATCTGAAGATGCACCTTTACTACCACAAGCGCCAAGTGTTAATACCATAGCCAATGTGAGTACTAAAGACATAATTCTTATGATTTGCTTTTTCATAATGATATTTCTCCTTAATATATTAAAATTTAGATCAAAATTAACCTGTAATACCAACACGGTCGATACTCTTTACAAACTTTCTTTGAAGTATCAAGTATAAAACCAGTGGTATTGCAATAAATAACAAACAAGATGCAAAAACTATTGTATTTGCTATGGGCTGAGTACCAAGCCACAATCCGTCTTGATGAAGAGGTACTTCAATTTGTGATATCATAACCGAAAGTGGTCGCGTTCCGTTTGTAAAGCATAGGGCAGCAAGATAACTTTCGTTCCAATGCCAAACAACCGCTAAAACTATAACCGTTACGATTACAACACTTGATGACGGTAATGCAATTTGTAAAAAAGTTCTGATTGGACCTGCACCGTCCACATAAGCGGCATCCTCAAGTTCAGCAGGAAGTCCTTTAAAGAATTGCATATAAATATATATAAGCATTCCCGAACGGATTCCCACACCGAAAATTGAAGGTAGCCAATATACCCAGTCAGTGTCAAATACATTAAGTCTTAAATCAAGACCCGTCAAACTGTCAATAATACCTAAAATCCCGAGAAAATCAAGTTGTCTGTAGTTTACCGAAAGGGATAAACTGTACATCGGGAGAGGTACCATCAAGGAAAGCATCAAAAATGCTGTGGCAATTTTCTTTCCCTTAAAATCAAATCTCGAAAAGCCGTATGCCACCGCAGCACATATAAATACCTCAATGAATGCCGAAACGATTTGTAAACTTAAAGTTCTGCCTAAAGAAGGTAAAAAGTCAAGATATTCAAAAGCAGTTTCAAATAAATCAAAGGTAACATGACGAGGTATCCATATGAATCTCACATCCAAAAGCGCTTTAATAGGTTTTATTGAACCACTAATCATATAAAAGAGAGGATAAATTACTATGTAACCTATTACAGTGAGCATAATGTAACGAAACACATTAATACCAAGCGAAGTCATGCGCTTTTTAATCTTTACAGGTGAAGCTTTTATCATGCGCTCTCACCCCATTTCTTAACAAATACTTTTTGATAAATTAAGAAAATCAATAGCATAATAATGGCAACAAATAGATAATAGAACCAAAGCATTGCTGAACCAACACCGTATTCAATATCATTAAATTTATTGTATGCCGCCGATATAATCTCATTTGTATTAGCTGAGCACACATCAATTATAGAAAAGATTATTACCAAAATCATTGTTCTAATAAGCTGTGGGAATGTAACAAACCAAAATGTTTCCCAAGCATTTGCGCCTTCTACACGAGCAACTTCATAATGAAGGTCAGGTATTGATTGAAGACCTGCAATAATAAGTATTGTTTGTATACCACTTTGCCACACAAGCATAAATATTTCACTTAAAGCCAGCGAAATATATTTTTCTATTGATGACGGTAGTTTTAAACCTGTAAGTACAGCATCAAAATCAATCATATTAAACCCTGCAGCATCAGAAACAGCAGCCTCGGTCGCATTAGTAGATGCAGTTGTTAAAAACAGTTGCAGCACTGCTCCTGTAGCAATAATAACAGGCATAAAGTAAAGTCCACGGAAAAATACTCTTCCTTTGTAATTTCCGTTTAGAAGTAGTGCAAGTACCATACTTACAACCAAAATAAACGGTACAGAAATAAATATATTTTTAAGTGCCAGTAAAACATTGTCTAAATACTCAGGTTCAGTAACAAGAATTTTATAGTAATTAATGTTACCAACAAACTGTGTTACAACACCTTCGGTACCGATACTCATTTTTGCAAAACTCAAATAAATGGAATTAAATATTGGGAAAAGGAAGAAAACAATCATTCCAAATATCCAGGGAGAAAGGAACATATACGCATAACGTTCTTTTAGCTCTTTAATGCTTCTGTTTTTATGCTTAACTTTGCAAATCACGTTCTATTCCTCCCATACAATATAATCTTTTGCGCCAACCGATGAACCCTCATAATCAACAGTTTCATCACTGTAATTCACAACAACGGTTGCGCCATTATCAAATTTGGTTACACGAAGTCCGTTTTCTAAAACTAAATGCTGTGAAATAGTAGCATTTGAAGTTTTTTCTAAAACATCATTTACCTTATTCACAGTTTCGACAATCTTCTCTTTTTGTCCATTATAGTAAGAAACAGGAATAGCAGAAAACTTAGAGGAAGCAAAACTGTTATCATAATTGTAAGTAAGTGTAAAGGATGGAGAAATTCCCGACTCAATACATTTTAAAACAGACGTTTCGTAATCAACAGAAATGTTAATTGATGTGCTGCTCATGGGAGCGTATCCTCTAAGCACCATTTGATAAAAAGGAACATCGTAAGCTGTAATATCAAACTGAGATGATGTTACAGGTGTTTCCATAATATAGTCCGAATAACCTGCCGCATAAATATTTGCATTACTGGTTACAACCTCAGTTTTCTTAGCGGTGTTCTTCAAAATATCAACAACAGTCTTGGAAAGCCCACCCGAGACACCTGCACCAACCGAAGAATAATCGGAATATGCAATAGTTGAAAGTGAGGATAAAGAAACACCGTTAAATCCGTATTTTTTAGTAGCATTTACTGCCTTTTCAGCAGCGGCGCCAAGTCTATCTCGGCTAAGCAACATATATGAAGTTTTGCCTTCGCTAATACGGGTAATATTGTTATAAAAACTCAAGTATTTAGTCTGACCATCAAAGGATTTTGCAGTATCTTTGGATGTGGTAAAACCGTTTCCACTTTTATTGAAACCAACTATATCAAAATCCATAAATAACTTTATATTGCTTTCCTTACAAAAATCCGTTAGAGAAGCAATATCAGACTTTTTACCAAGCTTAGATGAAATCTTAAAGCCCGAACCAATCTTTCCTACATCAAGACCGCTTTCACCGAAGCCAACAAGCGATACAATAAGGTCGCTATCCACTTTTTTATCAAAATATCTTACAATTTCCTCTGCTTCGCTTATAGTAGTAAGCTTCGCAAGTTTGGTATCAGGAATACCAAAATTAAATGTTTTTTGGTTTAGACCACCAAGTATTCTAATGGTCGCAGCTTGGTCCTGATTACTTTTATTAAGTTGTCCGTTCTTCAAAAGATACTCACGGTAGGTTTTAGCCATTCCGTTATAATTTGCATCTTCACCACTAAGAGGATAATAGTTAACCTTCATTACTTCTTCGGTTATGTAATCATCAAAAAGCGGAATTTCCGCTAAACTCATTACAAATCCTGAAGGTCTTTTAACGATATCATATCCCCTTATTCTGAAAAACGGATAAATTGATGAATACTTCTTAGCGGATGATCCAATATCCCAATTTAAATAAGCTCTCTCAGCTGATGACGTTATTATTCCAAGAATGGCGGTATCGCCTTGTTTTTTGCCGAAAATCGGCATATTAATCTTTTCGGTAAAGGTAGAAAGTGTAAAATCATTTATTGTTACATCTTCACCATACACTCGGGTGCTGCCTTGACGGCCTACCTTATCAATGTCTTGTGGTTTTACTATTGCGCCACTTCCATCAGGAATAAACAGATAACTATCCTGACTATCGTTTTTAAGAGAGCACAAGAATGGCGCTATCGCAACGCCCGTTACAACGCTTTCGCCATTATCGTAAATTTCTTTGGGGTCTACCGAAATTTCAAAATTATCTTTATTTAACTTATAAACCACCGAAACAGCAATCTCTTGTGAGGGGAAAACATAGGTAACTTTAATACCGTTGTCAACTGCCTCAGAAAAAATATCGCCGCTTTCAATAGAATCCAATGAACCATAGGCACTGTTTTCCGAAATAGTAGAAGGATTATAGTAATAAACTATAATAGGTGACTCTATTTGAACATTGTTTTTAATCTCATATCCTTCTTCATCATATTCTACCTGCATTGCTTCAGTTGGCATTGTACTGTAAACTGATTCACTTTGCTTATCAGTAAATACGACCTGTTTATAAGTATCGTTCCAAGACATTATAAAACGATCATTTTGACAAATTTCGCCATCATTTATTGTGTTAGTAGTATATTTAAGTTTTGAAAAGGATAAAGTTTTAGCATAGGATGCCTTTTCACTTTCGTTACAGCCTGTAAGGAGTGATAACATACATGAAAAGACAAGTATTATTCCAATTACTTTAATAATTGCTTTTTTCAATGATTATCACCCTCTATCTATATCTAATTTCAATATAAACTGTGCTAACAAGATTTAGCACCTGCTGTATCAACATGAAAGTAAGGAAAAGCAGAAAAACAATTATTAACATTCCGATTATTGTCATAATGGTTGTTGCAATAAATTTACCAAACTCATAATCGTGAATTCGCATTATGCCGATTATCAGCATAAACAATGTATAAATTACACATGCTACTGCAATTACATTAAGAAAGGCTCCCTCATCAGGAATAAGAACATGAGTTAAAGCAAGTCTTACTATCCTAAATGCTAACATAGGGATAAGACTGTAACAAGTTACAGTGAAAATTTCTTTTAGCGTACCAATACCACCCGCAAGTGTACACACAAGCCAGTTTGCAACACTAAACAATAACACAAATCCCACTGTGCTAAGCAATACATATATAGCACTGTAATTTTCCGAATCAAACACTGTAAAAGCAAAACCGCCACTGGTATCATTAAGAACTGTGAACACATAGAAAAGCACTAAAATCACAGCGCCAATAATAGGCGAACCCTCGCCCTTTTCTTTTACGAGTCTAAAACTCTCAACCGGATGCGCCACACTTGAAAGCGCGACCTTGAGACGAGTGTTATTTACCAATGTAAACTGTTTATTCCCAAATTTAATCTTCAGTATAATTACAAACGCTACAATAACTGCAATAGCTATAAAAATAATATAAAAGTATTTCTCAATAAGATTGGTGCGTTCCAACTCGAATGCCTTAGCATAGGTGTCGCGGTCCACGCCAAGTTTAGCGTATTCCATTGCCTTGGCGTTATCGCCCATATCGTAGTAAGCTTTACCAAGACCTCTATATGCCATTTGGCAGTTTGTGTCCTCAGATATTATAAATTTCCAACTATCAAGTGATGATGCAAAATCACCAGAAAGTGTAATAAGTTGTGCCGAGCGAACTGCTGCCCCATATTCAGTAATTTTAAATACTGTAAGAGTATTCTTAGATGAGTCGGTTACAAGTACATCAGAACCATTTACAGCGATTGCTGAAGGCATTGAAAAAGTTCCTTTTTGGGTACCCTGCCCTGCGCTGCCGCCAAAAACTGAAAATAGATTACACTCACTGTCATACCAGAAAATTCTGCCGTATGTCTTATCAAGAGCAAATATCATTCCATCTGCATCAACATCGAGATTACTCATATTTTGTGTGAGACTAGCGAAAAGAAGTCTACCAACTTTATAATCGGCAAAATTCTTTCCCTCATTTGCAATGATGTTTTTACCGCCAGGATTTAACACACAAATTTGTCCTGTTTGGGCATTGGAATTAGAACCTTTACCGGTAGATGTATAAACAAAATCAGCAGGTCCAACAACTATATCGGTAAACGCATAAGGCAGTGAAATTTCATCTGCTGCACGTTTTATATCATTGGAGGTTAATCTTTTCCAAAGATTTGACAAAACATCAAGTGGGGTGGATTTTACGGTGTTTGCACCAAAAAATCCTAAAAATTCCATTTCAGGTGAATATAAAATTGCACCATAATAGGAACCTTCACTTGCAATATATGTATAACCCTTAGAGTCAACCGCCACCTTTACAGGACGGTATTTAAATCCTGTAGGTATTAGTTCAGACTTAGGAAGGGTTAACATATCTTTTACACTTCCATTTACATCAAGGCATATAACACGGGCATTTTCGGTATCGCAAACATAAATGGTACCGTTATTATCAACATAAATACCCTGCGCATCAGTAAATTTAAGTGGTTTCTCATCCAAAACAATATCAGCTAATGTTCCTATAAGTTGATAATTTACATCAAGCATATATATTCTTGAATTTCCGCTATCAAGAATGTATGTTGTGCCGTTACTGTCTACTGCAACATCATTAAGTTTGCTATTTTCATCGGCGCCTAACACTGCTGCGGAAACTATCGTATCGGTTTTATACATTGGTTTTGAATACACAGGCATTTTTTCACTTGTGTTATAGTCAACCCAATAAGTATAGCTTTGATAAGGCACTTCCTTTGAGTTAGCTGCGCCGGTTTCCTGCTGAACTGCAGATACATTAAAGGGCATAACAAACAATAACAGTAATATAACTAAAGAGGTTAAAAACTTACTTTTTTTCATAGTTATCACCCCTTAATTCCTGCGCTACCCATAGTTTCCTTAATGCTGCTTTGAGATATTAAGTAAACACAGATAGGCGGTATCATCATAATTACTGAAACTGCCATTGAAGAACCCGTACGTGCCAGACCGCCTGTAGCAATTGTAGACATTACCGTGGGCAGAGTTTTTAGTTGTTCACTAAAAATCGTTCCAGAGTTACCTACATTCCAAAGACCTAAAAAAGTAAAGAGTGTAAGAGTAAGCACACAAGGTTTAATAATAGGTAAAATAATTTTACCGAATATCTGGAACCAATCTGCACCGTCAATATGAGCTGCTTCTATGAGCGCATCCGGAACATAACCGTCCATATACTGCTTCATTAGGAACACACCCATTGATGATGCGAGTGTAGGTAAAAGATAAACAAAATATGTATTTATTACTCTAAGCTCAGAGTAAATAATATACTGTGGTATTGCTAATGTATAACTGTTAAACAACAAAGCAAACTGAATTACTGTAAATATAACTCCCTTGTACTTAATGTCTGTCTTAGAAAGTACGAATGCAGACATTGCCGAGAAAATAACGCAAAGAACAGTTCCGACAACTGCAATAAAAATGCTGTTAAAAACATAACGGGATAAAGGCACTGAAAGACTTGAAATTAAGTCAGGCAATGCCAAATAATTGTTAATTGTAGGTCTTTTAACAGTAAATAATGTAGGTGGAAAAACCAACAGCTCATCTAACGGTTTGAAGGATGTAACCACACAATATATCATTGGTAAAAGCGAAAACATACCGGCAGCAAATAAAAAGATGAAATAAAATAAATTTCCCACTTTGCTTCGTGTATATCTTTTTGCTTCGTTTATTCGTGGAAGATGTAATATTTCTCTTAATTTTTTCATATTATCACCTTCCTGTTTTATTTATTAACTTATTGGTTATCCAACGTGTTCCTACCATAAGTAAGAAAAGAATAACAGATAATGCTGATGCATAACCCATTTCGTACTTAACGGTACCAACGTCGTGAAGATAAGAAACAATAGTATCTGCCGCATATCCAACTGTAGGATAACCTGCTAATTGAGTTATTATGTTGCTTATTGAGAAGGCTGATGCTATCTGCATAACTGCACTAAATAGCAACATATGTTTCATTCCGGGCAAGGTTATATACCATAACTCCTGCCAACGGTTTCTTATACCGTCAATGGCGCCCGCCTCATAAAGTTCGGTATTAATATTTTGCAATCCTGAAAGATTTGAAAGGAATGAAATACCAAGACTTGACCAAAGCTGTACTGCTACTACAATAGGTACTATATATGTAGAATTTGAAAGCCAGGTTATAGGCTCGGTTATAAGTCCTAAAGACATTAAAAAACTGTTAATATAACCATAACTATCACTTGAAAACAGTATCTGCCAAATATATACCGCATGTCCGGCTAATGAAGGAGCATAGAACATAAAGGAAAATAGAGTTCTGGGTCCCCTGCCAAATTCGTTAATAAACCAAGCAAGTACAAAAGAAAGCAAAAAACCTGCAGGACCTGTGAGTATTGCCAAGAGTATTGTGTTCTTTAAAACGATTGGGAAAATATCATCGTGTAAGAACATACGGATATAGTTTTGGAGACCAGCAAATGTTGGAGTTGACACCATATCAAAATTAAAAAAGCTAAGTACCATAGATGACAATACCGGCAAAACTATCATAAGGGAAAAGATTGTAAGAAAAGGAGCAAGCAGTACATATAACTGCCAACGGCTACCGCTGAACATCGACTTTTTAGTTTGTTTAGTCATATGCTTTCTCCTCCTTAATATTTTTTGTTAGCATACTCAGCTATTTTTCTCTTAATTTCCTTATCAGAAGTTCTTGACCAATCTGTAATAGCCTCTTTTTCGGTAGCTTCACCGTTATAAACTGCCCAAAAAGCTTGGTCAATTGAACGAGAAACATAATAACTTCCGGGTACTTCTTCAATTTCATTTACATTTTCCCATTGCTTTAAAATGGTTTTTAAACTTTCTTTATCCCAAGAAAGACGGGTTAGAGCTTCAACGTTAGCGGTTGCGCTTCTTCCCGATTGACCAAGTATTGCTTCGCAATTAAACGAGTAAGAATACTGTGTATCTGCAGAAACCCACCACTTCAAGAATTCCCAAGCAGCCTTTTTATTTTTGCTTGAATTCATAATTGCACAGCCGGTACCTGAACCCGCACTTGAACGATCTATAGTGCCGTCTTCTTTTTTAACGCCAGGCAACTGATGAACAGACCACTTACCTGCTATTTCAGGTGCAGCTACAGTAAATGTCAAATAATTAGAGTAGGATGCTATTCCAAGGGGTATTGTTCCAACTCTGAATCTCTGATAAAAATTAGCATCAGGATTTAATTTATATTTGGTGTAAAAATCAGTCCAGAATTTAAAGGCTGTAACTGATTTGGGTGATGCCAAATTTGTAGCATTAAGTTCATCATTATAGAGACTCTCATCATTTTGCATCAACATTGTAGGGAATATTGAAAGTCCACCTGCACCCGTATTAACAGTTGTTGCCGCTGTAATTCTTATATGGGGCAAGTAAGTATTCATATTTTTTCTCTGCAAAACTGATGTTGCTGATAAGAAATCTTCCCAAGTTTCGGGAACTTCAATTCCAAGTTCATTTAAAATATCATTACGAACAAACATTACGTTAAATCCCTGTGTATCAGGTAAGGCGTAAGTTTTGCCTTTGTATATATATGGCTTCTCTGCACCCTCTTGGAAGTTCTTTAAAACTTCCTCATAATCCGGGAATGATGAAAGGTCGTATAAAACTCCACGCATTGCAAGGTTTACAGGTTCTGTACGTGCAAGGTGCAAATAAAGGTCAGGCGAATTGTTTGAAATTATGCCCTGTACCAAACTTGCGTTAACCTGCTCAACCTTTACATTAATTCCGGTCTTGGTTGTAAATGATTCTTGTATAAGGGTGTTTAATACTTTTACCTGGTCTCTACCCCAGTTAACCCAAAGCTTAATAGTGGGGGCATCTTTATCGGCTGTAGATACTACTGAATAATCGCCAACAAAAGAAATGAAGAAACGTTTTAAACTAAAACCAATTCTTTCAAAAAATCCTGCTTTTCCTGAATCGGTTTCCCTTTCGGGCGCCGATAAAATTATCTTATCAATACTCAAGGCCATATTTTTAATATCATAGAGCCAGGAAGATAATGTTTGATAGTAAGAATAATATGTATCTAAATATAGATGAGATTCATAACGGTTATCATGCATTAGCTTTGACACACGAGCCATATTTTTAACCGCACCGTCTAATTCACCGTTAATATCGTTTCTAGAATTAAGTTCTTTCGACATTGCTGTGAGCTCATCATAGAAACCTTTTAATTTTTCTTCGAATTTAGGTATTTGTTTATAAAGCTCATAGTCTCTGTTAGCGTCAGGTGTTTCGCCTGTAATCATTACAATATCTAAATACATATCACCTATTTCTGAGGAAATTGTATTAAGTCTATCGTAAATATCTGCAACACCCGCTAAGGTAACACTTAAAGACAAGTTGTGAGTTCCTTTGGTAAGATAAAAAAGATAATCTTCGCCATTTTCATCTTGTAAGTCCTTATACTGCCAAGCAGTTTTATAACTGAAACTTATTTTAGTGGCTTCCTCGAACGGAGTTTTACCGTCAATCTTAAGCCAACGATATGCATTACCGTTAGTGATTGTATTTTGTTTAAAGTTAAATCCTAACTTATAAAGTCCGTCACTTGGAACATCAATTTCCCAAGTTAGTTCTTGGAAAGGTGCGCTCCATGTGGAACCGCCAATATAATTGATTAAAGAATTTTTTGCGCTTGTTGGACTGATATCAACAGAGCCATTATCAGCTTTAGCAGTAAGCGAATAATCATTTTTGTACAAGGGCTTTTCTGCTTCTATTTCGATTTGCTTACCGTCATATTTTTCATATTTAGAATATTCAACCAATACTTCCTTATAGGTTTTGATATCTTCAGGTGTTGATAACACAACTTTGGAAAATTCAAAGGTATCACCTAAATTTTCAATTGTTACCTCATGCTCACCTGCGGTTAAATTAAATTTATACGGCATAATATTAACGCCGGTTTTATCGTAAGCTTTAGAAGTGAAATATCCTTCCTTTACTTTCTGTGCAGGAGCGGTCTGGTCGCCGTTTGATAATGTTCTTATATCGCCATCGTCTTCATAAATTACAGGCGCTTCTAGCAGCTCTGCACCGGAAAACGGATACTCGCCATCTACCTTAACTGCATATTCAATTACTTGTGTGCTAACATCTACTGCTTTAAACACAATAGATATCTCATATTCACCATCTTCGGATACGGCGATATTCTCAGTTGCAGTCTGACCATTTTCAAGTATTACTTCCGCTTTCTGTGGCGTTTCTGCTACTTCATCTGCCGATACACTCAACGTAATAGTTAAAATTTGTAAAACCGCCATAATTGCTGCTGTCAATTTTAAAGTTTTTCGCAATTGGTTTCACCGTTCCTTTCATGGTAGATAATAAAATTATATATTGTTAAATTTTTTTATTCTATAGGTAAATATTGGCTATACATTTTAGAGGTTTGTAAACGCTGTGGAGTTCAAAACAATATTTTCAATATGGGTGAATATCGTGTTGTTTATTGGTCTGCCCCAAACAGCACCGTGTTCTTTATAGTTTGGAAGTTCCTCATCAGATACCTTTTCAAAGGTGCAATTACTTAATGTGATATTCTTTATTACATTTTGCTTTCTGCCCTTGAAATAAGGAAATTCCAAACCACGCGCATGTATATCACTAAAGTACAGATTTTTTATTGCATTACATTTAGTTGCCTTGCAATCGGCAATTTCAACAGCTATGGGCGTTGCATATATTTCATCCATAACAATATTATTGAAAGACAAACTTTCAATGAGAGTCTCTTCCCTGCCTCTATCAACGAGATGAAGCGGAAGCTCGGGAGGGCAATTGCCTGGCTCACATTCCTTGTCCCCTGAAAATGGTAACTTTATTGCAACACCAACATTAGTATCAGTCATAACAATATTTGAAAATGTGCAGTTTTTAATAACCCCATCGTTAAGCCAGCCAATTCTTATTCCGCTGGCATAACTTGTCAGATTGCAGTTTGTAACAACCACCTTCTCACAAACCTTGTTTTCAGTGAGAGACGCATTATTGGCTCTTACAACTATGCAATCGTCCCCACAAACTATAGAGCAATTTGAAACGGTAACATTTCTACTAGAGTTAATATGTATTCCGTCATTATTTGGATACTGCACATCCGCATTTATTTTAAGACGGTCCAAAGTCACAAAATCGCAGTCATGTATCCAATAGCTCCATCCTGCAGGTTGGTTAACCATTGTAATATCTTGAATATTGACATTTTTACATCCCGTAAAGAAAACTACTCTTGGTGGAGTGGGTGCATCTATTCTTTCAAATCTCCAACCACTTTCATAATTCACTTTTTCCTTAATAAACGAAAGGCCGTTGCAGTCAATTTTGCCCATACCTGTTATTGATACATTTTCACATTCTTCGGCAAAAATCAAACAAGCATTTCTTCTGCGTGGTAAACATTTACTGTTTACATGCTTCACATCAGGTCTTTCAGGATAATCAGCACAATCGGGTGAGCCTAAAAGCACACCACTTTCTTCAATGTGTAAATTAACATTACTTTTTAAAATTAAGGTGCCTGTCATATATACACCGTCTCTAATTATTACCTTGCCTCCACCCGAGGCAGCACAGGCATCTATTGCAGACTGTATTGCTTTTGTATAAAGTTTATTTCTTTCAAATACAGGTAAATATTCAACAACAAAATCCATAAAACACACCTACACTAATACATAATTATTGTATACTATTCACAAACATTATTTCAATGCACTACACAATTTATTTTAATACAATATCGCACTAATAAAAATGTTTGTATTGAAATTTAAATTTTTAACTGATATAATGACCGCAAGAGGTGATATTTATGGTTGTGGACCTTGATAAACCCGTTAATGTTAAAATGTTTGGAAAGACCACTCAACAAAATGGATTTTGGATTGACCAAAAAGACCAACCCCAAAAATCTCAATTTATTTCTTCCAACTTACTACTGTATGTTACAAGCGGCTATTTTAATATGCTCATAGGAGACGATATATACAACGTTTCTGAGGGAGATGTAGTTATTATCCCGGCCAAAACAATCTATCAACCCAGAGAGACAGAAGGGTGTTCATACTATTTTGTGCATTTTTCTGCCACTACTCTTGAGAACACGCCACCATCCAGCATAGACCAATCTCTCCTTAGATTCCAAGAAGTTACAGAAAATGGTTATGCATATAATTACTATGGAAAACAATATAGTTCAGTTATAAACTTACCTGTTCATATTAAACACAACAACTTCAAATTGTATTATCCTTTACGCAACGTTTTTGAACGTGCTACAAAACTTAACATTTGGCGCAATAACTATGAGAAGCTTCTTCTTGATAATATAATCCGCGAGCTTTTGATACTAATTTCAACAGAATTAGCAACACATCAAGCACCAAATAACACTCTTCAAAAAATCTTGCATTATATAAACAAAAATTACACTACAAACCTAACTCTTACATCAATCGCTGAAACCTTTGGTTTTTCAACCTCATACATTACAAAGCTTTTCCGTAATTTTTTAGGAAAAGGAACTGTTGATTATATTAATGATTTAAGGCTTACCGCTGCATGTGAATATCTGATTTCCTCTAGCTATACAATCGGAGAAATTTCAAATAAAATAGGTTTTCCTAATCAATATTACTTTGACCGGCTGTTTAAAAGAAAATACGGAGTCACACCAAAAGAATTTAGGAAAAGTAATAATAACAATAATTTCTAAAATCTCGGAAACAATATGATTTAAGTATATAAAAATGCGTTACTGGTTATAAAAATCAGCAACGCATTTTTCATTGTGAACTCATCAAATCTTTCATATACTTCCCTTTCTAATAGCTTTATTATACGCATTACATATAAAATTTTTATATGCCGACCAAAAAAACTCGACCGGCATATTTTTATACGATTAAGGCTTGTTAGAAACTCTTATATCAGCGCACATACAAATAAATCTGGTATTTATGTTAGTATTGTTTTACAAAAATAAAGTCTTTGTTTATTCACCACTTAACACTAAGACACATAATCATTCTTTTCGACTTCCTTATCATTGACTTTTCTTACCTCTTGACACACATCCTTTTCTAAATTAGTTTTGATACAATTCAAATCGCATTCGAAACTCGATTAATACTACTTCTTCCCTTTGCTACAAATTGAAAGTATTTGAAGGAACATTTTGTTATGTTCTCGCTTTGTTATAATGCCTTTTTCAAAAAGATATCTGTGGTTTTTTTGCGGATAAATTTACAAAAAAAATCAAATTTTTCCTTTAATAAATAAGAAATGTTTTCACAAGATAATATTGCAAACGCGAAAAACAAAATTTTATAGGAGAGTATTATCATGTCTAACAAAAACGTAGTACCTGAGGCTAGAGAAGCACTCAACCGTTTTAAGATGGAAGCTGCTAACGAGGTTGGTGTTAACCTTAAGCAGGGTTACAACGGCGACTTAACCTCTAAACAGGCTGGCTCTATCGGCGGTCAGATGGTTAAGAAAATGATTGAGTCTTACGAAAACAGCATGAAATAATTTGTTTTAGAACAAATCGTTTCTAAATAATATACCGCCTAAGGAAAATCCTTAGGCGGTGTGTTTTTATTTAATGGTTTTGAAAACAAACTCGTTTTCTTTAAAACTGCAGTTTACGGCGTCGCCGTTTTTAACGCTGCCGTCAAGAATTTTCTCGCTCAAAGCATCTTCAATTTTGCTTTGAATTTCACGGCGAAGCGGTCTTGCACCGTAAATATCATCAAAACCTTTTTCAGCTAATGCCGACTTTACATTATCATCCCAAGTTAAAGTGATGTTAATATTTGAAAGTCTTTTTTTAAGGTTTTCAAGCATTTTATCTGCAATCTGCTCAATTTCCTCTTTGCTGAGTTTTGAGAAAACAATGATATCGTCAACACGGTTTAAAAATTCGGGTCTGAAAGTAGCTTTAAGTTCACCCAAAGCCGCTTCCTTAACATTTTCATTAGCATTAGAACTTTCGCCGAAGCCAAAGCTTACCTTTTTCTCGGTCAGTTTTCTGGCACCAACATTAGAGGTCATAATAATAATCGTATTTTTAAAATCGACCTTTCTGCCTTGTGAGTCGGTTAAAATTCCGTCCTCTAAAATCTGCAAAAGCATATTGAAAACATCGGGATGCGCTTTTTCAATTTCATCAAAAAGCACCACTGAATACGGGTTGCGTCTTACCTTTTCGGTAAGCTGACCGCCCTCTTCAAAGCCTACATATCCGGGTGGAGAGCCAACAAGACGGGAAACGGTATGTTTCTCCATATACTCCGACATATCAAGTCTAATCATAGCGTTTTCGCTGCCAAACATAGCGCTTGAAAGTGCCTTGCAAAGTTCGGTTTTACCAACGCCTGTGGGACCTAAGAAGATAAACGAGCCAATTGGTCTGTTGGGGTCTTTAAGTCCTACTCTGCCTCGTCTTATAGCCTTTGCAACGGCAGTTACAGCCTCATTTTGACCGATAATTCTGTTATGCAGTTCATCCTCTAGGCGAAGAAGTCTTTGGCTTTCAGCCTCGGTAAGTTGAGATGCGGGAATGCCTGTTGATAAAGCAATTATATCGGCAATATCCTCGGGAACGACCTGACCGTTGCTGTGGCCGTTTTTCTCTTCCCAAGCCTTTTTCTTTTCCTCGAGTTCATTTCTAAGGCTTGTTTCTTTGTCTCTAAGAGTTGCGGCGTGTTCAAACTCTTCTGCCGAGATAGCCTCTTCTTTTTCAGCTTCAACCGAAGAAATTTCGCTTTCCAAATCCTTTAAAAAGTCGGGAGCATTGCTGACCTTAAGTCGCACCTTTGCAGCCGCTTCGTCAATTAAGTCTATTGCCTTATCGGGCAAAAAACGGTCGCTTATATACCTTGCAGACAGCTTAACTGCAGTCTCCAAAGCCTCATCGGTAATAACAACCTTATGGTGCGCCTCATATTTATCCTTTAAGCCTTTCAAAATGAGCAAAGCGTCATCTTCGTTAGGCTCGGCAACGGTAACAGGCTGAAAACGGCGTTCCAAAGCTGAATCCTTTTCAATATTTTTTCTGTACTCACTAATTGTAGTGGCACCGATGAGTTGAAACTCACCTCTTGCCAATGCGGGTTTTAAAATATTTGCCGCATCGGTAGCACCCTCGGCAGAACCCGCACCGATAATAGTGTGAACCTCATCAATAAAGAGAATTATGTCATCCCTTGCGGTAACCTCGTCAATAACAGCCTTGATGCGTTCTTCAAAGTCGCCACGGTATTTTGTACCCGCAACCATACCTGTTAAATTAAGGGTAATTAACTTCTTATTTTCAAGAATATCAGGCACTTGACCATCAATAATCTTTTGTGCCAAGCCTTCAACTATTGCGGTTTTACCGACACCAGGCTCACCTATAAGGCAAGGGTTGTTCTTGTTTCTTCGGCAAAGAATTTGAATAACTCGTTCAATCTCGGTTTCTCTGCCGATAACGGGGTCGATTTTACCCTTTTTTGCTTCCTCAGTTAAATCAATACCGTATTTTTCAAGAACACTGTTACTTTCTTTGCCACTCTTTTTGGGTGCAGTTTTACCGCCCATATCAGCCTGAGGGTCAATGCCCGAGGTCTTTAACGCTTCGTTTATAATCATTGAAACATCGCCACCCGAGGCATTGATAAAGCGGATAGCAAAATTGTCGCCCTCGCTTAAAATTCCCATAAGCAAATGCTCGGTACCCGAATATTTTTTACCCATACCACTGCTTGTTCTCATAGCTGTTTCAATAGCCTTTTTAGCTCTTGGGGTAAAGTAATCGGGAGAAAGTCTCGTTGGTGTTCCAGAGCCTATTTGAGTTCTTAAAAGTTCTTCGATTTTATCGGCAGTAACACCGTTTTTGCTAAGAACAGAAAAGGCCACTCCGCCGCCTAATTTTAAAAGTCCTAAAAGCAGATGTTCGCTTCCAACATAGGTGTGCCCCATATTCTCGGCAAAACTAATAGCCAAATTTAAGGCATCGTTTGCTTTAGAAGTAAATCCGCTGAAATTATATTTCATAAAGTAACACCTTCTTTACATAGTGGGTTTTAGATGCTCCCTTACATACTCGGCACGTTTAACATCACGCTCATCGGGAGTTAAATCTCCGTATTTATCCATCAACATATAAGGTTTAGCATCAATTAAAAGTCTTACAGGCTCATAGTCCTCTTTAATTATGCCCATTCTGAGCCCTAAATTAATCAGTGATAATAAATTCATCATTTCAGCACTTGTCAAAATTCTGCAGTTTTGCAAAATTCCCAAAGCTCTGAAAATTTTATCCTCAAGAGAAATTCTATCAATTTCATCTTCGGTTTGTATTTCCTTTTCGGTCAACTGTGTAGCAATCAGCGTTAGATTATCAATAGCGTTTTTCTCGCTGATTCCCAAGGTTATTTGGTTAGAAATCTGATACAGTGACGCCGATGATTTTGAGCCCTCACCGTAAATACCTCTTACAGTAAAGCCGATTTTGGCTATATTTTCGCAAAGAGAGTTGAGTTTCCTCGTGCTTTCCAAAAGGGGTAAATGCATCATAACCGATGCTCTGAGACCTGTTCCCAAATTGGTGGGACATTCGGTTAGAAACCCAAGTTCACTGTCATAAGCAAACTCAAGACTATCGTTTAAAAGTCGGTCAACCTGCTCGGCTATTTCATAAGCATTTTCAAGCTGAAGACCTGCCAAAACAACCTGAATTCTGATGTGGTCTTCTTCCCCCACCATAATACTTATGCTCTCATCCTCTGAGAGTATTATTGCGGAATTTTTGAAAGTAGCAAATTCGGGGCTTATAACATGTCTTTCGACCATCGCTTTAATTTTAGTATCAGGCACGTCGGCCATATCAATATATTTTAAGGTGGAAATTAAAGGAGAATTGCTGTTTTTAACCGCATTTTTAACTTTTGTTTTAAGTTCTTCACGGTCAGCATCGGTCATTTTGTAAGGGAAAGGCATACCGCCTAAATTTCGAGCAAGTCTAATTCTTGTGCTTAGTACACTAAAATTTCTATTGTCTTTGTCGGTGTACCAACTACTCACGGGAGTCTGCCTCCATTTCCTTAATTTTATCCCTTAAAACCGCCGCTTGTTCGTATTTCTCTTCATGCACTAAACGCTTAAGCTCGGTTTTAAGTTCGTTAATACTGTCTTTATTTTCAGGTGTTTTGCCTATGTGATGAGTGCTACCGTGCACCCTTTTCAAATAAGGCAAAAGCTCCGCTTTAAAGGTTTTATAGCATTCACTGCAACCTGCCTTGCCGCTTTTTGCAATGTCATTAAAGCTTGAATTACAAACGTGACAACGCTTCATATTTTGGGGCTTTAATTCAAGCATTTCGCCAAACATTGAAGCAAAAATGCTTTTTGGTGTAACATTCAAGCCCTCCCCAGCGGCGCAATAATCACATAAATTCTGTTCCTTTGCAACGCCGTTTACAACTGTTCGTATATGGGTGGTTGCGTGATATTTCCCGCATTTTTCACATAACATAAAATCGCCTCGTTAAATTTGGGTTAAAAGCATCTGTTTTAAAATTGCCGCGCGTACTGTGTCCTTTAAAACGGGTGGTATCTCTTGCATAACCTTTTCGCCGACGGCCGCAGCCATAAGTCTTGCAGTGTCTCGGTTTATAAGACCCAATTCTAAACAATTTTCCAAAACAATTCGGGTGCTTAAAGCATCTATTCTATCCCCTATGGAGTTGATAATATGCATTAAAGCCGAGCTTTGTTTTAGCATAACCCTTCTTATTTTAATATATCCTCCGCCACCGCGACGGCTTTCAATAATATAACCATGCTCAGGTGTAAAACGGGAGGAAAGCACATAGTTAATCTGACTTGGGGCACAGCCCATTATTCCTGCAAATTCATTGCGCTGAATTTCGGCAGTATTTTCCTCAGATTCGCTAAGCATTTTTAATATTTCCTGTGTTATTATATCGCTCATTCTCATTTTAAATCACCTTTTTGACCTTTCCTGACTTTAATTATATAAGAAAGGTCAGGAAAAGTCAATAAATTTTTATAAAAAATAAAAACTCCCTTAATTTCGGGAGTTAAATAAGTATTTGGAGTACTAGAAAAAGACAAACCGCAGGGATGCCAAAGATAGCCGTACCCCCTACACTGTACCAATTTATAGGTATATAAAGACCTGTTAATTTGCTTGTTAAGTCTATAATAGCCAAAACACAAAGCCCCAAAAAAGCATTGAAAATCAGTGTTCTAAAAAGCTTATGGCTTTTTATCATAAAAAATAAAACCGCCAAAGCAAAAACCGAAAATATAACAATAAAAAAAGTCTTCATTATCTTTCACCCACTTAAAAAATAGTATGAAATAATGAAGACTTTTATTCTTATTATGATTATAAGGTTGCCGCCATAACGGCTTTAATTGTGTGCATTCGGTTTTCGGCTTCGTCAAAAACGATGGACTGTTCGCTCTCGAACACCTCGTTTGTTACCTCCATTTCTCCAATGCCAAATTTTTCAAACATTTCTTTGCCAATGCCTGTATTAAGGTCATGGAAGGCGGGTAAACAGTGCATAAACACTGCCGTTTCCTTGGCATTTGCCATAAGCTTTTTGTTAACCTGATAGGGCGAAAGTTCCTTTATTCTTTCCTCCCAAACCTCGGCAGGCTCACCCATTGAAACCCAAACATCAGTGTAGATAACATCGGCGTTTTCAGTAGCTTTCACAGGGTCTTCTTCAAAACGCAATGTTGCGCCCGACTGTTTTGCAATTTCCTCGCACTCTTTAATCAAAGCTTGGTCGGGAAAATATTTTTTCGGGGCGCAAGCGGTAAAATTAAGACCCATTTTAGCGCAGCCAACCATTAAGGAATTACCCATATTGTATCTGGCATCGCCCATATAAACAAAATTAATGCCCTTTAAATAACCGAACTTTTCCTTTATTGTAAGAAAATCTGCCAAAATTTGTGTTGGATGGAACTCATTAGTTAAGCCGTTCCATACGGGAACACCCGCATATTTTGCCAAATCCTCAACAATTTCTTGACCAAAGCCTCGGTATTCAATACCGTCATACATTCTGCCGAGCACCCTTGCAGTGTCAGCAATACTCTCTTTTTTGCCGATTTGAGAGCCCGTAGGGTCAAGGTAGGTCACGCCCATTCCAAGGTCATACGCCGCAACCTCAAAAGCGCAACGGGTACGGGTACTCGTCTTTTCAAAAATGAGGGCAATGTTTTTGCCGTCACAAAGTCTATGGGGAATACCCATTTTCTTTTTATTTTTAAGCTCCCCTGCCAAATCAATCAAACAATCAATTTCTTCGGCAGAAAAATCTAAAAGCTTTAAAAAACTTTTTCCCTTAAAGTCCATAATCTACTCCTCAATTACTTCACACAAAATGTTAATAGCTTTTTTGAGTTCATCAAAAGGAATGTTAAGGGCGGGCAAAAGCCTTACTTTATTCTTAGCTTTTATAACCAACACTCCCCTTTGCTGACACTCTGCAATTATCTGACCTGCATCCTTTACAGTTTCAATGCCAAGCATCAGTCCCTTGCCTGTTACCGATTTTACCTCGTTACATTTTGAAAGGGTTTCAACTATATACTGAGATTTTTGTTTAACCTCGTTTAAAAGTTTGCAGTCAATTCGCTTTAATATGCTAATTGCACCCGCACAAGCCACAGGGTTTCCGCCAAAGGTAGAGCCGTGGTCGCCTGACTTTAAAACATCCTTTGTCTTTTCACTCAAAACGGTAGCGCCAATAGGCAACCCACCACCTAGACCCTTTGCGGTTGAGAAAATATCGGGCAAGACGCCGTAGTTCATAAAGCCGTAAAGCTCACCTGTTCTGCCGTTGCCTGTTTGAACCTCGTCAGCGATAGTGATAATATCATACTTTTCGGCCAAATCGAATATAGTTTTGACAAATTCTTCGGTCAAGGGATTAATACCGCCCTCGCCCTGAACTGTTTCAAACATAATAGCGGCAATTTTGCCGTTTTCTACGGTTTTAACAAGCTCGTCGCAGTTATTAGCCTCTACATAGGCAAAGCCTTGCGTAAGGGGTAAAAAGTCCTTATGAAAGACATCCTGACCTGTTGCGGCAAGGGTGGTAATTGTTCTTCCGTGGAAACTGTTTTTAAGAGTTATAATTGTGTTATAATCACTGCCCTTTTTGTCGGCCGCGTATTTTCTTGCTACCTTTATAGCGCATTCGTTAGCCTCTGCGCCCGAGTTTGAAAAGAAAACCTTTTTCATACCCGTTTTCTCACACAAAAGCTCGGCAAGTTCCACGCAAGGCTTGGAGTAATACAAATTCGATGTGTGTTGCAATGTATTTAATTGGCTATTTATTGCATTAGTCCACTCGTCATCGCAATATCCAAATGAATTAACGGCAATGCCTGTTGCCAAATCTATATATTCCTTGCCCTCTTCGTCCATTACCTTTGATCCTTTTCCCTTTGTTAAAACTAAAGGAAATCTGCCATAGGTATTTGCGATATAAAGACTGTCTTTTTCTTTAATATTCATTACCTTTTTCCTTTATAACCATTGTACCTGCACCCTCATCGGTCAAGGTTTCAATAAGCAAAGAGTGTGGCACTCTGCCGTCCATTATAACAACCTTTTTAACACCCTTTGAGATTGCCTCCAAGCAACATTCAACCTTGGGTATCATACCGCCAGAAATTGTGCCGTCACTAAATAATTGCTTTGCTTCATTAACATCAATGCAAGGAATAAGGGAAGTTGGGTCGTCCTTATCCTTTAAAATTCCCGCAATATCGGTCATAGAAATTAAACGCTCTGCATTTAAGGCACCCGCAATATATGCGGCAGCGGTATCAGCGTTAACATTATAAACATTACCCTTGTCATCACAAGCAACGGTTGAAATAACGGGTATGTAATCGTTATCCATAAGGTTCTTAATAGGCTCAACATTAACCTTTGTGATATTACCCACAAAGCCTAAACGCTCGTCCTTAACTTCGGCTTCAATAATATGAGCATCAATGCCCGAAATACCCATTGCCTTGCCGCCCTTTGTCCCCAAAAGATTTACAAGGCTCTTATTAATTTTACCTGCCAAAACCATTTGAACTATTTCGGCAGTTTCACCGTCGGTCACTCTGAGTCCGTCAACAAACTTGGTCTCTTTTCCAACCTTGCTTAACATTTCGGTAATTTCAGGTCCGCCCCCGTGAACCAAAACAACCTTTACACCAACCAAGTGAAGAAGAACCAAGTCCTCCATAACCTGTTGTTTAAGGTCTTCGTTAATCATAGCGTTTCCGCCGTATTTAACAACAACGATTTTGCCGTTATACATCTTAATAAAGGGCAATGCCGCTGTTAAAACCTCTGCCCTTTGAGCATTTGTTATATCATCAATATACATAATTTATCACTTCTTTTATGTTCTGTAATCGCCGTTAATTTTAACGTATTCATAGGTAAGGTCGCAACCCCAAGCAGTAGAACTGCAGTCCCCAGAGTTAAGGTCTATTAAAATTTCAATTACCTCTTCAAGCAAAATTTCCTTTGCCTTTTCTTCTGAAAATTCTATTCCTGCACCGTTTTTACAAACAGGGATTTCGCCCTTTGCTGATTTAAAGGAAACATCAATTTTGTTAACATCAACGGGTGCCTTACTGTATCCGATAGCACAAAGAACACGGCCCCAGTTAGCATCAGCACCAAACATTGCCGCCTTTGTAAGTGAAGAGCAAATAACCGATTTTGCAACAGTTTTCGCAATTTCATCACTCTGAGCGCCCGAAACCTTGCACTCTAAAAGCTTTGTTGCACCCTCGCCGTCACCTGCGATTTTGCGGCAAAGATTAATGTTTACTGTATTCAAAGTCTTCATAAAGGTTTTAAAATCGTCATTATCTTCTGTGATTTCTTCGTTTCCTGCCATGCCGTTTGCAAGAACACAAACCATATCATTTGTAGAGGTATCGCCATCTATACTTACCATATTAAATGTGCTTTGAATATCTGACGACAGCGCCTTTTGAAGCATTTGTGAGCTTATATTACAGTCGGTGGTAATGAAAACGAGCATAGTTGCCATATTGGGATGAATCATACCAGAGCCCTTGGCAATACCGCCGATTTTACACACCTTGCCGCCGACTTCAAACTCTACCGCAACCTCTTTTGCTTTGGTGTCGGTAGTCATTATACCCTCTGCGGCAGAAAGTCCTCCATTCTCATCTAATGACTCCACCAAAGATGGTATTCCGTTTTTGATAGGCTCAATATCCAAAGGCTGACCGATAACACCGGTAGACGCCACAACTACATCGCAAGGGTCAATTTTTAGTGCATCGCCCAAAAGTGCAGACATTTGCTCGGCTATTTCAATTCCGTTAGCATTACATGTGTTAGCATTTCCGCTGTTGCAAATAATTGCACTGGCATATCCGTCGGCAATATGGTTTTTGGTAACGGTCAAGGGTGCGCCTTTAACAGCATTTGTGGTATAAACCGCCGCAACATTTGCCTTTGTTTCACTGTAAATTAAAGCTAAATCCTTTTTTAGTTTATTTTTTCTGATACCGCAGTGAACACCGCTTGCCTTAAAGCCTTTTGCCGCGGTAACACCACCTGAAATAATATTCAAATTTAACACTCCTAAATTTCAAGACCGGTTGTTATATCACAACCAAGAACAATATTCATACATTCTACTGCCGCACCCGAAGCACCTTTGCCAAGGTTATCGTAACGGGCAATAAGTAAAATTCTATCATCGTTTCCGCTAACAGATACTTCCATACTGTCTTTTAATTTAAGCTTATTAGCCGAAACAAAACCGCTTTCATCAAAGTTATCAACAAAGGTAACGATAGGTCCGTTGTACTTTTCTTTATAAATTTTTTTGATATCCTCTACACTTGCATTGTTTAGCATTTCGGGGAAAAGAGGAATTGTAACCTCCATACCGCTGTAAAAGTCTCCTACAATCGGCATAAATGCGGGTGCATTTTTAATACCTGTAACAGCCATCATTTCAGGCAAATGCTTGTGAGACTGTGAAAGTCCGTATTGACGGGGAGCATCTAAAAGTTCATCCCTATCTTCTGCCTCATACTCGGCTATCATCTTCTTACCGCCACCGCTGTAACCTGTTAATGAAACACAGGAAAGAAGTGCATCGTCCTTTAAAATACCACTTTCAATTAAGGGGTAAATCAATGCAATAAAACCGCTTGCGTGACAGCCTGGATTTGCAATTCTCTTTGAAGTTTTGATTTTTTCTTCAAACTTCCGTGAAAGTTCGGGAAAACCGTATGCCCAGTCACTGTTTGTTCTATGAGCGGTTGAGGTATCAATAATAACCGTATTCTCGTTATCACAAAGAGACACCGACTCTATAGAAGCCACATCGGGCAGACAAAGAAAAACAATGTCTGCCTGATTTATTGCCTCTTTACGAGCGTTTATATCCTTGCGGTTTTCTTCAGTTAAAGTGATAAGCTCAATATCTTTTCTAAAACTTAATCTTTCGGCAATTCTAAGACCCGTAGTTCCTGCACTGCCGTCAATAAAAACCTTAGTCATTTAATAACTCCGTTAAAAATTCTATTTGCTTTTCTACTGATTTCTCACCTGTTCCACCTGCAGAAATTCTCTTTTCAACACATGTTTTAAGGGAGATTTCGCCGTATAAATCCTTTTCAAAACTATCGTCAAACTCTTTGTATTTATCCAAAGAAACAGTTTCTAAAATCAGTCCGTTTTGAATACAGTAAGCCACAATTTCGCCGACAATTTTGTAAGCCGTTCTGAAAGGCTTACCCTTTTTAACCAAGTAATCAGCCAAATCGGTAGCATTTATAAAGCCTTTACCTGCGGCAGAAAGCATATTTTCGGGTAAAACCTTCATTGTAGCAAGCATTGGTGTAAAGATACTAACACACTTCTTTACAGTATCAACAGCATCGAAAATAGCCTCTTTATCCTCTTGCATATCCTTGTTGTATGCTAAAGGCAAACCTTTAAGGGTGGTAAGCAAAGCCATTAAATCGCCGTATACCCTACCTGTTTTACCTCTAACCAACTCTGCCATATCGGGGTTTTTCTTTTGGGGCATAATGCTAGAACCCGTTGTGTAACTGTCGTCAAGCTCAACAAACTTAAATTCCCAACTTGACCAAAGGATAATTTCCTCTGAAAAACGGGAAAGATGCATCATAATCATAGCATATGCGGATAAAAGCTCTACGCAGAAATCTCTGTCTGAAACACCGTCTATACTGTTAAGTGAAATTCCGCTAAAGCCCAAGCGTTTAGCTTCCCACTCACGGTCAGTATCATATGTAGTACCCGCCAAAGCACAAGAGCCGATAGAACAGCTCTCATACATTCTCTTAACGGCATCACCCAAACGGTTAATGTCACGGGTAAACATCATACCATAGGCTAAAATGTGGTGAGCAAAGGTTATAGGTTGAGCACGTTGAAGATGGGTGTATCCCGGCATAATAGTAGTCTTATGTTTTTTCGCCAAATCACGAATAGCACGTATCAAATCCTTTAAAAGTCCGCCGATTTCTTCACACTCAGACATTAAATACATACGAATATCAAGCGCTACTTGGTCGTTTCTGCTTCTTGCTGTGTGAAGTTTTTTACCTGCATCACCAATACGTTTTGTAAGCTCAGACTCAACAAACATATGGATATCCTCGGCGTTCATATCAAACTGTAAATCACCCGATTCGATATCAGCCAAGATACCAGAAAGTCCTTTTTGAATTTCCTTTTCCTCTGTTTCGGAAATAATTCCTTGGCGTCTTAGCATAATAGCATGAGCCATCGAGCCAATTATATCCTGCTTATACATTCTTGAGTCAAAATGAATGGAAGAATTAAAATCGTCAGCCTGTTTATCAAGGGCTTTTTCAAATCTTCCTGCCCACATTTTATCCATTATAATACCTGCTTTTTATTATTTAATATTGTTTTTCTGCTTCATCTTTGCATAAACCGATGTGGGGAGTCCATAAAGGTTTATAAAGCCTGTAGCATCTGTCTGGTCGTAAACCTCATCCTCTTCAAAAGTAGCAATTTCGGGGTCATAGAGTGAATAAGGAGAAGTAATACTTGCGTTAATCATATTACCCTTATAAAGCTTTAAGGTTACATCGCCTGTAACTGTCTTTTGTGTTGTTTTAACAAAGGAAAGAATAGCCTCGGTCAAGGGAGAGAACCACTGAGCATTATAAACGAGTTCGCCCAATTTCTGAGCAACAAGTGCCTTATAGTGTGAAGTTTCCTTATCAAGACAAAGCATCTCAAGCGCGCTGTGCGCCTTGTAAATAATAGCACCGCCTGGAGTCTCATAAACACCACGACACTTCATACCAACAAGACGGTTTTCAACGATATCTAAAAGACCGATACCGTTTGCGCCACCTAATTTATTAAGGGTTTCAACCAATTCTACGGCACCCATTTCCTTGCCATCAACAGCAGTGGGAACACCTTGCTCGAAATGAATTGTAACATAGGTTGGCTTATCAGGAGCCATTTCAGGAGAAACGCCCATTTCAAGGAAGCCTTCCTTATTATATAAAGGCTCGTTTGCGGGGTCCTCAAGGTCAAGACCTTCGTGTGATAAGTGCCAAATGTTCTTATCCTTAGAATAGTTAGTCTCACGGTTAATCTTTAGAGGAACATTGTGAGCCTCAGCATAAGCAATTTCCTCTTCACGGGATTTAATTTCCCACTCTCTCCAAGGAGCGATAATTGTAATATCAGGAGCCAAAGCCTTGATAGCAAGTTCGAAACGAACTTGGTCGTTACCCTTACCTGTACAGCCGTGGCAAATAGCGTCTGCACCCTCTGCCAAAGCAATTTCAGCAATTCTCTTTGCAATAGGAGGACGAGCAAAAGCAGTACCTAAAAGATAGTCTTCATATTTAGCACCTGCTTGAACGCAAGGGAAAACAAAATCGGTTAAGAACTCTTCTGTTAGGTCCTCAATATAGCACTTTGAAGCACCTGTTTTAATAGCCTTTTCCTCCAGTCCTTCGAGCTCATCAGCTTGACCAACATTACCGGAAACGGCAATTATTTCGGGGTTGTTGTAGTTTTCCTTAAGCCAAGGAATAATGATAGATGTATCCAAACCGCCCGAATAAGCAAGTACAACCTTTTTAATTTCTTTTTTATTCATAATAATTCCTCCGTTATGCATAAATTATGCATATTTCAATATTTTCTATGCATAAATAATAACATATTTTGAATAAATATGCAAGTATTATTTACAAGTTTTATTTTTTGCACATATTGTATGCCAATGTTTAATTACTTTTGTTCAATATATACAAAACCCATAAAAACAAACGGAGAAAACGGTTTCCCGCCTCTCCGAGATACATTTAATAAACACAGCACATCTGTATTACGCAGATGTGCTGTTAAAATTTATTACTGTTTAAAGAAGCTTAAAGCATCGGTGTAGGTTTCATCATCGTCATTGCTAGTTGTGTTTAAGAAAGAAACCAAATCGTTTTTGTCATCCTTGCGGTCATCACCCAATCCGGTAGCAACAACTGTTACGCGGATGGTGTCCTCAAGAGTATCATCAAGCTGAGCACCCCAAATAATGGTAGCATCAGGATGGGCCATATCAGAAATGATAGAAGAAGCAAGTTCAACTTCCTCAAGACCGATATCGCTAGAACCGGTGATGCTGATGATTACGCCACGAGCGTTATCCATTGAAGTCTCAATAAGAGGACTGTTGATAGCAGTACGAGCTGCCTGCTCTGCCTTATCACGGCCTGTAGCAACGCCAACGCCCATGTGAGCGTAACCGGCATCAGCCATAATAGAGCGAACATCAGCAAAGTCAAGGTTAACCAAAGCGGTAACATTGATAAGTTCAGAAATGCTCTGAACACCCTGACGAAGAACATCATCAGCAATATCAAATGCGTTCTTGAAAGTAATCTTCTCTTCGCTAACAAACTTAAGACGCTCGTTGGGGATAACAACAAGGCTGTCTACATTTTCTTTTAAAGCGGCGATGCCAGCCTCAGCCTGAGTCATGCGCTTTTTACCTTCGAAAGCGAAGGGCTTAGTAACGATACCAACGGTAAGTATTCCTAATTCCTTTGCAACAGTTGCAACGATAGGAGCAGCGCCGGTACCTGTACCGCCGCCCATACCTGCAGTAATGAAAATCATATCAGCATCTCTAATAGCTGCTGCAATTTCGTCGCGTGATTCTTCTGCTGCAGCTCTTCCGTTGTCAGGATTTCCGCCTGCGCCCATACCTGCAGTGGTCTTATCTCCAATTTGGATTTTCTGAGTTGCTTTAGACTTAATTAAAGCTGCTTTATCGGTATTGATTGCAACGAATTCAACACCCTTAACACCAGCGTCAACCATGCGGTTAATAGCGTTTCCGCCGCCTCCGCCGACACCCACAACTTTGATTTGAACTACATTTGCCTGCTCTGCTACTTCAAATGGCATTTTTAATTCCTCCGTGTTTATATAAATTTCCAAGTATATATTATCATACACATTGATAATAACACACTTTATTTAAAATTTCAACAGTTTTATTACAATTTTGTAATTTTTTTGAAATTTAATTTTTTTGTTCAACAAAAGTGCCTTTTGTATTGGTACTGCTCCACATACTAAGGTCAATTTTGCCCTCTTTTTCGGGACTTATTTTCTCCATCATTGCCGTTAAATGACTGATTTTTTCAGGTATGTTATTTGACGAGCCCAAATCAACTTCAAAACGATCTTCAAGTTCTAAAGTCAAGGCAGTTTGACGGGTCACATCAATCGAATTGACCTTTATATTTTTTCCCTCTAATGAAGATGAAAAATCATCTAAAAGTTGCTTTTCCACCTCATTTTTAAAAACAATTTCACTGCCAACTTTACAGCCTACATCACAAATTATCAAGGGTAGATTTTTGGGAGCTTTTTTGTTTTCTTCCATAACCCAACCCGAAGACGAAACGGTATAATATTTGTTTTTTACCTTAAATGCCGCAATCTCAATCGCATCTTTTACCGTAATTTTAAGTGTATCTGGCAATTTTCTTTCAAACTTAATTTTATCAACAAAGGGAAGCTTTTGCTTTATTGCCGTTTCAATTTTTCCACGGCTTAATGCAAACAGATTATCCCCTTTTCCTATTTTAGAAGCATCTAAAATTTCCTCTGCTGAATAAATTTTGCTTCCCCTTATGTCTATCCTTTCAATCGGAAAAAAGACTGTAAAGGAAAGTACTGTTGCGGTGCACACAGCCAAGATTACAAATATCACAAAAAAAGCAGTAAGACGCCTTTTTCTGATTTTTCTCTGGCGTTCCATTCTTTTTTTAACGAATTCATCTCTTACCGGTTCTTTTTTCAAAAAATCATTCCTTAAACATATTGTATATCCGCGCCCACGCTTCTCAGGGTTGAAACAATGTTATCATATCCCCGTTCAATGTGATGTATTTCATCTATTAAGGTTTCTCCTTTAGCGCAAAGCCCTGCAGTGACTAACGCGGCGCCGCCTCTAAGGTCGGTACACTTGCAAGTAGCACCCGAAAGACTTTCGACTCCTTCAATAACGGCAATTTTACCTTGTGTTTCTATTTTTGCACCCAAGCGTTTAAGCTCATCGGCATAACGGAAACGGTTTTCAAAAATATTTTCAACAAAAACCGATGTGCCCCGTGCTTTACAAAGCATTGCGATAACCAAAGGTCCTGCATCTGTTGGAAAACCGGGGTAAACCAGGCTTCTAATTGTAGGAACCCTTAAAAGTTTATTTCTTGCGCTTATTTTCAAAGATTTGCCCGTTACTCTCACATCGCAACCCGAATCTCTAAAAACCGATAAAATTGATGTTATATGTGACGGCATTGCACCCTTTAATATAAGTTCTCCGCCTGTCACAGCACAACAGGACATATATGTTGCGGCAACAATTCTATCAGGTATTATGGAATGTTCGGTGCCTCTCAAATGCTCTACTCCGTGAATATAAACAGTATCCGAGCCACCGCCGTAAATTCTAGCTCCCGCAGAATTAAGAAAATCTGCCAAATCGCTGATTTCAGGCTCTTTTGCGGCATTGTGTATTATTGTAAGTCCCTCGGCTTTTACTGCTGCAAGAATTATATTTTCGGTGGCACCAACACTAGGAAAACCCAAAGTGATTTCAGTACCTTTAATACCCTTTTTGGCTTCACAATATAAAAATCCGTGTTCTTCAGTAATGGTAACACCCATTTTTTTAAGGGAAGACAAATGCAAATCAATGGGTCTGGGACCCAACTCACAGCCACCGGGACTACTGATAACAGCTTTACCGTTTTTTCCAATTATTGCACCTAAAAAGACAACCGAAGAACGCATTTCACGCATTAAATTATCAGGAATTTCAATTTCCGATGCCTTTGATGGATCAACCGTCAAGGTTTTCTTTTCTCGCTTACAAACACAGCCAAGAGTTTCTAATATTTTTACTGATGTTTCAACATCGGCAATATCGGGACAGTTATGTATAACACACTTTTCATCACATAAAAGGGTGCCGGCAAGGACTGGCAGAACGCTGTTTTTGGCACCTTGAAGAGTAATTTCTCCCTCTAGCTTTTTGCCACCTTTTATTAGAATTTTTGCCATAAAAACACCCTCTTAGCATAGTTTTCAGTTTATACTATGCAAAAAGAACATTTTGCGTTAAACACAAGTGTAAAGCTTCATTATTTCGTTATAAATTCGCTCGTTAGCGTCAATTATTGCTATTTTTTTAGCGTTAGCACTCATTTTTTCAAGCTTGAGGTTATTTTCAATAAGCATTTCAACCTTGCTAATCAAACTCTCTCCGCTTAAATCCTTTTCTTCCAAAATTTCCGCCGCACCCGCTTTTTTAAGGGTCATTGCGTTATGGAATTGATGATTTTCAGCAACATAGGGAGAAGGAATAAGAATTGAGGGCTTACCGCAAGCCTCAAGTTCTCCTAGGGTTATGGCACCTGCACGGCAAATAACCAAATCGGCAGCAGCCATACAAATGTCCATATCGTTTATATATTCTCTTAAATCAATTTCTTTTGCAAGTTTAATATCGCTTAAAGCCTTTTTCATATCCTCAAATCCTGATTTTCCGGTAGCGTGGATATGATAAAACTTACCTGAGCCATTGTGCCATTTAATAAGTTCAGTAACCGCTTCGTTAACCTTTTCTGCACCCAAAGAGCCGCCAAAGGACAAAATCAAAGGACGGCTATCAAGACCTAATTTTTTCCTTGCTTCTTCCCTTTTAACCTTTAAAAGTTCAAGTCTTATTGGGTTTCCTGTTATAACAGGCTTTTTCTTTAAATTCAAATGTCTTTCGGCTTCCTTCATTGCAAGCATAACGGTATCAGCGCCGCCCGCCAACATTTTAGTTGTAACGCCTGGAAAAGCATTTTGCTCGTGAATTGCAGTTTTAAAGCCCATTTTCTGTGCAGTTTTTAGCACAGGACCGCTAACATATCCGCCCGTACCCACAACTACATCAGGGTTAATTTCTTTTAACAATTTTTTGCATCTGTTAGAGGCGGTAACCGCCTTTTTGACAGCATTTATATTTTTAATAACACCTTTAGGAGATAGGCTCCTCGAAAAGCCTACAACATCAATGGTATGAAAATCGTAACCCTTTTCGGGAACAAGCTTGGCTTCAAGTCTGCCCGCAGTTCCTATATAATAAATCTCGGCATCAGGGTGATTCTCTTTTATGTATCCTGCAACAGCCAAAGCAGGGTTTATATGTCCGGCAGTTCCGCCGCCCGCAAATAAAATTTTCAAACTAAACACCCCAATTTTAAGTTTTTTCTATATTAGAGCCACGCGAAACCGATAATACAATACCCATTTCGGCAAGAAGTATTAACAGTGAAGTTCCGCCGTAACTGAAGAATGGTAAACTAATACCTGTATTTGGAATTGTGTTGGTTACAACAAAAATATTAAGCATTGCTTGAAGTCCTACCTGGAATGTGAGACCTATTGCCAACAAAGAGCCGAATTTATCCTTTGCGTGCATTGCAATATAAAAGCCTCTCCACACAAGTAAACAGAATGCAATTATTATTACAACCGCACCGATAAGACCCAATTCTTCGCAAACGATTGAAAAGATAAAGTCATTATGAGGCTCAGGTACCCAAAGGTATTTTTGCCTTGACTGACCTATTCCTCGGCCTAATATTCCACCCGAGCCAATAGCTAGAAGCGACTGAATTGTCTGAAAGCCTTTACCTGTAGCATCTGCCCATGGGTCAATCCAATAATCCAAACGGTCTTTAACATAACTGATTGCACCCGAAAGCATAAAGACAACAATTCCTGCTACACCTGCTAAGGCACCGGCAAAAATAAATTTTTTAGCCATTCCGCCAACTATCATCAAAACAACACCGATGGCTAAAACAAGCAATGTGGCTGATAAATGAGGCTCGGCAACAATCAAACCTGCAGTTAACAATAAAATAGCAAAAAGAAATGCTATAAAACCAAACTTTTTCATTTCCTTATAGTTCCCCGCAATAAGGGAAGAAAACAACAAAATTATTGCAAACTTTGCAATTTCAGAGGGCTGAAAGTTAATAGGCCCTATAACAAACCATCTTTTAACATCCATTCCGCTTACCATTGGGGGCACGATTAAAAGGATAACTAAAAGAACTGCGGAAATTCCGTAAACTATCCAAGCAAATTTACGCCAAAAATGATAGTCTATTTTAGAAACAAAAAGCATAGCCGCAACACCAATCACAGCAAAAAGTGCCTGACGGGAAATAAAGCGGTAACTACTGTCATAATATTCTAAGGAATAAGCGTAACTGGCAGAAAATAGCATAACAAGACCTATTGTCAAAAGAATTAGAACAATAGCTAAAAAGGTAATATCAATTTTGCCGTTTTTAGGTTTTGTCTGCTTTTTTGAAACAGCCATCAGTTATTCCTCCATATCTTAAAAATTCAATAAAATAGGTAAAAGGGCAATAACACACCCTACAAAAGCTATACCGGAAAAAACCACTACGACCTTTTGTTCACTCCAACCGCACATTTCAAAATGATGATGCAAAGGTGCCATTTTGAATATGCGTTTTTTGGTTTTCTTATAATATGCAACCTGAATTATATCAGATAGTGCCTCTAAGAAATAAGTAATACCTGCAAATATCAATAAAATAGGTTTGCCTATTCCAAAAGAAATTGCAACAACCATACCGCCCAAGAACATAGAACCGGTATCACCCATAAATACCTTTGCGGGTTTTGCATTCCAGAAAATGAAACCAACACAAGCACCCGCGAGTGATGCAGAAAGCACATTAATTGTTGCTATATTAAGGAACGAAGACGCCAACATAAAGCAACAAGCAACTACTACTGTTACAGATGAAGCTAAACCGTCAACACCGTCGGTAAGGTTAACTGCATTTGTGAATCCGTATATAAAGAGTAAAGCTATAGGCCAAAAGATAAGACCAAATCCGCTTACAATATTAACATCACCGATAAACGGGATATAGGTTGTGTGCATTCCGCCAATGCAAAGAGCTGCCAAATAACAAGCCGCAATCAAAAGTTGTAAGAAGGTTTTTTGACGGGCAGTTAGTCCTAAATTGCGTTTTTTCACAACCTTTATGTAGTCGTCAATAAAGCCTATTGCCGCCATACAAAGGGCCATAAAAATTCCCGCAATAAAGTTAGTGCACCTAAAAGAATCTGTAAACTCTTCGGCAAATTTTAAATTTGCTATTGCCGCATAACTGTAACCCACAACTATCGCAATAATAACACCAGCAATAATCATAACTCCGCCCATTGTGGGGGTGCCTTGTTTACCTTTATGCCAGGTAGGACCTTCTTCTAAAATAGTTTGCCCAAATTTAAGTTTTCTTAAATAAGGAATAACCACAAATCCCAAAAGAACCGTCACAACAAAGGCTACTGCAGCACTAATAATTGAAGTGTAATCTCCCATTTTGATTTCCCCTTTTTTTAGATTTCTTTCAAAGCCTCGGCAACAACTTCTCTCTCGTCAAGATGAATTGTGCCATCAGCCAAAATCTGATAGGTTTCATGACCCTTTCCGGCCAAAACAACAATATCATCAGGCTGAGCAATTTTAACGGCATATTTTATTGCCTCTATTCTATTTTCAATAACCTTATAAGGTGTGGGACTGCCATCTAACCCTACAAGAATATCATTTATAATATCCGTGGGATTTTCTTTTCTTGGATTATCGCTTGTAACGATAACGTAATCTGCATATCTTGAAGCGATACTACCCATAATAGGTCGCTTTGTTTTGTCACGGTTGCCACCACATCCAAAAAGAGCAATAACACGATTTTTCTTGCATTCTCTAAAGGTCGAAAGAATATTTTTTAAGCCATCCGGAGTATGAGCATAATCAATGATGATGGTAAAACCTTTATCATTTTCAACAACCTCTGCTCTACCCTTTACACCTTGAAGACTTGCCAACGCTTCGGCAATTTCGCTCGCATTAAAACCTAACTTCAAAGCGCAACATACAGCAGCAAGAGAATTATAAACAGTAAATTTACCGCCTGTATTAACCTTAATATGCTGTAAAACACTATCGCTTACAAGCTCATATTCAATACTTGCAGGTCTGTAATTAATTGCTTTTGCGCTAAAGGTTGAGTCGTTTTTAGTGGAATAAGTAATAATTTCACAGTCAAGACCCTCTGCAATTTTTTCGGCATACTGGTCATCACTATTAATAACTGCAGTTTTACACATTTTAAAGAGTTTTTTCTTGGCATCAAGATAATTTTCCATTGTAATATGGTAATCAAGATGGTCTTGTGTAAGATTTGTAAATATTGCAACTTCAAAGTCTAAATCATAAACTCTGCATTGGTCCAAAGCGTGAGAGGAAACCTCCATAACCACATATCTGCAACCTTTTTCTTTCATTGAAGCGAAAAGAGCATTAAGGTCATATGCATTTGGAGTGGTATTACTGGTGGGGATTATCTCATCGCCTATCATATTTTGTATAGTACCTATAAGTCCAACCTTTTCACCAAAAGACTCTAATATTTGCTTTAGCATATAGGTGACAGAAGTTTTGCCGTTTGTACCTGTAACACCGATTAGTTTAAGCGAGTCAGCGGGATTTGAAAACCAGTTAGCGCTCATTGTAGCAAATGCTTTATGTGTATCCTCTACGATAACTTGATTATCCAAATTCAAGTCTTTTTCGCAGATAATTACAGCCGCACCTTTTTCCAATGCCTGTAAAGCATAGTCATGACCATCACTTAAAGCTCCATTGATGCAAACAAAGGCAAATCCCTTCTGGACTTTTCTGGAATCACAAGTAACACCTGTGATTTCTAAATCCTTTAAGTTTTCCTGACATTCAATTAATAATTCAAGTCTCAATACTGTCACCTCAATCAGCCGCGTCTACCGCCGATTCATCTCTAAAGTAAACCGTTACTATTGTTCCTGCATTAACCGTCGTTCCGGGGTCAATGCTTTGTCTATAAGATTTTAATCCTCCGGAGGTTGTGTTTCCGGAAAATTCTACATTTATTCCGCTGTTTACTGAAGCCTTATTCACTTCATTAGCCGTAAGTCCCACTAAATTCGGCACGGTTACGGTCTTATCACCTGTATCCTCGGTATAAAGTATAACCACACCGCCGCTTAAAATTCGGTTGCCTGCCTCGGGAAGCTGACGAATAATTTTTTCACCATTTCCCTGAATCTGATATTGCAGTTTAGCCGAAGAAAGCTTTGCTTTTGCGTTTTCTACCGTGTCACCAACCAATTCAGGAACAGACATTGCCAAGTTTTTAAGTTCTTCCTCGCTATAGCTTGGCTCGTATCCTAAATAGGGCAAGATATCGGTCATGATTTTTCCATTAACGGGGGCGGAAATAACACCGCCGTAATACTTATCGCTCTTAGGTTCATCAAGCAGTACGAGTACAGCGATTTCAGGGTCATCAATGGGAGCTATCGAAACACATGAGCCAATATACAAGTAGTTATCTCCCGTTGCAAGAATTTTTGACATCTTTTGAGAAGTACCTGTTTTTGCACCAATTCGATAACCCGATACCAGTGCATTTTTTGCACCGTTTTGAGCCACAAACTCCATAAGTGTTCTAAGTGTTGCAGAAGTGCTTTCGGATATTACTTGGCGTTTATATCCGGTATCGGTTGTTTTAACAACCTTACCCTCTTCATCAATCATTTTTTCAACCAGATGAGGTCTTACTAAATATCCGCCGTTAACACATGTAGCGGCAGCAGATATTAACTGCATAGGGGTTATATTAAAGGTCTGACCGAAAGAGGAAGATGCTAATTCTACAGGTCCCATATTAGATTGCTTATGATAAGTAGAATTTGCTTCGCCGGGAAGGTCAATACCTGTTTTCTCGGTAAGTCCAAATGCTTTAAAGTATTTGGAAAAGGTGTTAATTCCTATATCCTGACCTATGGTTATAAAGGCAGGGTTACAGGAATTTGACATTGCCTGTGCCAAGGACTGTGTTCCGTGACCGGCAAGTTTATGGCAATTATAGTTTCTTCCTGCAATGGTGGTATGACCGTTGCAATAGAAGGTATTGCTTTCGTTAATAAGATTTTCTTCTAATCCAATAGCAGCAGTCACAACTTTAAATACCGAGCCGGGCTCATAGGTATCAGAAACCGCTTTGTTACGCCACTGACGGTTTAAAAGTTCACTTGTTTTCTTAGATTTTTCCTCATCATTTTCTAAAGCATCAACAATTTGTTGGTCGGCTTGAGACAGTGTAAACGGGGCGTTGGGATTAAAGTCGCCTTTAACCGCCATAGCCAAAATCGAGCCGTTTTTAACATTCATTACGATAGCGGCGCCACGCTCTGCAATTTGATTTTCGGCTATTGCGGCTTCCAAATATTTTTCGGCAGTGTACTGAATGTAAGAATCAAGCGTTAAAACTAAAGAACTGCCCTTAGTTGCCGCCTCTACCCTTTCATAAGTCCAGCTCATATCAGTACCGGCGGCACTTTTAGCAGCAACAACACGACCCGCAATTCCTGTAAGCTCGTTGTCATAATAACTTTCAAGTCCGCCCAAGCCTTGGTCATCGTCACCCACAAAGCCTAAAACCACTGAAGCCAGACTATCATTTGGATAGTATCTCTTGGTAGTTTCGTCAAGACCTACATATCTCACAAGTTCTAAATCTTCATATTTTTCGTCGCTCAAAAACTCTCTGACTTTATCTGCAACGCTCTTATCAATCTTTTTCTTAACTATCACATAATATGAGTTTTTATCAGTTTGCTCATATATCTTGTCATACTCAACATCAAGTATCTTTGAAAGGTTTTCGGCAATAGTTTTTCTGACATATTCCCTATCGCCTTCATCTTCAATTTTCAAAATTCCATTAGGTGTTATATAAACTGTCCAAGCAGTGGTAGATTTTGCCAACACCTGCATATTTTTATCGTAAATATCGCCTCTGGGAGCAGAAACCAAACTATCGTAAAGTTGTTGTTCGGAAGCCTCGTTTTGATACTTCTCTCCGTTGATAATCATTATGTTTATGAGTCGCAGTGCAGAAATGCCGCTAAAGGCAATAATCAAAGCCAACATCACAATAAAAATGCGAGTAATCATTTCCTTGCCAGGTTTTACTGCCATTTCTACACCCCCAATGTAAAGTCGAATACGAGAGTTGGAAATTTCCACTCTCGTATACTAATATATTGCACTTTATTGTTTTATTATTACTCCGACACCATTAATCTGCCGTCTGCCGTTTTAGCGGCATCTTTATTGTTAACTCTAATATAAACCACATTATCTTTTTCGGGTTTTTTCATACCAAGCTCTGTGGCTTCAAGTTCAAGATTAGCAAAAGAAATTCTTCTTTGCATCTGGACCTCAAGCTCGGTTTTTTCACTGTCAAGCTCGGCAATAGCCGCTTTTACCTCAGTAATTTCTGCATTCACTTCATTGATTTTAAGTCTCAAAGCAATATTACCGCAAAGTCCCGCTAAAACAATCACTGCTGTCATAACGAGTAATGCAGGTGCGGAAAGAGCTTTAGTTGCTGCCCTTCTGCGCTTAGCCTGATTTTTTCTGACTTTGGGCATTACAACAATATTATCATTTTGTCTTTCTGCCCTTGCAGGTTTCGGTGCAAACATACTGAAATCATAAGCAAGACTGTCGTTATAATACTTAATATTGTTCACTTGTAATGCTCCTCTATCTTATATTCTAGTTTTTTATTATTACCCTGAGCTTTGCACTTCTGCTTCTTGGGTTATTCTCAAGTTCTTCTGTTGTGGGTTCAATGGGTTTTCTGGTAAGCAATCTTCCCCGTGGTGTTTTTCCACAAACACAAACAGGAAAATCTGGCGGGCAGGTGCAACCCGTTGTAAACTCTTTGAATTTGAGCTTTACTATCCTATCCTCTAAAGAATGGAAAGTTATGATAGCCAGTACACCGTCAGGCTTTAACAAATCAAAAGCCTTGTCTAGTGTCTCACTCAAAACATCTAACTCGGCGTTAACGGCAATTCTAATTGCTTGGAAAGATTTTCTTGCGGGGTGTCCGTCACGCCTTGCACTTGCAGGAACTGCATTTGCAATTATTTCGGCCAACTGCAGGGTGGTGGTTATTTCTGCCTTTTCTCTTTCCGCTACAATTCTTTGAGCAATTCTTTTTGAGAACTTTTCTTCTCCGAAACGAATTAATATGTCACTAAGTTCCTTTTCGGAAAAAGTATTTACAATATCTTTAGCGGAAATTCCGCTTTGGCTCATTCTCATATCCAAGGGGGCGTCTTTATGATAAGAAAATCCCCTCTCAGCAGTATCAAGTTGATAGGACGAAACTCCTAAATCTAAGAGTATTCCGTCTGCCTTTCCTATTCCCTCGGCAGTTGCAACCTCGTCCATTTGTCTGAAATTAACATTAATAACTTTTGCGGGCAATCCATTTAAACGCGCGGTAGCAACCTTTATAGCGTCGGGGTCTTGGTCTAATGCCAATAGTAAACCGCCATCTAATCTTTTTGCAATTTCTTTAGAGTGACCCGCTCCACCTGCGGTACCGTCAATATAAATACCGTCAGGCTTAATATTTAAAGCTTCAATTGTTTCATTTAATAAAACAGAAATATGTTTAAATTCCATTTTAGAAATCAAACTCCTCAAGAGATGAAGCTATAGATTCAAATGTTGTGGTTTCCTTCTCCTTAGCCCAAGCGTTGCTGTCCCAAATTTCAATGTTGGTGTCCATACCGATAATATGAACCTCGCTGTCAAGTCCTGCATATTCACGCAAGGAGTTTGGAACCAATATTCTTCCCTGTGTATCAAATTCAACATTAAAAGCGCCGTCATACAAAAAGCGTTTTACATTGCTTGACTTTGCCGCGGGCATACTGCCTAAACGCTCAACAAACTTTTTCCATTCGTCCATTGAGTAAACACAAAGACAACCCTTGCCGAAAATACCTTTACAAATAATAAAGTTTTCACCAAGTTCATCTCTAAAGGCGGAAGGGATGAAAACTCTGCCCTTTTTATCAATTTTATGGTCGTAACCTCCGAAAAGCACAGTTCTCACCTCCAAATTCACCACATTTAAACACTTTAATGGTATTTTGATGCACTTTTCACCACTAAATTGAATTATATACCTATATTTTTGAAAAATCAAGTATTTTTTTTAAAAACAATAAACTTTTTGAATGAAATAAAAAAACACCCAATAAACGGGTGTTTAATCCGTCTATCGGGTGCTAAATTTCAGCAATTATTTCTTTTGTGCTTCTTCGTATTTTGCAACTACATTTTTAATTCTGTCAGCAGGGTCAAGAAGATGGCTGATAGAATTGTCATAGTTAAGAGTGTCAATTAAAAGAGCGATATACTTAGACATATTAACGCTGCAATACCACTCGCGTTTTAAGAGCTCCTCGGTTTGGAAAATAAGGTTGGTAGTAAATACCTTATCAATTAAACCGTTCTCATAATATTCATCAAATTTCTCAAGACCTTCAACAAAAAGACCGAAGGTAGAGAAAACAAAAATTCTGGCTGCTCCCTTTTCCTTGAGTTTTGCCGCAATATCAAGCATAGATTCACCGGAAGAAATCATATCGTCAACAAGGATTAAATCCTTACCTGTGATATCGTTACCCAAGAATTCATGAGCTTCAATGGGATTTCTACCGTTAACAATAACAGAATAGTTGCGGCGCTTGTAGAACATACCAAGCTCGAGGCCTAAAACGGAAGAATAATAAATGCAACGACCCATTCCGCCCTCATCGGGAGAAACAATCATAGTATGGTCGCGGTCAAGCTTAACATCAGGAACGGTTTTAAGTAAAGCCTTAATCATTTGATATGCCGCCTGAACATTATCAAAACCATCAAGAGGAATGGCATTGTTAACTCTGGGGTCATGAGCATCGAAAGTGATAATATTCTTAACACCCATAGCAACAAGTTCTTGCAAAGCCATAGCACAGTCCATAGACTCTCTTGTTGTTCTTCTGTGCTGTCTGCCCTCATAAAGCATAGGCATAATAACAGTGATTCTTCTAGCCTTTCCACCTAATGCCGCAATAATACGCTTCAAATCTTGGAAGTGGTCATCAGGACTCATAGGAACAGTTTGTCCATACATTTTATATGTAACATTGTAGTTAAAGCAATCACAAATAATATATACATCAAGACCTCTTGCAGTGTGATTTAAAACCGCCTTTGCCTCGCCTGTTCCGAAACGGGGACAGTTAGCAGGAACCACAAAAGTTTCGTCTTCCTTAACACCACGCCAATTTTTTAGATAATAGTCTACCTTTGAAGAAATATCCTCACAACCGCGCATACTTATAATCGCCATGTCGCCGTAGGGAGAATGTTTGAAATCTACAGTCGCCATTATTAAAACCTCCGCTTTTTTTAAATTATATATATAATACCATAAAACCCTTTACAAAAAAAGCCTTTTTTTGAATTTTTTCCAACTTTTTTTAATTTTATTTTTTCTCACTATAATATGGTTTAATAGTTGAATTTTTTTGTGTTTTTTGATATAATGTCAGTGTATAAAATGATGAAAGGTGCCCTTATTATGCCTAAAGTATATTTATTAGCACATACTCCTAATCCAGAGCACACAATTGCCTGTGCCGCAAAGCTTTGCTACAGCAGTTCAAAAGTAAGTGAACTTAACGAAAATTTAACAGACGAACAAGCTTCTTCTTTTGTAGATATGCTAAGTCAAATAGGCCACGAAAGCCCTATTGAACACGCAAGTTTCACATTTGGAATTGAGGGTGTTTCCAGATCTCTACTCGCACAGATTACCCGCCACAGAATGGCATCCTTCTCGGTTAAAAGCCAACGCTATGTTAGAGAAGGCAGTTTCGAATACATAACCCCTCCCGAAATCGCAGAAATTCCCGAGGCATTAGAGGTTTTTGAAGAAATAATGGCCGAAGACCAAAAGCGTTATGACCGCCTTTCGGAGATTTTAAAAGAAAAGCACAAGAACACCTTTATTGCCGAGGGTAAGGACGAAAAAACCGCCGAAAAATTAGCCGAGAAAAAGGCTATTGAGGACGCCCGTTTTGTTTTGCCAAATGCTTGTGAAACACAGATGGTTATGACAATGAATGCCCGTTCACTTATGAATTTCTTTAAAATCCGTTGCTGTAAGAGAGCACAATGGGAAATTCAGGATGTTGCAAACCAAATGTTGGCACTTGTGTCTGCAGTTGCTCCAAACCTATTTAAAAACGCAGGACCCTCTTGTTTAAGAGGTGGCTGCAGTGAGGGTAAAATGACCTGCGGTAAAGCGGCTGAGGTTAGAGAATTTTATAAGGAACTTAAAAACAATGGGTAAATTAATAGTTATAGAGGGACTTGACGGTAGCGGAAAGTCCACTCAATTAGAATTGCTTGAAAAAAATCTTAAATCAAAGGGTATTGACTGCAAGGCAGTCTCCTTCCCTAACTATGATAACCCCTCAAGTACTTTAGTTAAAATGTATTTGGGCGGTGAGTTTGGAAAGAAACCCGGCGATGTAAACGCCTTTGCGGCATCAGTGTTCTACAGTGTTGACCGCTACGCTAGTTTTAAGTCCAACTGGGGCAACTATTACACCGACGGCGGCACTATAGTTTCAGGCAGATACACCACCTCGAACGCTGTGCATCAGTGTTCTAAACTCCCCGAAGATGAGTGGACAGATTTCTTAGATTGGCTTTACGATTTTGAATACAATAAAATTGCTATTCCAAAGCCTGACAAGGTTATTTTTCTTGATATGCCTATTGAGGTTTCCCAAAAACTTTTAACCAAGCGTTACAAGGGTGATGACACTAAAAAGGATATTCACGAAAGTGACACTGAATATTTAGCAAAATGCCGCAAAGCGGCTGTTTTCACTGCCGAGTATTCAAATTGGGAGATTATCCCCTGCGCTGAAAACGGCGAAGCCAGAACTATTGAGGCAATAGCAGAGGATGTTTTAAATTCTGTACTGCGTGTATATGAGGATTAATTATGGTATATTTATTTTTAGCCGACGGTTTTGAAGAATGCGAAGCATTAACACCCCTTGATATTTTAAGGCGAGGCGGTGTGACAGTTAAAACTGTTAGTATTGGCAACGAATTTATAACAGGTGCCCACGGCATAACAGTTAAATGCGATATTTTAGAAAACGATATTTTGTTAAATGAGGATTTAGAGGCTGTTATACTCCCCGGCGGAATGCCAGGTACTATAAATCTCGAAAACAACCAAACAGTGAGAAACGCCGTTTCTTTCGCAGAAACACACGGAAAACTCATTTGTGCTATCTGTGCCGCACCTAAAATTTTGGGCGGTATGGGACTTTTAGAAGGCAAGAATGCCACTTGTTTCCCGGGGTTTGAAGAAGAACTTAAGGGTGCTGTTATTTCTGATAAATTTGTTGTTATAGACAGCAATATAATCACCGCCAAAGGAGCAGGTGTTGCCTTTGAATTTGGCTTTGAAATTTTAGCACATTTAAAGGACAGCGAAACAGCGGATTCTTTGAAAAAACAAATGCAATGTATCACGGAGGTTTAAAATGAGCGAAAACTTTCAAAATGATGATGCTTTTATAATCGGTAAAGGCTTTGAATTAGAAGAAGACGAAATCAAGCTTAAAAAACCAAAAAAACACAGAAAGAAAAAAGACTCCCCTGTTAAGGGAATCATTTGGATAGTTGCAATTATTGTTGTTTCTATAAGTTTAGCCGTAGGCATTATTTATGCGGGTGCCGATTTTACAGGCATTGGTTTTGGCAGAGGCGAAGATACCACTATGGATATTCCTATGGGAACTCCTGCTGCCGAAATTGCTGAAAAACTTGAAGAAACAGGTGCAGTCAAGGTGCCTTTGCTTTTCAGAGTCTATTCTAAACTTATGGGATATGACAACCAATTTAAATACGGTCTTTATACCTTTAACACCGAAGCTGGTTATAAATCACTTTGCGAAATGCTGATTTACGACGGTGCAAAGGCCGAAACCATTGAGGTTACAATCCCCGAAGGCACAGGCATTAACGATTTTACCAAAAATGTAAACGGCGAAAAGGTTACTGTTCCCGGAATTGCTACCATTCTTGAAAACAAGGGCGTTTGCTCAAAGTCAGACTTTTACGAAGCATTAAGAGAGGCAAAGAGAGATTCTAAGCTTTTGTCGGGTGCTGACGATATAAAAACCTACTATACCCTTGAGGGTTACCTTTTCCCCGAAACTTACAGTTTCTATTCCTATGATAATTCAAAAGAATGTGCCCGTCTTGCGGTTGAGCGTATGCTTAAAGAAACCGAGAGCCGAATTACTGATGCTATGTTTAAACGCGCCGAGGAAATGGGCTATTCTATGAACGAAATTTTGACTATGGCGTCCATAGTTCAGATGGAAGCAGGAATAGAGGTTAAAACAGAAGAGGCTAAAAAACGTCTTGAAACCAATATGAAGGGCGTTGCCGGTGTTTTCTATAACAGATTAGATTCAGCCGAAACAGGCGGAACATTAGGTTCATCCCCCACTCTGTTTTACGGTGACAGCTTTAAGCAAGACGACGGCAGATATAATACACAAGGAGATAATGAATTTTCTGCAATAAAGGGACTTCCTCCCGGACCGCTCTGTTCCCCAGGTATTGACGCTATAAATGCGGCGCTTTACCCCAAAAAATCCGATTATTACTATTTCGTTACAGATAGCTCAGGCAATTTCTATTTCCACAAGACCATGGCTGAGCAATCGGCTACCATAGCCAAACTACAGCAAGGAAAACAATGGATTTATGAGTACTTCAACTGATTATATAACCTTACCCGAGCTTCTCTCCCCTGCAGGTGATTTAACAAGACTCAAAGGCGCTGTCGATTTCGGCGCCGATGCGGTATTTTTAGCAGGTGAAGAATTTGGTATGCGTACTGCCGCCACCAATTTTGGTGAGGAAGATTTAAAACTCGGTATTGACTATGCCCACGCACACGGTGTTAAGGTGCATGTTACCTGCAATACTATACCACATAATGCTGAAATGCCAAGACTCCCCGCTTTTTTAGAAAGACTCAACGAACTTGGCGCCGATGCAATTATTGCCTCCGACCTTGGCACTATGAATATGGTCAAAAAATATGCCCCCAACTGTAATTTGCATATATCGGTACAGTCGGGCATCTGCAACTATGAAACTGCCCGTGCTTTTTACGATTTAGGCGCGAAGCGTGTTGTTTTAGCCCGTGAATTATCTTTAGATGAAATTGCCGAAATCAGAGCAAAGACCCCCGCTGATTTAGAAATTGAGGCATTTGCCCACGGCGCTATGTGTGTTTCCTTTTCCGCAAGATGTCTTCTTTCTAGCTATATGACAGGCAGAGATGCCAACCGTGGCGACTGTGCACAGTCTTGCCGTTGGAGTTACTCTTTGGTTGAGGAAAAACGACCGGGACAGTATATGGACATTACCGAAACCGACAAGGGCACCTATATTCTAAATGCTAACGATATGTGTATGGCAGAGCATTTGGATAAAATGATTAAAGCAGGTGTCGGCAGTCTCAAGCTTGAGGGAAGAGCAAAATCTCATTATTACACCGCTGTTGTTACAAACGCTTACCGTGGCGCATTAGACAGCATAAAAGCAAACCCATTTGATTGGAAATGTCCTCAGTGGGTGCTGGAAGAACTTAACAAAATCAGCCACCGCACCTATTCCACAGGTTTTTATCTTGGTGTTCCCGAAAACTCTCAAACCTATAAAAATGCAGGTTATGTAAGAGACTATTCGGTTGCCGCCGTTGTTGACGGTTATGAAGATGGTTGCATTATCGCCACCCTTAAAAACAAGTTTTACAGCGGTGCTGAACTTGACTGTTTGGAACCAAAGTCTCCGCCCTTCATTGTTAAAGCCGATAACTTAATGAACGAAAAAGGCGAATATATTGAGTCGGCACCAAGACCAATGATGAAAATTAAAATTCCTTTTGAGAGACCCGTAAAGCAAGGTTCTCTTTTAAGAATGAAAGCTGAATAAAGTAATACACCTCTCGTCAATAATAATTATTGTAGTTAGTTGAAACGCTTAAAAGCGTTTTGCCTAACCTATTCCATTATAACCGAGAGGTGTTTTTTTATGCAAAAACGAGCGCTTGTTTGCTTTTTAATTTGTGTCATTTTGCTTTTCATTTCAGTGATGCGCGTAGCGACTATTGCTACCACGGATTTTTCTAAGGTTTCTAACATAAATAATGGAATAAGACTTAAAATTTCAAACAGTCGAGGCACTATTTACGACCGAAATCGTGTGCGCCTTACAAACAGTCAAGAAAAAATTATTGCCTGTGTATCCCCCACGCCCAGAGCCATTACAGCAATAAGCAAGGTTCTTAAAGGAGACGATTTGCAAGAAGTTTTAGATGGTCTTAAATCAAATAAGCCTGTCATCTGCGAAGTGCCGCGTAAAATCGACTGTGATGGAATAGTTTGCACCACCATTTACACCGACACAGACACACCCTCGCGCCATATTATAGGATATACTAACAGTGATAACCACGGTGTCAGCGGTATTGAAAACGCGTACGATAGCCTACTATTTTCAGAAAACGATATTTCAATTTTCTACAACACCGACGCGAAGGGCAGGATTTTGGAAGGATTAGAACCAGAACTTACAAATGATAACCGCGTGGCAACCCACGGCGTTGTAACAACGCTTGATATTAATATACAATCAATAGCCGAGGAATGCGCCGAAAATTTAGAAAAAGGCGCCATTGTAGTGGCAGACCTTAAAGGTAAAATAAGAGCCTCTGTAAGCCGTCCGAGCTTCGAACGAAACAATGTCAGTATTTATCTTAACAGTGAAAGTTCTCCCCTTTTAAATCGTGCAATAAGCGCCTATAATGTGGGCTCGGTATTCAAACCGTGTGTTGCTGTTGCAGGACTTGAAAGTGATAAAGGCGATTTCGAATATACTTGCACAGGAAGTTGTGAAATAATTGATAGATTTTTTAAGTGCCACAACTTAGACGGCCATGGGCTATTAGGTTTAAGAGGCGGTCTCGCACATTCTTGCAACACTTATTTTTATAATTTCGCTTTTAATGTGGGATACGATAAAATTTTTAAAACCGCAAAGGCGTTTAATTTCGACCAAAGCATAAAGCTTTGCGAAAGAATGTCCACTGCAAAGGGAAGTCTCCCCCAAAAAGCAAGTCTTGAAAATATTGCTCATTTGGCAAATTTCAGTATTGGGCAAGGCGAATTATTGCTGTCCCCTATTTCAATGCTCACCCTTTACTGTGCCATTGCTTCAAACGGAGAGTATTATATTCCCTCTCTTGTTGAGGGGGTTATTGAAAATGGTAAATACAGTGAGTATAACATTGGATTACCAACGAAAGTTTTCAACGGAAATACCGCTAAAATACTCAGAGAATATCTTGTAAGCGTTTTAGAGGAAGGTACAGGTGAAGCAGCAAAACCCAAAACCGTAACCGCTGCAGGTAAAACCGCAACCGCACAAACAGGCAAATTTGAAAACGGAAGAGAAATTTGCGAAGGTTGGTTTTGCGGATTTTTTCCCGCAGAAAACCCCGAATATGTCGCAATAATCTTTTCGGAAGATGACAGAAAACAAACACTTAGTTGCGGACAAATTTTTAGTATTTTAGCCGATAGAATAACCCCCCTAAAATTTTAGGGAGGTTTAAATTATTTTTTTATTTTCTTTTTTAAAACTCTAAACGCGGCGGCTAAAATATGGCAAATACGGACACTAAGGTCAAAATTAAAAGTTACACTCCACTCAACTTCATATTCACAACGAATATCGATTTTTCTTTTTCTATCTTTGACTTTTATAATAGAATTTATAAAACCTAAAATCGGGTAAGCCACCGCACAGCATTCACCATAGTGTATTGCAGATAAAGCTGCATCCTTAGAGGAGCAAATAATCTCAAGTTCAAAACTTTCACCTTTGCAATGCCTTAAAAGACCAACAATTTCCTTTAAAACATCCTTTAAAAGGCCCAAATTCTCACGAACTAAAGAAACTATGTCTTTCTTCTCTTCTCCTTTTTCTGCCTTTTTATCGGCGCCAACCTTTTTCTTTAATTTATCAAGAGATTTACTCTTTCTTTTACCGTCTCCAAATGTAAACCAAAGAACTTTACAAATAAATGAAAAATTATTACGCTCATCGTTTTTTATGATAAAGTGAATAGGAAGCAAAAGCATAGCGGTTATTAAAAATACAATAACAGCCAAGATTATTAAAAAAATCTCCATATTTTACCTCCTATAAGTTATAGATATATTATATCAAATATTATCCTTTTTAACAAGGTTTTTATAATAAATATCAACTCACCGTCGTAGCGATTTCACACACCGTATGTGTATTTCACATTACGAGCAATATTTCACCAACAAGTAAGTGTGGATTTAGTTACAAACCTTCTAGCTGCCTCTCGAATTTCGTCTTTTAATCGGCTGATTTTATTAGAACACCGACGTTTACATTCTCGGACAATCTGCATAAATTTAAGTCACCAGTTTCTTTTAAGTGTTCTTGCAAATACATTAGCCATTCCCATAAGATATACATAAATCTCAGTTTCATCGCTGTATGAGGTTGGTGTTTTATAATCACAACCAACCGAAACAACGGGCGATATAATTCCTTCTATTTGTTGATAAGTGTGTCTTCTTTACCACGATATACCACAAACTTGCAGAAGAGAAACTCTAATACAAAATTTGCTAACATCGTTACAATTAAAATAACAAAATCGTTTACTCCGCAACCTTCGGCCATATTGCCGAGATATGTAGATAACGGTGTGAACACAAGATAAAAGCCAAACACCTTCGCCATTGCCACAGGCACATTTGCCGCAGACTTAAAGGTGTATCTGCGATTAAGCGTAAAATTCCAAAGGATTGAAAGCACAAGGGATATCAAATAAGGTATCCAATAATCCTTGATAAAGATTTCAAGTAGTGCAAACGAGCCGATTTGAATGACTCCGGCAGAAATAGAAAAGAGTGTAAATTTAACGGCCTGCCACATTTGTTTCTTATTTTCTTTCATAGCTAATTCCTCACTTTAGGTTTTCAATGTAAGTAATCAAATCATCAAAACTTCCTTGAGAATATCCAGAGATATCTTTATTTTCTTTGTTGATTAAGCAATCGGTAAGCAAAAATACTTTCATTCCGAGTTTTTCGGCGACCATATCATCTGACACGTCGTTTCCAACCATCAAGCATTCTTCGGGTGATACTCCGATTTTTGCAGAAATCTCACGGTAATAGTTTAGGTTGCCATAGAATGAAATTTATATAATCTTGCAGTTCTGCTTTGCAACCTGAAAGAGGAATTATTATTTTAATCAATTCCTCAGTAAGGGTTATTTCCTTTTACTTTCTTAATTTCTGACAATACTGCGTACAAAGCTTATCCGTACATTCACAGCATTGCAAGGATAAATTCGTAATTTCCCAAAACCGTTCGGGATATAGCATTACACACAATTCCCATATAAGCCATGCAAGAATAGCCAAAGCCACAAGAGAAATTGCGAAAAAACCGCCTACGAATATCAATGGCGAAAACATCATCAAATGATCCCAATTAAAGATACGGCAAGTAGTACAGCATTTATTCTTCATTATAAGGCGGAACGGACACCAAATAAGTACGCAAATCAAGTCGCATACATAGAAGAACACGGATATCATAAATAACCATAGTTTGTTTATTATATCGGCATAGTATAAACCACCAATGATTGCAATAAATAGAATCCAAATAAGCATAACCTTATATGCCGCATTGGTTGTTGTGAGAACATAGTTTTTTAGTGCTTCGTAGTTTATCTTTTCACGAATTGGACGAAAACGGTTAGCAAACAGTTTTTGAGAGCCTAGCGCTACCTTATTCTTTATAGGAATAATTTGTAAAATCATATCTACAACCCAAACGAGCCACAATAGATGGAACACAGATAATTCTTTAAAGAAATTATTTCCGTTCAAAATCTCAAACACTTGCGGAGATACAAAGCACATTATTAAACAAGTAATAAAAATTGCAATTCGACCATATAGACGGACGAAATATCTTTTTCTTGTTTCTGATATTACACTCAATTCGTACCTCTTTTTAATTCTTAAAGAATGCTACAGCGACAGCACCGGGACCTGCATGTGTTCCGATAACGCTACCGATTGAGGTATAACGCACCTCATCCACATTGCCTTCCCAAATATGTTTGCTGTCTTCAATGTATTTGAGAAGCATTGCATCTGAAAGACCTGTAAACCCAAGAAGCAAAGGCATTGAAAAGTCAACGCCACCGGCTTTTTCAATTTCTTCTACAAGAAGATTGTTGCCTATCTTTGAGCCTCTTGCTTTACCAAGAATTTTAATTTCTCCATGCTCAACCGAAAGGACAGGCTTGATATTTAATACTCCACCTGCAAATGCCACGGCTTTAGAAATACGGCCGCCTTTTTTCAGATATTCAAGAGTGTCTACCAACGCAACAATGTTAATATGGCTTTTTACCTCTTCAAGTTTTTCAGCAATCTCTTTTGCTTCAAGACCTTCATTAAGGAGTCTAAGAGCATACTCTACAAGGATACCTCCGCCGATTGCAACTGTGCCGCTATCTACGATATAGATATTGTCATAATCCTCTGCGGCAATAGTCGCACTTTGATAGGTTCCTGAGAGTTTTGATGTTAATGTGATAACAACAGCAGCTTCTCCGGCCTCACGAGCTTTTTCATATTCCATTTCAAAGGTTGCAGGTGAAGCCTGACTGGTGGAAGGATGCACATCGGTTTCAATGAGCTTTTCATAAAATGTTTTATGGTCTATAGTAACACCGTCTACATATTCTTCCTGACCAAAATGAACTGTCAACGGAACAATATGCACTTGTTCCTTGATAGATGGTAGTAAGTCAGATGTAGAATCCACTATAATTCTTGTTTTCATAAATGTAACTCCTTATTTTTTGGATACAGCTTCTAAACTTTCGCTTACAATAGAAAGACTGCGGTAAAACTCAACCCTTTCTTCCTCTGTAAGTCCTCCACTGATAGCGTTAAGAACACTGTTTATTTTGTCTGCAATCTTCTCTGAGGCTTCATTGCCTTTGTCAGTGAGAATAAGAGGACTCTTATATCTCTTTACACACTTAGATTCACAGGTCAGAAATCCATTGGTTTCGAGATAATCAAGCGCACGAGAAATAGTTGCTTTATCTTCTTCGCAACGCTCACAAAGGTCAGTTGCCGTTGCGCCTTTGTGCATATAAAGATAATAAAGACAAGAAACGTGAGCACTTCTTAAATTATATTCTGCCATTTCCTGATTTTTAATCTTTCGAATATTACGGCTGATTCTGTTAATAAGCACAGTAAAAGTTTCAAATCTTTCTTGCATAAGATTACCTCCATAAGTCTTGTTGAAACCTCAACAAGTATAACATAAACCTGTTGAAATGTCAACAAATGGCGAAAGATATCGAAAATTTATCCTAAAATTGAAAAAGCGACTTGTCAAAACAAGTCGCTTTTTCTGAGTGTTACGAACTATTTAGATGCCGGAATCTTCATATGGCGTAGATTCAAAACCGCTGGATTGCAATTTTTCGACTATATGATCAAGCGGAATTTTCCAAACCTTTTTAAACCAATTTGTTCTACCAAATACTCTAACTAAAAATGGACTTATCAAGTAATATGTTTCAACAAATACTTTTCCATACCATGTTTTCTTTAAACACAAATCGCGATAACGACGTAATGTCCATACTTGCGGACAATTATATGAGTCATATACACAGGTGGCGATATAACAGCCTTTTTTAGAGGATGATTCTTCTTGTTGTTCTTTCAACAATTGTTGATTATAATCCTCATTAGAATTCTTTTGTATTTCTTTCTCAATCATTTGCATCAATTTATCATATATTGCTTTATCTGCAGAAAATTCAGATAGTTTTAATAGCTTTCCTGTGTGTCCAATTCCGTCAAATGGGGTTGTACTTTTTTCACATTGAAACAATTCTAATGCTTGTAATGCTTTTCTTGCGAAGAGGAGACCTGAATTATTATTTAGGTCACGTGAAATATAAAAGATACTGAATGCATAATAAAAAATGATAGTTTCATCAGGTCTTAATCTCATATAACTCCAATGTTTAAACCAAAGAGTGTTTATATCGTTTTTATAATTATTGATTAAAATATTTAGTATCCTTTCTTTGTGTTTGTTTTCATGCTTGCCATATGTTTCTTCTAATATAGGAAGCAACTCTTTCTCATCGTATTTATAGTTTGTTTCTTGCCAAAGCATATCCATTACTGCTTTTTTTAAATCATCCAAAACAAAAAGAGGATTAAAATTGAAAACATCTCTTATAAAATCAATTGATAAATCGCCTCGTGGCATTAAAGGATATAGGTCAAATTCATTAACTATTTTATTGGCGTGACGAATCAATGCATCATAATTTTCAATTTTACGTGTGTTGCTATTCACTTGTTTTCCGCATGACAAACAAAAAATAGCTTCTTCGTTATTTATTGTGCCACAGAATTTACATTTCATCTTTTATCTCCTTATACACACATTAAATACACAACGCCAGCAATCGCGGCTAATTTCAATAACAAAATCATAAAATCATTGAAATCGAATCCAAACTCTTTATAGTCGTTAAATGCCCGAATTATAGATATGCCAATCAAGATTATAACTATAGCACCAATCCATAAAATATTATCCAGAACGGATTCCAAAACCAAAAATATAATGAATAGTATGATTAAAAATAAATATTCCATCTTTTGAACCTCCTCATTGCAATTATACTCAATTTGTTAAGTATAGTCAAGAGATTAAGTATGATAATATTAAAATGGTGATAGAAATGATTTCATATAAGCCGTTTTATGAAACACTTTTTAAAAAAGGCATTACTGAATATAATCTCATTTTCAAGCAAGGCTTTTCTGCAAATACTTTGCATAGAATGAAAAAAGGCGAAGCAATAAACACAAAAACCCTTGATGCACTTTGTTATGCACTTGATTGTGAGGTTTGCGATATAATAGAATTCGTAAAAGAATAGCACCTGAAACCAAGTTTGGAATCAGGTGCTGTTTTTATTGTTTAGATTTAACTGTGTTTACTGATGAAATCAGCATTACACGAATACTGGTGCAAGCCGAGTCAAGATTTTTATAGGTTGCTTCATCAATGTAATTTGTTTTATATAAAAGTTCGAGCCAATAGCCTGTTTCGTTGGCTTCCTTTAGGGCAATTTGGAGTTTTGATATAAAGTCTGCTTTGCCGTGAGCATATTGCGCTTCGCGGATATTTGCGCCGATGGAAGTGCCACTTCTGCCGATTTGGTTAGAGATGATATTTTCTTTCTTAAGTTTAAGTTCTTTGACGAGATTAATGATTGATACGGCAAAGTCTAATGACATATCACGCAGTTTGCTTTCGGACATTAGTACCACTCCCTTTAATTTGTATTATACAATAATTTTTAGTGAAGCGCAAGGCTTTGCCTTGCGTGAAGTTATGCCTTACGGCATAATGAAGTATTGTGCTTCGCACAAAGTGAAGTTAAGTGTTTCGCTTCCAAATCGTGCCGTAGGCACACTTCACATCCGCAGGATACTTCACGCTGAAAGCGCTTATCGTTTCGCTTGCGAAACACTTAGTTCCACCAAAACAAAAAACCGACCTATTGGTCGGTTTCTGTTTTGGTGGGAGATGGTGGATTCGAACCACCGAAGGCGAAGCCAGCAGATTTACAGTCTGTCCCCTTTGGCCACTCGGGAAATCTCCCATATTAAATTTAATGGAGCTGGTGGACGGACTCGAACCCCCGACCTGCTGATTACAAATCAGCTGCTCTACCAACTGAGCTACACCAGCATTTTCAGCGCCTAAACACTATAACATAAATGCCTTTAGTTGTCAAGCAAATTTTGAGAAAAATT
>JAGAMO010000011.1 GCA_017624675.1 Clostridia bacterium | reverse complement strand
TGTTCATTTATATTCTCCTTTAGCTTAACCAAAGATTGCGATAAGTGCACCGGCAGCAATTGCTGAACCAATAACACCTGCAACGTTCGGACCCATTGCATGCATAAGCAAGAAGTTTGAGGGGTTTGACTTTTGGCCAACCATCTGTGAAACACGGGCTGCCATAGGAACAGCAGATACACCGGCCGAACCGATAAGAGGATTAATCTTGTTCTTGGTAAAGAGGTTCATAAGCTTAGCAAAAAGAATACCGCAAGCGGTAGCAACGCCGAATGCAACAACACCTAAAACAATAATTTCAAGTGTGGGAAGGCGAAGCATATTGATTTTTGTGCCGCCAATGTTAACTATTTCTCTTGTAGTGTTAAGGAAGGTGCCTGCAGTTGCAGTTGCGCCAACCGAAATACCAAGGAATATGGTAACAATGTTCATAAGCTCATTCTGTGCAGTTTTGCAAAGACGTTCAGCAACACCGCATTCTTTCCAAAGGTTACCTAGCATTAAGCAGCCTACAAGCGGAGTGGCCGAAGGAACTAACAATGCAACGAAGATGGTAACAACAATTGGGAAAAGAATTTTTTCGGTTTTAGAAACTTCGCGAAGGGGCTTCATAACAATTTCGCGTTCCTTCTTGGTGGTGAGAAGCTTCATAATAGGAGGCTGAATTACAGGAACAAGCGCCATATAGCTGTAGGCAGCAACGGCGATGGGTCCTAAAATATGAGGAGCCAACTTTGAAGTAACGAAAATAGCGGTAGGGCCGTCAGCACCACCGATAATACCAACAGAAGCTGCTTCAAGACCGGTAAAGCCAAGGAACTTTGCACCAATAAAGGTTGCAAAAATACCTACCTGAGCGGCAGCACCCAAAAGGAGTGACTTGGGGTTTGAGATAAGGGGACCAAAGTCGGTCATAGCGCCAATGCCTATAAAGATAAGGCAGGGATAAATGCAGGTTTTAACACCGATGTAAAGGAAGTCCAAAAGACCGCCGTTTGCAAGAATGTAGCCATAGTCGTGATAATGCGCGCTACCCTCGGTCATAAATGCATCCCATAATGCTTGGTTATAAAGACCTGCACCGGGAAGATTGGTAAGAAGCATACCAAAAGCAATACCAATTAAAAGCAGAGGTTCAAATTGCTTTTTAATTGCAAGGTATAAAAGCACAAGGGAAACAGCAATCATTACAGCATATTTCCAACCGCCATCGGCAATAAAGCCTGCACCAAGCAAATAAAAGCCGGTTTGTTTTAAAAATTCAATTATTGCGTCTAACATTTTAAAATCTCCTTAAAAGCGAGAGCTTAAGCGATTACGCAAAGAACAGCGCCGGTTTCAACAGAAGAACCTGCATTAACATTTACAGAAGCAACAACACCGTCGCAGGGGCACATAATTTCGTTTTCCATCTTCATAGCTTCCAAAACCATAAGAACGTCGCCCTTCTTAACTGCAGAGCCGTTGTGTACATTGATTGAAAGAATTGTGCCGGGCATGGGGCTGTTTACGGTTTCGCCACCGGCAGCAGCGGGAGCAGCTACGGGAGCAGGAGCTGCGGCAACGGGTGCGGGAGCAGCAACAGGAGCGGGTGCAGCAGCGGGAGCAGCCTTAACATCAGCAGAATCAACAACCTCTAAAGTAATTTCGTAAGCGGTACCGTTTACAGTAACATTATATTTTCTCATAATTTAACACCTTTTTCTTATATTTTTTTGAAAGATAAAATTCTTATAGCGGAAACGTCAGTTCCCAATTCTTCAGCCACAGCGGCTGAAACGGCAGCAATAATCTGCTGGCGGTTTTCAATAGGTTCAGCAACGGCCGCTTGCACCTTGGGTGCTTCCACAGCGGGCACAGGCTTTTCTTCCTTCTTGGTCTTACCACAAATTAAACCGACAATTTTGCAAAGTAAAACAATGCAAATAAGACCGGTAAAAACAGCGGCAATACCAATAAGCACAGTATATGGCATTTCCATTCCCGTACCGACAAAGTCAGCCTTGGCTAAAAAAGTTTCAAACATTAAACAGGCACCTCCCTTAAGCCTTTAAAAAATAGTTCTATGTTTTGAAATGTTGGTTTTTAATAAAATTCCCAAATCTCGCCTATTTACATATATTATATATTAAATGTCAACATTTTACAATATATTTTTTGCGTTTTTTTACACAATATTTTAAATTTTTCAGTAACATTTTTTTGCAAAATAAATATACTGTTAAAGGACAAGCGAAAAAGGTCCGAAGGGAGAAACAAAATGGACAGAAAAATGTTTGATTTTAACGATTTTCGTAACAGCACCGTAAAAAACGGTGAAGATAACACAATGCCCCAAATTTGCTTTAATACAGATGCTTGCAACCAAGCGCCCACACAATCTACCGAAGGTGTTTTAACAATGGCATTTGTTAATATGCAACCGCTTGATTATGTTTACGATGAAGCGCAGGCCTTTACAAACGGCACACTTTTTCCAAATATAAACAAGCCGTTTTATTATGGGGGAACTTATAAATGAACAAAAAGCTTGAACTAAAGAAGAAAATACACGCAGTCGATTTTGCTATTCACGAGCTCGTACTGTTTTTAGACACCCACCCCACTAACCAAAAAGCAATGGCTCTTTTAAAAGATTTCCGTTTTAAACGGGCAGAGCTTATTAAAGAATATGAAGCACAGTTTGGCGATTATATCGTAACCCCTGCCGACGTAACAGCAAACGGCTGTTGGCAGTGGCTTGACGGTAAATGGCCTTGGGAATATAAGGAGGTATAATTTTTATGTGGCAATATGAAAAGAAATTACAGTTTCCCGTAAACATTAAAAACCGCAACCCCAAATATGCACAAATCATAATAAGCCAATACGGCGGTGCTTATTGTATTTAGATATACATACTAATAAACATTTAACAATGTTATAATACCGAACTTGATATCTTATCGCAATACTTTTTTGTAATATTTCAGTATTTAACGCCCTTACATTATAATATATAGTAAAAACACCGCCCATTCTCTTTTGAATGAGCGGTGTTTATTTTATTATTCCTTAATTTCGGGTAAGCCCGCAAATGAGGTTAAAATTGAATAGATAAACGCTACAGCTGATGCAGACAAAACCATTGTCCAGTTAATTTCACTTATAAGTGCGCCAACTGTCACAAGGGAAGCTGCGGTTTGTGCAAAGGTCTTAACAGCACGAATACCTGCCGCCTTTAACCATTTAATTGTTTTCTTTTGGCTTTTAAGCCACTGAATAATTTTTTTCATTTTTATTTCACTCCTAATAATTTTTTCCAGCTTTCAGGCCCTACACAGCCGTCGGGTGTAAGACCTACAAGCTTTTGCCAGTTTATAACAGCAGTGCGGGTGTTTTTACCGAACTTACCGTCTACTGTTACGCCAACCGCACGCTGAACAATTTTTGTAAGGCTTTTATATTTATATGTGACACGCTTTTTACATACCGCCTTTTTAGCAACCGATTCGCATTCCGCACCCCATTTACCATCAGCACCGTATTTAGGGAATTTAAAGCCGTCGGCAATGGCGGCAAGCTGCCAATCCTTAACTTTATTTGGTGTGTTTTCAAATTCCTTCACGCCTTCAAGGTAAGGTGCAGGGTCAACATATTTTCCGTTAACATTTACATCAAAATGAAGGTGTGCACCCGTTACATTACCGGTAGCCCCCATATAACCGAGGACCTGTCCCTTTAAGACCTTGTCCCCTGCCTTTACGGTGCGGCTACCCTTTTTCATATGTAAATAACGGGTGTAATTGCCGTTACCGTGGTAAAGACTTACATATTCCCCCGCTGTTAGTGAATACTTTGAAATTTTAACGACGCCGTCGGCAAAGGCGATAATATAATCAAGCGTTGCGCCTTCGCCAACCAAATCAATACCGTTGTGCATTTGCTTTTTGCCCCAAATGGTGCGCATACCAAATGGGCTTGTTACCTTGTGCCCGCCTTTTCTTAAAACGGGATTTTTATATTTTGCCATTTAATTTTTCCTCCTTGTTATTCTTCTAAATGTTCTGTTTTGAATCTTTGTAAAAGTTCATTGTACTTTTGTTTAACAGCGCCATTTCTATGTAATTCATTTACATAAGTATCACCCGCCGCAATTCTTTCGCTTAATGGCATTTCAGGTGTCATAATAACAAGTCTTAATATTTGCACATATTGTTCAATATCGTGCTTATCCTTTTGTTTTACCCATTTATCCCATTTGCGTATAAATTTATAAGCGGTAACTATAGCGGTTGTAATTACTGAAAGTGAGGTTATAATACTTGCTGTAAGCACTATAATTTCAATTAAGCCCATTTGTTACACCTCACTTTCAAATTGTTCTTTAATAACGGTTTGCATTTTTTCATATTCGGCTTCACTTATTTCGTGCCAATTTTCAGGGTTATCGTTCTTACCTAAAGTTATTGCCTTGCCATAGGCTTCACCATTAGTTAAAACCATACCTTCACTTGCGGTTAATACCTTTAACTCCATACCAATGTCCACCCCTTATTCGTTGCTACCGCTTTTTCAGCGGCAGAAAGCATATTTTGTCGGTCGGCCTTAAGTGTTAAGGTGTATGTACCGCCTGTACTTGAATAGTCCTTTAAACAAGCAATAATGCGGTTTATAGAAGGCACATCTAATGGTGAATGTTGAAAGTTAATGTTTTTAGCAATAACACCCTCAACTGCCGATATGGTTGTAAGGTTATTGTTATACTGAAACATATTTGCATTTGTTACAGTAGTTTCGCTAAAAATCAACTTATCTATAATTTGAATTTTGGTGTAATACATAGCCATATATGAGTTAACACACGAAGAAAAATCAATTGTAGGTACACGCTTCACATTTATTGTGTGCATAAAGTATTGCAAGATTTTACATTTGCTTGTGTCAAGTGTTACACCACATTCTTCAAATCTTGCAGATAAATCAAAATCAGCACTTCCACCGCTGTTAAAACCACGAAAGGCAGACATACCAAATAATTCACCTGCTACTGAGTCGCCACCGCCTAAAACAATATCGTATTTAGGATAAAACCATTCGCTTTTGTAATTCATAAATACAAAGCCGTAGTCACTTTTTTTGCCATTTCTTTGAATAGCGTCCCACATTAAATTCCATTCAGCATCTCGCCCTGCTTCGTAAACCTCACCAACCCCATCGGGCATTTCGGCCGTGGTGTAGGTTGTATCGCCACCCGTTTTTTCACGAATGGCATCAGCAATAGCTTGAATCTTGCTTTCTTCATAAACTTTTTTAGCCATTAGTAATACACCTCATCTCCGTTAGGCAGGGCTGCCATAACCAAGTCAACAATTTCAGACTTGTCAGCTTCGGTCAATAAATAGTCCTCACCCTTTGGGCCTTGTGGCCCCTGCACACCTTGAATTCCTTGTGGCCCCTGTGCGCCTGTATCGCCTTTGTCACCTTTATCGCCTTTAAGTCCCTGCGGGCCTCGTGGTCCGGTATCACCCTTGTCCCCCTTGACCTTAAGAGCTTCAAGCTGTTCGGGTGTAAAATCGGAATACACAAACGGGTCCCCCTTTTCGCCTTGAGGTCCCACAGGGCCAACGTCACCCTGCTCCCCCTTCAGCTCGCCGCTATCGTAAGCCTGTTTTACCGCAAGAGCTGCGGCCGAAGCTTCAACTGCCTGACCTGCAGCATCTTTTGCAACCTTTGCAGCTTCAAGCGCCTTGAGTTCCAACTCCGAATACGAAACACGGTTTTCACCGTCACTTGCAACACCTTCGGGTAAACTTTCAACCTGAAGCAATGCGGGGAAGCTGTACGATTCCATTACCGTATCCGTGCCATCAAGTGCTGTAAGCACAAGCACAACCTTAACCACACCGCCATACCTGGTGTCGCGCTCCTGAAGGTGGTAATAGAAAATGAAATCATCAAACCGTTCCTGCACGTCCTCTGAAGCGGTTCTAAACACTTCACCTACAGCATTATAAATTTCAAAACGGCATAGCACTTTTTCGCTTGCTTCATTGTTTTGTAAAGCGGCACGCAGTTCGGGAGCAACTTCAAACTCGAGCTCGACCATATTGTGATTTTTCTGCATACCCACCCGCTGCCGCGCCGATGGAGTGATGCCATCAAACCCGACCCTGAATGAAATTGTTTTATACGCCATATTATGACCTCCTTTTTTAAATATAAAAGCGCCCACTTTCGTGAACGCTTTCGTTACATCATTTATCTTTCGTCCCCCCCTTTACAATTTTTAAAAAATATGTTATTTTTGCATATAAAGGGGGAAAACAAAAATGAAAGAATTTAAAAAGTTAATTATTGAATGGATATTTTTATTAAACAAAATATTTATATTCGTATTTTTTTGCTTTGGTGTAAATTATATAAGCAACAAATATGGCAGTCCATGGCAAATAGCGTTCTTTATTATTGCTATAATACTGGTTTGCGAATTAATCAAAAATGAAAAGAAACGCAAACAAGAAAAACATATCGCTCAGAATAAATTATGGAATTGCTTGAATAACTCTAAATTCGATTACCTTACCATGGCGCAAAAATACGATATAGTTAACTCTATTACAGAAAAAGAATATAACAGTATATTTCGTTAAGGGACCTCATTAAGCGGTCCCTTTCTTTTTTAATCCTCCGCTTTTCTAATGTAATAGTCAACCAATTTTTTATAGTCGTCCAAATACTTTATTTCAGTCTTTGATAAAAACAATTCTTCAATAACCTTCTTTTTATTTTCATCAGACATTCTGTCGTATCTTTCTTTTGTTAAAATCGGTTCACCGTCCTCATTTTCTCCAAGTATATCTGACAATGTCTCAAAATCATAATCGTATTCCGATTTCGCCCTGGCATAGCTGTATGAATATATTTTGCTAACAATATCCACTTTTTGTTGGTCTGTAAGGTTTGTATATTCCTTTGAATTAAACAACTGTACAAGCATTTGCACGCTTCTGTCGCCCATAGAACGTTGGAAATTCGCCTTTTCTTCGGGTGTGAGATTTATTCGCACGCCGCTTCGTTCAAAATAGTTCGGCGCCATTCTCGGCATAACGGAAGTTTCACCGCTATCCTTATAAAGCTTATATATTTCTCCCACAACCTCTTTTGAACTTTTAGGGTAAGTGTTCCATGGCGAAGCAAAAGCGTTCCACGCACCTAATGCTTCCTTAAAATATTGTGGGTTCTTAACATCTTCGCCTAAACTGTTAACCTGCTTAGGCAATGTTGTTCTAAGCACGGGGATCTTTGCTATAATTTTGTTTATAGCAGTTTGGAAATTGCTGTTAGAATCATAAGAAGTACGGCGGTATTTATCGGTAAAACTCGCAACCTGTGAAAATGCCTGCGGAACAAATGCTGCAGGTTCAGCCAAGGCAATGTTCACCAAACCGTCTATTATGTCATCGCCTGAAAAGAATTCATACATACTTTGCAAGAACGACTGTTGCGTGAAAGTTTTGCCGCCCGCACACACCGCTTCCCAAACGGCATCGCCTATATCTAGTTCAGAGTTCGTTTCGCGATTTTCCATAAATTCCGCTACCGTTGCCAGTATAGAGCCAAAAGGCTGCATCCAATCATAAGCAATAGGCACTCCAAAAAACTCAATAGAATATGGCGGAATACCCATTATGTACTTTTCAAAATTGGAAGCATCCTTATCATCGTCACCGTCACCCGATAGTTTAACTAATCCAAGCGCTGCGCCTATACCAATAATTGTATAAATCAGCGTGCCTGTTATGGCATTACTCAAACTGCGCACATATTCCTTTTGTAATTGCGGTGTAAAGCGATTAGTTTCAATAGCATTTTTAAGTTTTTTAGCATTGCTCCATGTGCTTACAAGACCGGCAGGTGAAAATTCAATGATGGCTTTTGCAAGGTTTGAGGGTGTTTTGACAAATTTCAAAACAAAGTCCCCTAAACCATAATTCGAATTTGGCAAATGCACTAAATTGTTAAGTATACGTTTAAGGTTGGAAACCGATTTAGTAAATGTGTTATCATCTTGCCAAGTGCGCTGTAACGCTTCCTGCCTTGCAACTTCCATCATTTCGGTTGTTGGTATGTCGACATTGTTAAGTTTCATTTGCGTGTTAAGCGAATTCATATACCACATTTCAAAAAACGGTCTATCCCCTGCTTCAAGACAGAAAGATGTGAAGTTGTCAATTTTATTAAGCCCCCTTGCAACAGCGTTTAATTGCTTTTTCAGTGTGCCGGTGCCAAATAGGCCGTTGCTATTATCATTAAAACTTTTTCCACCGTGCTTAACATTGACATCAAAACGGTTCAATTCTTCTTGTTTGGTTCGTATACCAAGTTTAAAATCGTCGTATGATTCATATAAACCTTTTTTAACGCCTTTGAGAGACTTGACATTGAAATTACCCGTGGTTCTAATACCGGTTTTTTTCGCTAACATTTTATCAATGCCACTACCGATAATATCAGATGCGATAAATACAGGGACCATCCCACCGTTACCTACTATATTACGGATTTGTGTCTTCGGATTCAAAAGCATTGCGTTACGCTGAAACGCTCTAATTGAGTCGCCCTTCTGTGGCGGCATTTTGTTTTGAACCCGCGCGGAAATTTCGCCAAGCAAAACAGCCTTCTGTCTTGTGTTTTCATCGAACAACGCAGCTAATACTGTATATTCACGAATAAATTTAATATCTTCTTCGGACAGCTTGAATTTTTCTTGATTTTGGTCAATCCATTTTTGTGCTTTGTCTTTCGCTAAAATTTCAAAAGCCTTATCTAACTCACGTTGTGCGTACAAAGCCATAGTTTCAGGACTGAGCCGTCCCAGAATAGAAAACAACTGGATTTGTTGCCCACCTGATGTTCCGAATTCGCGCACTTTTTCTGTAACTGCAGCCGCACTATCATAATCACCTACACGCTGATATCGGTCCATAAGTATTAAACCCACAGCAGTATCGATAAGACTTGCATGTGCAGGGTCTATAGTCCACCACCTATTTACATACGCACGACCGCCTGTGTCAAGTTCGTCTGCCGCCCTTTGCAAAGTTTCTTTATTCGTCACCGATTTATACTTTTCAACGAAAGTGTCTTGCATAATTTCAGCTTTAAATTCCAAGTCAAAAATTTTCGACTCTAATACACTACCATAAAATTTACTAACCTTATTACCATCAGACACGCCTGTTTTCCTTTTTAGTTTAGGAGTTGTATTCGCATCTTCTTTGGTTAAATCTGAAATTTCAACAGGGTTTAATGTCTTATTATTACTTAATGAGTTTAGATAATCCTGACGGGAAATCTCGCCTTTTTCATACGCTTCTAACATTTCTTCAGAACTTAAAACATTGGGTATAGAAAACCTAATATCCTTTTTATCACCGTTAAAGCGTTCGGAAAGAGGGATAACGTTGCCGCTATCGTCATAAGTTACCGGGGAAGCATCCTTAAGCTGTGAAGAATCGAAAACGATATATGTCTTGGTTTGACGGCCCATAGCACCAACGTCGTTTTCAAGCACAACGCCGTCATAATCGCTTTCGGCAATATAATTATCAATAAGCTTCTTGGCCGCAATGCTTGCCTTATCGCTTTCGGCTTCCCATTCTTCAAAAATTAGTGCTTCCTTATCGTGAAGCTCTTGGAAACGTGCATCATTATAAATTGCTTGGCGTGACGCATTAGGATTTTCTAAACGCCAATGCTTCATGTAACTTTGCACCTCGTATGAAGCGGCATCCGATTTTAAGCGATATTCCGAATCAATACTAAGTATCTTATCGGCCGCCTCATCATAACCTTCAACGTTATCACGCCAATACTGTTGAGCTTCGGCTCGGTCGCGGAAATTAAGCGGGTTTCGTTGCTTTGCGTACAAATCCATTTGCTTTTTACCCTTAAGACCGATATCATCATTACTAGGCTTTAAAAACATTCCTGTGGGTAATTCCCAGTCATATTTTCCCGCTTTTTGATTATCGGTATTAAATTCGGTAAAATCAGCACCGGTCTGATGATAAAGCCTTTCGGTGTAGCCTTCAGCTTTTGCCTTATTATCTACCATCTGCTGAAGAATTTTATTGTCGCCGCTTTCAACCGATTTTAAATATTCACGGTCGGTAGGAACGGAAAACTTGAGCGATGAAGGCTTTGCCCCTGCCAGTTCCACATTAGTGCTTACAGTATTTTCGGGGTCGTAAAATGGCGCACCAAAAGTCTCTTTCTTTTCATCGGAATCCATCCACAGTCTTTCAGAAGACATACGTGCTTCATACTCGCCACGGGTCGCTCTATACGCCTCATACGGCGTATACTCTTTACCGGTTTTGGGGTTCTTTGGCATTGTGCCTAACTTTAAGCGTTGGTTCCAATACTCAATGTTTGCACCACTTTCACGCTCATCAAAATGCTGTGCCGCATGCTGAATTTCGTGTATAAGCGTTGATGCTACCTCTTCAACACTTGCTGTTTCGATATATGTTTTATCAAGCATTATACAATTAAATTCGGGTAAATAAGACCCCCTGGTTCCCGTCCCCTTAAAATCATATACAACAAGCTCGGTATTATTAAGCTGTGGATACCTTTCAAATAACTCCTTGTGTCGTATATAATTCTTTAAAAGGTTTTTGCCGCGGGGTTCTTTTCGCTTTTTAAACCTGTCCCCTTTAGGATAAAAGCGCATTTTGCCGTCATCAATTTCATACACCCACACACCCGAAGGGTCACGAATAAGGCCGGTTTCTTCCCAAATAAGCATATCACGGTATCTCTTATCGTTTTCTCCCTCGAGCTCCTTTTCCATGGCTTCAGCTTTTTGAATTTTTTCGTTATTCAAAGCACGTGAAAAAGTAAATTTTAATCCGCTATCGGAATTATTTGCATCATTATCGGGTATATTATTCTTGACAGACGACTCTTCATTGAGTATAATGTCATTAGAAGATGTTTCGGCTCTACGACCTTGTGTCGTATGCGAGGCATCTTCTATTTCTTTTTCTTGAAGATGAACGATATCATAAAGTATTGCAACATTCGTTTTGGTGGTGCCAACAATAATATCCGCTGAATATCCCCTATCATCAACCTTAAAATCAACCACACCGCGCGCAAATTCTTTAAAATTATCTTTACGAATATGCTTGATTTCTTCACCAATATAATCCCGTGCCGATTTTAATAATTCATCGGCATTTTCAAAAGCACTTAATTTATCAGCAAACTTTTGTTTTTCGTTAGCCAAAAGATATTGTGCGTCCTTGGACCTTTGCCACTCTCTTGCCGTTTTACCGTTAATGCCAATTTTTTGACCCGAAACATCGATAAAATCATTAAATTTATTTCTCACTATATTGGATAAGATTTTTGCAATATCATTGGCACTTTCAGTTTCAATTTTACCGCCATCAACTTGAACATATTTATTTCCGTCAGTTGACTTTTTAATATCAAACTTTATACCACCGCTTTGTTCGGTGGCTTTTTTTGTTTGTACAGCCTCTGAAAGCATACGGTTAAATTGATTTTCTAAGCGGGTTATTTCCCACACCAAATCTTTTTCGCCCGAAAGCTTTCTCTTAAGGTATGCGAAAAACTCTTTAATGTGTTGCCAAATGGTTTCAGCTTGCTTATAATCAAGGTTGCTTACCATTCTTTCAAGTGCGGCGGTATCATTATCAAATAAGCATCTGCCCACAAAGTCGGCAACCATTTCAGCCTTAGCATCTTCAGGTTTAAAGTTTGGCTCGTACGCTTTACGCCTATCAACATACTGCTGTATCACCTTACCTTCAAGCGCTGCGGTGGAAAGGTTTTCAGCATCCTTACCGTATTGTTTAACCAACCATTCTTTGAAAGCCTTAGATTCGTTAACAGCATCTACAAAGTTTTTATAACTTTCGGTGCCTTCGCCAAAATGGGTTAGCTCGTGCTTGAAAACGAATTTAACAGGGTCATAACCGGTAAATCCGATATATAACGTTTGGGAATCTTTGTCGTAAAATCCGTCAGGCAAACTGTCTTCGCTAATGTTGTAACCGTATTTCGCCATAAGCTTTGAAGTAATATGCACAAACTGCATTTTAACTCCCAAAGCATCGCAAATACGCTTAATATATTCCTGCTCGGCTTTAGAAGTGTGGTGCCTTACTCCCGAATCTTGACCACTCGCTCCAAAAATATTACCACTTACTCCGATATTTTTACCGCTCACTCCCGCAGGTTGCGAATCGGAATAATTTTCACCGCTGTCGGATATAATATTCTTGACACCAGGCGGTTTTTCGTCTATAATGTCATTAGAAAGAGTACCAGCGGTGAGCTGAGCCGTCGTAGACGGGTTCGAGTTTTCTGATTCATCAGATAAACCCCTCAGACTACCAGTATCTCTTTCTATTTTTTTGCCATATTTCTCATTAAATTTTTCTTTTGAAATACCAATAATTTTAGAAACTTGTAATGAATCTCGTTCTTTCGAAGAAACTGTCAAAATTTTTACATATCCATCTTCCGTTTCAGTAGCTAAATGTATTTCAATTTTACCGTTGTACTCATTAACACCTAAAACATAATCAAATTCATCAATATATTCAGGGATATTCACAAAATCATCTTCGGTTAAAGGAATATCACCTTTTTCTTTCGGTGAAGAATGTCTTTTATAGGCCTCACGCAAATCGTCAGCATTTAATTCCAGATACTTCCCTTCCAAATAGACCGTTCATCACCGGCATTTGAAACCTTTGCTAAACATTGGAAATAAGATTTGCATTAACTTCATTAAAATAAGTAATATAAGTGCCCTCAAGAATTCCTATATTCTCAAGTTCAATACTTGCACTTTTAACTGATTTTGCGCCGAGGCCCTTTAAGACGTTGTAAAGCTCACCGTCTATATTGGTCTTGGCGTTTCTTTCACTAATCATTATCGGCATATCCTGGCGAATTGCTTTTAAAAGTAATTTGGCATGTTTTGAGCCGACCAGTTCGCAAAGACGCTTCTTCTTATTTTTGTAAAAGAAAATCATTCTTATTAAATTCAATTCGTTTTCTCACCCACCTTTCAATATCCCATATTTCGTACATATAATTATTTACTATGTAACCAAACTAAATTTCCACCTGCAGAACGGCCGCTATCGCTTCAGCAACATTTCGGCTCTTCTCACGGTCGGCTTTATCACAAAAAAAGGCATTGATGGTCGATTTCTTATACCCGGTCATCTTCGCCAAGTCGCCGTTTGAAAGCTTCCGAACGTACATTTCACGCTTACAGTCAGCCATAAAATTGTCGTACAAAAAATCCCTCCTTCCTTTTTTGTCAAAACCACTTGACAAAAGTCCGCAAAAAGTGTACTATGTACTTGTGACAGTTTACATAGTATGCACTTTTGCTTGACTTCCTTATATGTTGTGGAATGCTAATCGCGTAACGCATTCCATTAACATAAATATTAAAACGGAGGTGATGCTTCATGAAAAAGTTATTTAAAGTGATTGCTGACTTTGTTAATCTAATTAGCGAATGTATCGAATTATTTACTAACTTTTCTATGATGCGCTTCCGTTCTGCCCCGGCCCACCATAGCCGGTTTTTAACTGACGGGTTTGATGTATAACTACAGTTAAAGAGCAGTGACAAAAGGCGATGAGCCGCCTTGCGAATTTATTACACCAATATCTTCGCTTTGACTGTCTCGGCAGGAAAATACATCTGCAGCAACGGATGAGCTCAAACATCCGTTGCCTAAGCTTGAAATGTCAAGCAGTTTTGACAAGGTCATTATAGTCTCTATTTTGTGTACTGTCAAGCAAAAAGTCTCTTTTTTAAGCATTTTTTAATTATGTAACAAAAGGAAGGTACTCAATTTGGATACTTTGAACAAAATCCGTACACTATTAAAAGAACAAAACAAAAAGCAAGTCGACTTGTGTAACTATATAGGCGTTAAAAAGAACACTTTCACTAGTTGGAACAGTGGATTAAACGCTTCATACAAAAAGCACATTGACAAAATTGCAGAATTTCTCAATGTTTCTACCGATTATTTACTCGGTAGAACAGAAAATAAAAATACCGCCACTCTTTTTGAACAGCAAACCGCTTTTAGCTTTGAAGGCCAACAAGGTGATACTAACCTTGTCAACAATACAAGCTTCAACCAATTAAACGATTTGCTTATTGCAGCTCGTGAACTCACGCCTGAACAAATTGAGCTTCTTACCGCAATGGCAACAAATATGAAATCAAAGTAATTGGTATGTTCTTAAACTTGCAAAATACCTCCCATAACATTAAAGTTTGTTACAGGAGGTATCAGTTATGAACTATATTAAACATGTATCAATTAAATTCGCAAAAAACCACAAACTTTACGGTAAAGAAATTACCCTAAAGAAATTGCTGTTCGCAGCAAAACAAAACGGCTATGTTGTCAAAAACTACAGCACATCCGCTCACATGATGATTATGCTCGGCGTTTATGAACGGGCTGTGAAATCTTCATCCATTGCAGTAATTGAAGAGAAAGGTGACGTGTATATCTTTATTGATGATTCTATGCCGGAACAGAAGCAACTATTTGCCCTGGCGCACGAGCTTGGTCACATCCAGCTTAAGCACGACCCGCAAAAGCAGGGCAAACGACAGTTTGAACGTGAAGCAAATTTGTTTGCCCACTATCTTCTTGATTCTGACTATGACATAAAACGGATTTTCAACATAATTAAAATTCTTATAGCCGTACTTTGTTTGCTCTTCTCTTTTATATTTTGCTTGCTTTGCTATGATATTTTCTTTCCCCAAGCAAATAACAGTCAGACAACACAACAAAATCAGGCGCCAAGCCAAAGCTCAGCGCCTTCGAATAATACGTCAACCGTTTTCTATTACACACCGCACGGTGAAGTTTACCATATATACCGTGACTGTCACTACATACGCAATTCCAACAATGTCCACGCTACAACAACTAAGGTTGATGGTATTGAGCGCATTTGTTCGGCTTGCGAAAAAAGATATAAAAATCACTAATTTTTCAGTATAGGACATTATATGAAAAAATTTCTTTTATTGTTTTTAATTCTAACCACACTTTTCACAACTTCTGTCAGCGCCCACAGCGGAAAAACCGATTCCAATGGTGGTCATCATGATAATGTAAATGGCGGTTACCATTACCATCACGGCTATCCCGCTCACCAACATATAAATGGCGAATGCCCATACGATATGGAAGATAACACAAACGAAGTTGACAATACCGAAATTACTAATAATACAGGAACCTTAATCGTATTAATTTTACTAATTGTAATTTTTGTAATCCTTGCAGTAATCTCGATAAAAAAATATGGCAATATTCTCGAATTTCCTATGTATGCATTTATTTCAATTATGTCGCTTCCTTTTCTTGCTATGTACGGTATATCTTGGTGCATAAGTTATCTGATTAAAAAACTTTTATTCTTATTACCAACTAAATCACCATGTTGCTGTAAAATGCTTGAACGATATTGGCTTGATATAGATAAAATTAATAAAAATTACATTCCCACTGATTATTGTATTGAGCGAGAATTCTGTGAAGTTGTAGCGGAATCTGAAAAATATCTTTTCTATAACTATCAGACCTTTCCGGATGGCTCTGGCGGTTACATACTTCGTAGAGACAAAAAAGATAGAGATAAAATTTACTTCTTCGGTAAATCACAAGAATATAACATTATTTTTAACAATTATCTATTTCAAGCTCGTTATCGTGAACTTAACGGAAACACTCAAATAACAGCTAAAAACATAGATGACGGTTCGATAAAAGAATTTAATTGGCTCGGTGACGGAAAAGTTATGTTTGTCCACGGGCACTGTGGAAGAATATATAATTTGGAATGTATTGAAAAGATGTATGTGGAAGATAATAAAATGATTTTGGAAATTTTAAAAGATAATCCATATAAAAAAGAAACTAATTCAAAATATAAAATTATCGTCACCACTAATAAATACGGTGATTTTATTACAAAAATCGAATAAAACAAAAGACGAGGTGAAAAATATTGCTTACCGCTGCCGCTTACATCCGTGTATCAACGGACGACCAACTTGAATTCAGTCCCGACAGTCAATTAAAGGTTATCCGCGACTATGCCGAAAAAAATAATATAGCCTTACTTGAAGACTGCATTTTTATGGAAGACGGCGGCAAATCAGGTAAAAGCATGGCAAAGCGTGACCGCTTTCTTGAACTTATTGCGCTTTCAAAAAAGAAGCCTAAACCCTTTGATATGATTCTTGTATGGAAGTTCAGCCGTTTTGCACGCAACCAGGAAGAAGCTATTACCTTAAAATCCATGCTCAAGCGTAACGGCATTGACGTTGTGTCTATTTCCGAACCGCTACCCGAAGGCGCTTTTGGCGACCTTGTAGAAAGAATTATCGAATGGACCGACTCATACTACCTTGTAAACCTCAGCCAAGAGGTTAAACGCGGTATGCAGGAAAGAGCATCTCGTGGACTTCCTGTAGCTCCCCCACCTATTGGTTATGATTCTAAAGATAATCAATATATCCCTAACGCTGATGCACAGTATATAAAAGGAATATTTACCGATTACCTTAACGGTTTGGGACTTCGTGCAATTGCAGTTAAATACGGTGATTTAGGTATGCGTACCACCCGTGGCAATATGCCTGATAACCGTTGTATCGAATATATGCTCCGAAACCCCGTATACATCGGTAAAATCCGTTGGAGCCTTGACGGCCGAGCCGCTTCTACCCGTCATTATGATAACCCCAACATAATGATTGCTGACGGTAAACACGCACCTATAATATCCGAAGAACTTTTTAACGCAGTGCAGGATAAGCTAAATGCTCAAAAGCGTATGTACGGAAAATTCCAACGCCGCGAACAGCCCGTAAAATATATGCTCAAAGGTTTGGTCCGTTGCTCTGAGTGTAATTCAACCTTAATATTAATTAACGCCAAATGCCCGGCGTTTCAATGTCATAGTTATGCAAAAGGCTCTTGTAAGGTTTCACACTGCATTTCACTTAACAAAGCAAATAAAGCAGTTATCGAATATCTTGAAGAAACCGTCAAAAACGGACAATTTAACGTTTCCTCTACAAACTCCGATTCGGTACCAGAAGAATACGCAAATTATTCTCGGCTTATCGAAAACGAAAAGGCGAAGCTTAACCGCGTAAAAGCGGCATACCAGAACGGCATCGACACCCTTGAGGAATATAAACAAAACAAGGCAAAAATTCTTGAAAACATTTCAAAGTTCGAAAAGCTTTTAACAAAGACTCCCTCGCCAAAAATTAACGCTAATGAATATTCAAAAAAGGTGCTCGGTGTATTAAAGGTGGTCAAAGACCCAAAACAAACCGAAGCAGCCAAGAACGCCGCCCTGCGAACAATTATTGAAAAAATAATCTTCATAAAGCGCGAAAACAAATTTGAAATTTATTTCCATTAAAATTATATATCCAAATGCAGTATGCAGGTCCCGACGGTGAGCTCGGCGCTTCTATGCGTTATTTAACTCAGCGTTACGGTCAGCCCTTTAACGAAGTAAAAGGCATTTTAACCGATGTTGGCACCGAAGAATTAGCCCATCTTGAAATGGTGTGCGCAATGGTGCACCAACTAACACGTGATTTAACACCTGAAGAAATTAAACAAAGCGGCTTTGATAAATACTTTGTTGACCACACCGCTTCAGTTTATCCGCAAGCGGCGGCAGGTCTTCCCTGGCGCGCTGAATATATTCAGTCCAAGGGTGATGTTTTAGCCGATTTACACGAAGACTTAGCGGCTGAACAAAAGGCAAGGGTTACCTACGATAACCTTATTCGCCTTATCGACGACCCCGATATTTTAGAACCGCTTAAATTCCTTCGTCAGCGTGAAATTGTGCATTATCAGCGCTTTGGTGAAGCACAACAAACAAGGTGTAATGATAACGGCGGAGCAGCTGACAAAACCGCTTGAAATAAGGCTTTTTAAGTACATAAAGGAGATTTAAAATGAAGCTGTTTAAGTGTATTGTTATGCTGATTTTAATATTAATTTCTATTCGGACAGGCTATCTTGCACTTTTATATAAGGTCTCAACATCAACAGGTGCTTTTCTAATATGTTTAGGTATCACCTTGTTTGTTGCATGTGATGGCGGTCTTAAAAGAAAATCAAATTGAATAATTGCTATCCTGATTACGGGATAGTTATAATTAACCTACAAATTTTCAAATTATTGTTGATTTGTAGGTTAATTTGTGATATACTATTAGTAGTCAGGAGGTAGTATTATGACTGATATTATTTTTGAATACAAAGAATTACTTGCGACAAAGCTTGAAATCGAGCAAAAGCTTAGTATTTTACCTAAAGGATATATATCTAAAAAGACTATTGGCGGTAAGCAGTATTTATATTTGCAAACCCGTAACGGCGATACTGTTGAAAGCAAATACATCAAGGCAGAAGAAGCAAATGAAATAACAAAGCAAATTTCTTTAAGGAAAGACTATGAAGCACAATTGCCTGAGATTTTAATCAGACTTGCAGATATTGAAACTGCCGCAGAATTGTTAGACAAGGCATTACTTCGTAAATTAAAAATGTTAAAACTCACAAGCGGTATGGATAGCATTTCTGCTGACGAAAAAGAAAAACGAATTTCCTTTTCAGATGCTATGACTTCAATCGAGGGCGTTCCCGTAAGTGATAAGGTTAAAACTGACCTTGCCAATTGGAAAAAAGGCAATATAACATTCTTGTCTGTGTTTGAACAAACGCTAAGAAGATACGGCTTTGTAACGGAGGTATAACAAATGCGCGACCCTTATTTATATGATGATGTTGACGTGCTTAAAAATTTAGCAGATATAAAAGATTCAGAATTGCTACGCAAAGCAGAGGCTGACATTACCGGTCTTGCTATGGCAGCGATTTATGATTATAAATACGATAAGTTTAATACCGAAACCTTGCAGGATATTCACCGTAATATCTTCGGTCAAATATTTGATTGGGCGGGAGAATTCCGTACCATTCAAATGGTGAAATATGAAGATGTTCTCGGCGGCGATACTGTTCGTTATGCTTATCCTAAAGAGATTAAAAAGCAACTGAATGAAACGATGAAAGAAATCGCCAAGCTTAAAAGAACCGGCGATAATGATAAGGATATTGTTTTTAAGCTTGTTCGTATTATTGCAAGTATTTGGCATACACACCCCTTCCGCGAAGGCAATACACGAACGGTTATAGTGTTTGCTGTACTACTTGCCAAATCATTGGGCTTCGAGGTTGAACACGAACTATTCAAAACAAACTCAGCCTACGTGCGCAATGCTCTCGTCTGGGCTTCACAAGGTATTTATTCTAAACATGAATACCTTGAACGCATCTTCTTCGATGCAATCCTCGGCGAAGATAACGAAACCAACATCCCAACCGAAACCAAAGTAAGTAAATACGATACCATCGGCGAATATAAAGTTAAAAACTATAAAGAACGCCCGCATGAGTATACCGATGAATAATTTTCATATATGAGTTACCTATTTAGTTTCAAATTTATTAAATAAAGAAAGCGTTGGGAAATAAAATGAATAATAAAGTTAAAAGAAAATACAAAACTGTAAACCAAGCAATTGATAGTATTAATAGCATAAATAAGAGTAAACAGCCCAAGCCGGGTTTTCCAACAGTTTATTTGTTGGCTTTTATTATTGTTTTTATTATTGTTGTAGTTGCGGCGTTTTGTATTGAATCAATAAGTGAAAATGCAATAGGTTTTTTGTCAAATATTATAACGATTGCAATCACTATAATTATATTCTTTTACACAATCAATAACGAAAAACGCGAGGATTATAAATTAGCTAAAAAGAACGCAGGCATATTGGCACAATCGTTGAACTCTATTATGACACAAATCACAATGATTAATAACGGAGAACGATTTAATATTATTTATCCTCCAGAATTATTAGATTACTATCGCCAGTGTTCAGTATATTTAGAATATGAATATCTCGAGCCAATAATGAGTGAGTTAAGTTTTGTAAATCGTATAAATTCTTGTGTTGAAAATAATAACGAAGATCAAATACAAAGATTAATAGAACATAGAAGAAGATGCTTATCCCGATGGAACGATGATTTTAATATTATTGAGGTTTCTTATAATTTACATGCATTTTCAGTAGAACAAGAAGAACAAAAACCATGGAAAAAACAAAAACAATATAAGGAATTTGATGAGTTTATTTTAAATAACTACGAAAAAGATATAAAGAAGTTAACTTTGAAACGGCTGATAGAAATGGACGGTGAATGCGACGAATCTCTTATGGCAGATTATATTGCCGAACGTTTGTCTAAAGAAATTAAAAAGAAGAATACAGAATTAACAAAACCTTTGTATGAAAAACGGGCATTAACCAAAGCGATTTTTAAAGTCTATCTTACATTAGAAGAGAAAGATGGGTTTAAAATTTGTTGGGGAATATTATCGTTAAACAAAAAATAAGTATAAAGTTGCAATTTATTGTTTACTATGAAAACAAATAGATAACCACAAAAACACGGCAACAAAAATAACCCGTCTTGCGGCGGGGTGAATAAAAGTATGTAAAGAATAGGTTATGGTATGGCAGGAACGGCTGTCATGTCATAGCCTAATTCATTTAGTTTTTTAAGATACGAATTAATTTTCTTTTCGCGGTTGAACTTGTTGTAATAATCTGCACCTAAATCGTGGAACGGTTGGTTGTATTTTAGTATGTAGTAAATTGCAGTGAGCATTGAGTGAGCAACTGCCATAGCCGCAATTTTAGAACCTCTGCGTATTTTAATACGCTGGAACTGTGCGTAGAAAAAGGTGTCTTTGTGTTTGGATGTACCGTGAGCACATTGAATAAGGGTGGTTTTAAGTGTAGGATTGCCTTTTGTTGTCCTACCGCTACGGCGTTTACCTGCACTTTCATTGTTACCCGGTGCTACACCCGCCCAAGAGCATAAATGTGAAGCTGAAGGAAATCTGCTCATATCCTTACCAATTTCCGAAATTATGGTTTGAGCACCGATTTTACCTACACCCGGTATTTCTTCTAATGCATTTATGGCATCCTCATAGTCCTTAATATAGTCTTGAATAATCCTATCTATGTCCTTGATTCGTTTTGTCATATCGTCAATATGGTCAAGAACACTACGAATAAGTTTCCTCTGTAACGGAGAGATTATGCCGTCAAGCGAACTTAATATCTCTTCGGCACTGCTGTGCATTTGGTGATTCCTTATGTCATCCACAGCCTCAAGAGATATTTCTTCTCCGCTGAGTAAAAGGTCTAAGTATTTTCTGCCACTTTTACCGTTTATGTGTGTTAGCTTGCTTCCGAGCTTAATATTAGCGCCTTCAAGCATTTTCTGTAAACGGTTAAGCTCACGACTGCGTTCCTCAACAAGACTTTTGCGGTAACGGGACACCTCTCGTAATTCCCGTTGCTCACGGTCAGGAATAAAGCTTGCTTTTAGCAGTCCGTGCTGTAAAAGGTCTGCAATCCATTCGGCATCCTTCATATCCGTTTTTCTTCCCGGCAAGGATTTCATATGGTGTGCATTTACCACCATAGCAGGAAGTCCGGATAATTCAAATAAATTGTACAGGGGTTTCCAGTATGACGCTGTACTTTCCATAGCGATCATTTCACAACCGCTATCCAAAAGCCAGCTTGTGAGCTCTCTAAGCTCGTTTGTTAACGTACCGAATTCTCTTATTTCCTTTTTTCGTCCGTCACGAAAGCAGGCTACGATCATTTTCTTATGTACGTCAATACCACAACAGCGCTGATATACTACTTCCATTATTTTCCCTCCATAGCATATTTGCAGCGAGGCTCTTTTTATATCTCATTTTACTATCCGTTCTTTCACTCAAAAGAGCTGAACAATTCGTGGTTCGCAGAAAGAGCCTATGTAAATTTCTTGATCGGTCTCAAAGATCCAACAACATAACCTACCTTATGCTGCACTTAAATTATACCACAAATCCTCCTTGTTTTCATCTGTTGTGGTGAATACGAAGCTATTCATAAAGATTTCTTGAAAGTCAAATATAACCTTTTTTACATTTATATCAAAGAGTCGCGGTGTCGCGGCTCTTAATTTTTTGTGTAAAAGAGGTTTTTTTCTATGTTAGACAGAACAGAGTATGAAAATTATTGGTATGCGTTCCAACAAAAGTTGGACAAAATCTTGGCTGAGCGTAATATGACCTACCGAGGATTAAGCATTAAGCTTGGCAAATCACCGGGATATATCTATGATATTGTTAACCGAAGGATTGATCCATCAGTTGTAGCCTTATTTGAAATCGCAGCATATTTTAACTGTACAATATGGGATTTTTTAGATATTACCAAGTAAAAGTTCGGGGCGTCGTTTGTCAAACAACACATCGGGCAAATCTATTGACTATAAAAAATCCGCGTGTTAAACTGACTATGCTATTTTTAAAATAAAGCAGGAGTGTATTCAAAAGATAACGAAAAATGCAATGTTCCCAAAGGGTTAATTGCGCTTGTTTGTTATGCTTGGCTCCTGCGTATAGGGCAAAGGCAAAAGGACTGCAAGTTAGCACTTAACGTTGAGGGTTGAGTGCTTTTTTGTTATCTTTTTGCCTTCTTTTTATGTTTTGTTCTCCGGTAAGTGACGGGTTCAAAATAAACGCATAAAGGGAGGTGGTTCAAAATGAGTGTATTTGACACGGTAAGTTAGTTGCGCCAAAGGTTTGGTGCCGAGAGCTACAGTCTGGGTTCTGCGACGGACTTATAATCACTAGCAGAAACCCCTTGAAGTTGGGTTAGACTTCATCAGCCGATGCTCTAAGGCTGATTATCTGTATAACCGAAGAAGTGGAAATATGGAATTAAAGAGCTATCACAGTTACGGCAACGGACAGGGTGATATATGGAAGATGGGCGACACATTTTTAATCGACCTATCATGTTGCTCGGTTTTATGATTTCCCGCAATAAATCAGAACCCACTTTCACGCGGTGGTCCAAAGGAATAGGAAAAGTCGTGATATACAAAGCCCGTCACGAAGGCAATGTGAATTTTAAAGTGCGGATAGCAGATCCGTTACGAAACGAGGATTGTTCGACTGCGAACCTGCGCACACGGCAGACCGGTTGGTACAGTGTGACAAAACCACTTGTGCACAGTGGGCGAAAGAAGCGAAGTGCAATATACAGATCTGCTTTCACTTATGGCAATCTGTGAACGAAAATAAGTGCGTAGCCTGCATAGACGAGACGGACATCAGCTTCGATTGCAGACAATGCTTGATCAGTAAAGACGGATTTCTGACAATAATCCGTTTTAGATCCGAATGTTTTAGGTAACTTTTAATCGTATGAAAAGCCCTGCCGGACAATCTGTGGTTGAGGGATTGCATATTGACCGTTCGATGAATGGGACTATATTCGGCATTGTGCAGTAATTTATTTACACTCTTGTTTCAAGAGAACGCACATAAGGAACCTCATTATTTTTCTATTTAATTTTCTGTGTTGGGTACGAGGTTCCGTTGTACTCACCCTTATGGGAACAATTTAATAATGATACTAATTTTGATATGCTTTTCAATTAAAATGACTGTCTTTAAGGAATGATGATGACTCTCTTTTATGGGAGTGCAACAGTTTCTTTAGGACTGAAGGTCATAAAGAAACTGTTGCACTCGGATTCGAGTGGAGCCTGTTGTCAAGGCGCTAAAACAAAACAGTATAAAAGAATCAAAAAGAAACACTACCTGAATACCAACGGGATTACTATATCTTTACGCCTTGACAACGTCATTTTTCGATGATAAATGATTTACATTTTGAAATTATTTTTTAAGAGTAATTAAAGAATAGTTTTAGGTTTTTTCACGCCTGCGGCTAACCTCTAAAGATATAATAACTTTCGTTTTTTGATGACGACGGAAAAGATGACTATCGTTTTTGTAAGCCGGCTCACATAGGCTGTGAATCGGCCTATGTGAGCCAAAATTTTTTGAGTAATAATTTTCGTCAATAAATTTTGTGACGAAGAAGATACATGAAAATAAAATTTTCGTACACAACTTTTATCCCCACTAAAAAAGCTGTGAACGAAATTTTAGATACAGGTGCAAAGATTTGGGAGAGCAAACTTGTGTACCAAAAATTTTAAAGAAAGGAGATAAGTCATGGCTGACAAGAAAAGAACAAACGAAGATCAGATATTCGATCAACTGAATAAGGCATACAAGCGTAATAATACCAAGAGCTTTGTAACTCAGAACGATTATTACAAGTATGCCAAGATGATGGGAAGCTTTTATGCGAAAAACTTTAACGGTCAGAAATTTGTTAATATCTCAGGTAAACACCTTCGTGCTTATGTTGAAGATATGAAACAAAAAGGTCTTGCACCCACAACTATGAGAGCAAGACTATCGGGTATTCGCTTTTATTACGAGATTATGGGCGGTAAGAACCGTTTGCCTGATAATGAGTCATTGGGCTTGGATAAGCGCAGACTTGGTAAAGAAGACAGAGCGTGGCTGAAAGATGAGATTGCCGGTGGATTGGTACTCGCCGAAAAGCACGGCAGAATGGATGTGTATTACAGTATTAAGCTTGGCGCAACCTTTGGACTTAGACGTATTGAGTGTTGCCGGATTCGTCTTGACTGCATAGAACGCGCTTTACGCTACGATGAACTTACGGTCAAAGGCAAGGGCGGTCAGCGCCGTGCGATACCCGTTGTAACGAAAGAGCAGAAAGAACTTCTAATAGAGCTATATAACTTTGCAAAGAAAAACAAGCTGCAGCCGATGGAGTATATTATTAGTCCTAACGGTAAAGGCGGCGTTAAGCACGAAAAGGAGTCGTTGGAAAATTGGATGACTGCCCACAGAGAAAAGTTTACAGTGCAGAACCGCACCGAACAGACAAAGCCCGGCGAAAAGCCGAAAAAAGATGTTTTAACCTGGCATGGACTTCGTTATTATTACGCACAGAATGAATTTAAGAGATTAAAAGACGGAGGCTTTTATAAGCCAAAACACAAGACCAGCGAAGCACTTGGTCATCACAGACCGGATATTACAAACACCTATCTTGCAGAAAAGCCTGTAAGAAAGCGCAAACAATAACGTTGATTATTCATAGATGAAGGAGCTATTTAATTTATATACGAAAATCTTTGATTTTCATTTGTAATGGGAAGTATGAGTCAGGTACCGTCTCTCCACGATGCCTGACAGATAAGATAAGAATTCTAATAAACTGCGTTTTGGTATAGAGGACAAGACGCAAATCATATTTTAGTAAAAGAAAAAACTCGCAAAAGGAAGGAGACGGACTGCATGATAAATTACGTTGCACAGACATGGGAGCAGAGAATCGGCAACAAAATCGTGTCGATTACAAATTTAACCCCTCAATTTTCTGTGGACGAAAAAAGAGAAGTAAAACTACAAATAGAAGCAAAATTATATGATGTTTTTTGCAAATATATGTCCTGTAAACCTTGAAGAAAAAGGGCTGTTATGGTATAATATATATGTCAGCAGCTCCGCTTCTTTTTGCGAAGAAGGGAGTAAAAATTGAATCTTTTTGACGCAATTTATGCAAGACAATCGGTTGACAGGATAGACAGCATATCCGTTGAAAGTCAAATCGAGTTTTGTAAAAAGGAAGTGACAGGAGAAAGTTATAAAGTTTATACCGACAAGGGTTATAGTGGCAAAAACATAGACCGCCCTGCGTTTCAAGA
>JAGAMO010000010.1 GCA_017624675.1 Clostridia bacterium | reverse complement strand
CGGAGAAGGTGGCGCCGATAGGTGACGGATGAGGAGAGCATTAAAGCACTTTCTTAACAATATCCTCCTCATCCACCAAACTTTCGTTTGGTCCCCCTTCTCCGCTGGAGAAGGCTAAAATTATACAATCAAACGCACCGACAAACTATAATTTGAAAAATATTAAAACAACAAGCCCTTCCCAAAATGAGAAGGGCTTGTTGTTTTAAACTTTAATTTTTAAATTAAATTGCGTCTGCGCCGCTGCCGGTTACTTCCCAGCCGTTTCCGCCAACGCCTTCAGCAGCAACATTTTCGGTTTCGAAGGAAACCTTGTTAATTTCAGGAACTTCAAATTTCATTATAATTCCTCCTTATTTCATAAAAGCTTCGAATGCATTTGCAACAGCAGTATCGGTATCAGCAATAATTTCGCCGCAGTTAAATTCTACAACATCGGTTTCAAAATTGTTTGCATTATCTGCATAGTCAAAGCCAAGCTTTACTGTAACTATGCTGTTAAACTGTTCGAATGACATACCTGTAATTTTAACCATTGTTACCTTTTTAAGTGTATCAATAGTAATATCCTTAGTAACGGTTTCGCCAATTGTAACGGTAAGGGTTACGGTGCGTCCTTCTTTACCAAGGGTATTAAGCTTTGTAATTAAGTCTTGGCTTGCAACAAAGCGAAGGTCAAGGGTACCTGCCTTAAGGTCTGCTTTCATTGTGTTGGAAACTAAGTCTGCAGTGTTATTAACCTGACCTGCAACAACAGCAGCTTCATCGGTAGCAGAATTAATAGCAGCCATAAGCTTACCAAGGTCGCTGTCACCATCAACTAAGGTGGAAGCAACAACCTGACCTGCAGCAGCTTTGTTAAACTTGTCGGTATCAACATCTGTAATTGTTGCGGTTAAGCCAAAGTAAAGTGTATCGTCAAGTCTTGCTGCGTTAAAGCCTTCAAAGATAACCGATCCACTTACTGTGTTTGGTACATCAATGGTTTTTTCGTATTCGCCTAGCTTATAGAAAAGCTTAAAGGTGGTGTTAGCATCAATGTCTAAAACAAAATCATCGCTGTAGGTCCAGTTAATAGTTAACATGTTTGTTGCAGCATCGTAAGAAGGGGTATATACTACAGGCGCTGCGGTAGCTTCGGGAAGTACATTTCTTGAAAGCTCTTCGCCACAGTCATCACAAGTAACAACCTTTAAACCGTCCTTAAGATAGGTTGCGTTGGTAATATCGGTTGTTTGGTTTTCGTGGGTGCAAGCGGTGGTTTCACCAACAACAAAGGTGATGGAGTTAATCATTGCACGATAGCCACTGCTTGTTGTTAGTACTGTAACAGTTTTATTAGAAGATGTATCAACTGTAAAGTCTACATATTCGCCATTATTAGAAAATGCCTTATCTGTATTATAGGAAACATCATTAATTGTTAAATAAGCCTTAGTTGCTTTGTAACCTGAAGCGCTTATAATAACTTCATCAACGTTTTCAGGAACCACAAATGAGAATTTACCAACTGCGGAGCCGGTACCCATTTTCAAACAGCTATTACCAATAGCATCCCAGTTATCCTTATAAATCTTATCGGCAGTAGTAACAGTTAAGGTTAAAGTTTGACCGTTCTTTGTTTCGGTATATGCCGAAATTGCGGTAGTAGATTCGGTATGTTCAGTTACGTTCTTGTTAGCGCCAAATTCAAAAACAGCGTTTGTTGTTTGGCAAACAGAACATTTACCATCTGTATATGTGTGTTGAAGCTTGGGTAATTTTTTAACAACTTCATCACCACATTCAGTACATTCTGTTGTTACAGAACCAGTTTTTGTGCAAGAAGCATCTTCACGTGCAATTTCTTCGTAGTCATGACCTGAAGCAATTATAGGTTCAACATAAAAATCGCCACAACCTAATTTGCAAGTATATGTGATAGAACCATTTTCTGTACAGGTGGCACCTACACGTGCAGTTTCTTCATATTCATGTTCACAACCAGAATCATCAGAAGGAATAACAAAAGTAATGGTATTAATCATTATACGCTTACCACTAGAAGTTGTTGCGACATTTACGGTTTTATTAGTAGTGGTATCGACAGTAATGTCAGTATAAGCGCCATTGTTTGAAGCGGTTGTAATACTTTTTGTAGTACCATTTGTAGTAATTTGTGCGGTATTTGCTTTGTATTGTGCAACCGAAATTATAACAGAAGTTACATCTGCTGGAACAGTAAATTTAAAAGAACCAACATTTTTGCTGGAACCCAGACGAATACATCCATTACCCTTGGCATCCCTTGCTCCAGTGTATAACTGAACGCCACTTGAAATAGATAATTCGTAGTCACTTACTTTTTCTTTATAAGTTGTAGAAGTAGAACCATCAGCGTGTGAAGCCGTACCATCATTGCCCATTTTAAACACAATTGTTGTCTCTGCAGCGCTTACGCTGAGGGCTAACGGAAGGGCCGTTAATAAAAGTGCGAGGGTTAAAACAATTGATAAAATTCTTTTCATTTTTTATTCCCCTTTTAAATTTTTAAGGTATTATAAAAATATTTCCCCTTATACCTTATATAATAGCACATAAAAAATAAAAAGCAAGCCTTGTCATTAAAATAATGGCAAAAAAGCCAAAATCAGCAAAAAGTCCAAATAAAAGACTTCTTTTAAGGCAAAATTCATAACCAAAGCGCACTTAAACAGCAAATTATAGTTTATCGGGATAATGAAGCACAAACCAAAGCCTTCCCCAGTAGGGGAAGGTGGCAGGCGAAGCCTGACGGATGAGGTGTAAAAAAACAGTTTGTACTTACAAAGCTCCTCATCCACCGCTAAAGCGGTCCCCCTTCTCCCGCAGGAGAAGGCATAGATAAACTTCCAATTTATATCCCTTACTAAGCGGCAGCTAAAATATTATTCATTTTTATCCCCAATTAAACATAATTTTATTTTGTAAACACCTTCGTGCACAGACTGTCGTTTATAAAATTATATTACCTAAAAATTTTACTGGGGGTAAAAAATTACATAAAGTGGCGGTTTAATTGTATTGAAAAATATGTAGAAATATGCTATAATATGCTGTAAATCAAAAAAGGAAGGGGAAAAGGCTTTAAAATGGCAAAAATCGGTATTTTGCTGTCGGGTGCGGCAAGTAAGGGCGCTTACGAATACGGCTTTATAAAAGCAATAGGCGAATTTTTTGAAAAAGACGAAATAAAATGCGTAAGCTCGGCTTCCATCGGTATGCTTGCGGCACAAACCTTTGGCATTGGCAAGCCTGAGGAATTTGCGCGCATTTGGAAGATGATTGACCCCAAAAAGCACGGTAGGCTGTTTTTAACCTATGGCGGCCCGGGACCCATAAGGGATGAAATTTGCAAGGTTTTTTCGCCCGATACAAAGCTGTTTTTTGAACATTATGTAGCTGTTTGGAATTTTACTAAATCCAAGGTAGAATATATCCCCTTTCACGAGCTAAGCTATGAGCAAACCCAGCAATATGTTAAGGGCGCAATTGCAATTCCTATTTTGGTTAAGGGTGAAATTATAAACGGCGACCGCATTTTAGACGGCGCTTTTGTTGACAACATACCCGCTTATCCTTTAATGGAGAAGGATTTGGACTATATTCTTTGTATTTATTTTGATAATCATAAATATTTCTTTGAAAACGAAGCGTTTGACAGTAAAATTTTAAAGTTTTATGATTTTCCGAACGATAAACGCCTTGAAACTCTGGTTTTCACACCCGATACCTTTGATGAAATGGCACAGTACGGTTACGATTATACAATGAAGGTTTTAAACGAGGTTTTTAAAACCGATGACAAGGCTGAAATTTTGGCCGCAATTAAGCGCAATAACGAGCAACAGCAGGCTGATTATAAGCCCCGCTTAACCGTTGATGTTGTGCTTAACAAAATAAATGTTATGACCCGTAAGTACGCCAAGCGTATGTCAAACTGGGAAAAAACCGACTAATTAAAACAGCCCACAAGGGCTGTTTTTTGTTTGGCTAATCGGGGGTTATCGCTCGGTTGGATTGGTGGCACATTGTAGGGAAGGGCCTTGGTCCTTCCGTTTAATTACCGCTATTTTACGGCAGGAGCAAGCCCCTGCCCTACACTATTAATATAGATTCATCTTCCCGACAAACTATAATTTGAAACAT
>JAGAMO010000009.1 GCA_017624675.1 Clostridia bacterium | reverse complement strand
ATCAAACTCTCTAAAAAATTGTATCTCAACACTCTTTCGTGTTAAAATCTTTCAGATAAGCTTTATAGCTCATTTTTCGGAACTAATGCTGACGCATTAATAATTGTCCTTGATTTATATGATTTCTCATAAGAATCGTCGGGTCCTTATTACTTGTCGTTGTTTAATTTTCAAGGTCCGTTTTGCAGCCCTTTCTTAAGGCGCCCGATTATAATACCACACCAATCCAGCTTTGTCAACACTTTTTTTAAAACTTTTTTGAAAAATTTTTTATTGCTTTTTTTGGCACAATATCTTGGGGTTAAGCCATTTTTCGACCACATTTCGACAGTAAAAAATAAGGGAGCAAAATGCCCCCTTATATATATAATGTGTATATTATTTTAATTATCCAAGTATTACTATACCCGTAATTACGAGTGCGATAACAGCATAATGCTTCCATGACATTTTTTCTTTTAAGAAAATTCTGCTCCAAAGAACTGAAATTGCACAGTAAGCCGAAATGATAACCATACCTGCTGAGAAATCACTGAACATAACTGCCATATAGAACACCTGACCGATGGTTTCACAAAGTCCGCCAAAGAAGAGGTGTTTATTGCCTTTAAAGAGAACATCTTTCTTAACAAGCTTAATCCAAATAAAGGCGAAAATTGCACAAACAAAGAAAGTAAGCTCGAAAGCAGAGTTTGCGGCATAGTCGCTGATTTCAATTCCTGTTTTCTCGATAAAACTGTCAGAGAAAAGGAATTCGTCCCCCGCAGTACCCAAAGCATCAATTACAAGATACAAAATAGGAAGCAAGAAAGCCAGAATGCTCTTGGTGTATTTACGGTTTGCCCTCTCCTGTCTTGCCTTTTTAACCTCTTCATCCTCGTTTTGCTCGACAAAGCCTAATGCCACAATACCAACGGTTATCATCACAATACCAACAACGGTGGTAACGGTTATCTCGTCAAGGGAGAAAATGCCAAATACAAGGCACAAAAGGAATGCCAAGGCGCCCGAAGAATTACAAATTGGGGAAGAAATTGAAAGTTCGATATATCTGAGACTGATATAGCCCAAAACCATTGCGAATATGTAAAGTCCTGCTATCGGGAGATAGGTTACAAAGTCCATCATTTTGAAGTCAGTGTAAAAGAGACTTGCAACCATCTTGTGAACGCCCTCAACTCCCACGGTGCTGTCAATTATAGCGCCGCCGATGAGGGTTATAAAGAAATGTATTCCCATTATTAGACCAACGGCAAAAACAACCTTCCAGTGGCTGTTTTTGTCACGCTCACGGGTACCCATTTTTGAGAAAAGGTCTGAGCCACTCCAACAAAGGAGGGCCAATATTGATAAAATATAATATAACATTTTTAACCTCCGAAAATATTAGAATTCATTAAAACTCCGATACATTCGGGGGCGGTCTGCGCCTGAAATGGCGGCAGGGGTAAATCTTTTTTAATCTTTTCGTCATATATTACTTAGCAAGTTTTCTTGCAAACTCGGAAAGCTCCTCATCTGAGAAAAACTCTATTGTCAATTTTCCTCTGCCCTGTCCTGTGGTTGTTATGTTAACCTTGCGGTGGAGTTCATTTTTAAGAGAAAGCTCAACCTCGCTGTAAAAGGTATTCTTTCTAGAGGCTGCAGGTGGTGTTGCCTTTGATTTTTTGAGAGAGGCGGCAAATTTCTCGAGTCCGCGCACAGAGGCGCCGCTAAGCGCCATTTCGAGCATCTGAGTGCGTGTCTCGGCATCCTCTACCGATAAGAGCGCTCTTGCGTGACCTGCGGTAATTTTGCCGTAGCGCAAAGCCTCTAATTCCTCGTCATTTAGGTTCAAAAGTCGCAAAGCGTTGGCAACAGCACTTCTTGATTTTGCCATTTTGGTTGCAACCTCTTCTTGAGTGAGACCGAAATTGTCAATTAGTGATTTATAACCCAAAGCCTCTTCAACAGCATTTAAATCCTCGCGCTGTAAATTCTCAACAAGCGCCATTTCCATAAGGCTCTGCTCGTCGGTATCCTTTATAACAACGGGGATTTCGGTAAGACCTGCCAAACGACTGGCTCTCCAACGGCGTTCACCCGCAATAATTGTATATCCCCCGCCAATTGTAGAACGAACAACGATAGGTTGAATAAGTCCGTGTTGAGAAATACTTTCAGCAAGGCTGTTTAGCGCCTCGTCATCAAAATCTTTACGGGGCTGATTTCTGTTAGGCTCTATATCATTTATATTAAGTGTTACGATTTTCTCGCTGTATGTAGAATTCTCATCGAAAATGCTTTCAATTCCTCTGCCGAGGCCTCTGTTCTTTAAAGCCATTTTACATTCTCCTGTTTTTCTTCAAAAATTCTTTTGCCAAATCGGTATATGCGGAGGCACCTTTAGAGCGCTTGTCATAATACTGAATAGGCATACCGTAGCTTGGCGCCTCAGAAAGGCGGACTGCGCGAGGTATCGGTGTTTTATAGAGCTTATTTGCAAAGTATTTCTTGATTTCAGCTACAACCTGATGTGTGAGGTTAAGTCTGCCGTCAAACATGGTAAGAATTATGCCCTCAAGTTCCAAGGTTGGATTATAAAGGCGTTTTACCTGACGAACGGTTGCCATAAGCTGAGACAAACCCTCAAGGGCAAAATATTCGCACTGTATAGGAACAATCACAGTGTCACTGGCGTTCAAGGCATTTACGGTTATGAGTCCCAAAGATGGCGGACAGTCAATAAATATGTAGTCATAGCTCTCTCTTACGGTGGAAAGAGCCATTTTAAGTTGTGCCTCACGGCGCTCGATTTCAATTAAATCGACCTCTGCCGCCGCCAAATCAATAGATGCGGGGACAACATCAACATTTTTAAACTCGGTTTTTACCAAAGCCTTGTCGGCGGTGGCTTTGCCGATTAACAAATCATAAGAGGTTAAAGCAACTTTCTTTTTATTTATTCCGTATCCGCTTGTGGTGTTTCCTTGGGGGTCGGCGTCCACCAAAAGGACCTTTTTGCCCTCCATTCCCACTGCGGCGGCAAGGTTTACAGCGGTTGTTGTCTTTCCAACTCCGCCTTTTTGATTAACTATGGAGATGATTTTACCCATTTTTTACTCCTTTGTTTCACGTGAAACATCTTTATCGATTTATCTTGATGTTTTTTATTATATCAGCAACAAAGGAGTTTGTAAAGTGGGTAAGTTAGGTTTTGTCCCCCGGTCTGAAGAGAAGCGCCATCAAAAGTCCAAAGAAAACTGCGGCGGCGATACCCGCCGATGTGGCTGTAAGACCGCCCGAAAGGGCTCCGATTAGTCCGTATTCCAAAATCGCCGCCTCTACACCCTTTGCAAGACTGTATCCAAATCCTGTAAGCGGCACCGTTGCACCTGCACCCGCAAAGGCAACTATCGGCTCATAACAACCGATGGCGGTCAGCACAACCCCCGCAACCACATAGGATACAAGTATTCGGGCGGGTGTGAGCTTTGTATAGTCTATCAGCACCTGACCCACAAGGCAAATTGCACCGCCCACCAAAAACGCTTTTAAACAGTTAAGTAAAATTTCCATAACAACTCCAAATAAAAATAGTAGTGTTTCACGTGAAACACTACTATTTTGTGTAAAATTTACTCGTTTATGCCAAAACAGTCAAAAATGGCTTTCTTGGTATCCTCATAAACCACATGGCGAACAAGGAGATTATCTGCCGTTTCGCTACGAGTTATTATTCTTACATTACAGGTTTTATAAAGCGGGTCAAAGGGATATCTATAAAGTTTTATTTCTCCAACTTTATCCTTAGGGCAGAAGAAACGGCATTTTCTAAGACCTTTTTTACCTCTCGCATAAACAGTGTTGCCAAAACTCACTTGACAGTATCTATACTCGTTATAGCAAAGATAGGTGTAATAAAGGATTATAAAACCTAATATAAAGGTCACAAAAGCAACCAGTCTACCGAATTCTTCAAATCTAAGACCTAAAATCAGCGCCAAGGCGATTAAAATTCCCATAAACACTTCCGCCCAGAAGAAATAGCGGTTTAGGTGAATTGCCCCGACCCTGGATTTAAGGCTCTTGCCGTCAATTTTAAGGAAGGGGAAATAGTCGCCGAACATTTCCTTAATTTCTTTGTATTTACCGCAAGGCACAAGCACCTGAGATTCGCTCTTGGCTTCACCGTATCCGCCGACATTTACCTTTAAAGCGTATCTTTTAAGGAATTTCATTAAAAGGGTTTGCTCAATTTTTACATTATTAATAGAACTCTTTTTAAAAGATGTTCTGAGCATTACAAGTAAACCCGAACGCACCTCAACGCGGTCGTCGTTAAGATATATTCTAAATTTAAGATAACGCAAGAAAGAATATATAAAAGAAACTGCAAAACTGCAAAGCAAAATAAAGGTAACAGTGTTAACTATGGGTGGGAAATGGGTTTGGAAGGTGTTTGAAACGCTGTTTATCTGGTCTAACACCTCATTAACACCCCTGCCAGTTAATCGGGCAACGGAATTTAAAATAGGAACTCCCACCAAAAGACCTGTGAAAGCAGAGGATGTTGCCGCCGCCAAAATTGCGATTTTAACAGGGGAAAATCTAACAGGTTCGCCACTTTTCTCGCCGTAAAGCAGTTTCGAAACCTGATTTGCATCTTTTCGGCTAAGCTTAAAGCTGTAATCGGTCTTGGTGCGGCTTCCCGCCTCGGTATTGATACGGAAGGTCACACAGCCGAAAATATAATCAAGAGGATTTTGTGCCGACTGCACCGAAGACAGACCGCTAATTGGAATAACCGCCTTGCGGATAAAAAATATACCGTCCCTTACCGTTACATACTTTTCTTGACAGGTTAATCTAAAAAAATACCATCTGGCAGTGCCGAAAAGAACAATCGCCGAAAACAAGAGCATTTCCACGCCCAAAATTTGAGTAACCTCGCCGTTTTTTAAATACTGCACAACTCCTCGTAAAACGGGAATTATTAAGATAAACAAAAAGGGTTTGATGATGGTTAAAATCATTAGCGGATGGGCTTTAAATACTCTTTTCATCGTTCTGCCTCCGCCAAAGCCTTAATAAAGCGCTCGGTATCCTTTGAAGGCATCTCAGGGATAATCATTCGGCTTCGTGCGGCTTTTAATGTTACGGCGCTAAGACCCATAGCTTTTGCTAAAGGTGAGGTTACGCTTTCGGCGTAAATCATCTTCGAGAACGGCATAATGTGGGTTGTTTTTATAATAACACCCGTTTCAATTATAACAGCGCCGTTAATATATTTAATACTGTATCGCTTAAAAAGAGCAGGTAAATACCATAAAATTACCGCCTCGTAAAGACAGATTATTATAAGGGTTGCGGCCAAAAACCAGTCAAAGGAATGAAAAAAGTAAGAGAAAATGCCAAAAAACACTAAAACTGCAAAAGTAACCCTTATTTTCCAAAGAGAAAGGGTTTTTCTTGGTAGTTTCAATTCTTCCATTTCTTCACCTACTCGCCTTTTATTTTTTTCCAATATTCTTTGTAAGATTGCTCTAATTTATTATCGCCAAACTCATAATATTTTTTGTGTTTAAGAATATCGGGCAGATATTGTTGGTTTACATAATGTCCTTTGTAAGAATGTGGGTATTTATAGTTTTGACCCTTTACTGCGGCATCCTCGCCGTCGAAGTGTTTATTCTGCAATTGACGGGGAATATCACCAATCAGGCCCTTTTCGATATCCTCCATAGCAGAATTTATCGCATTATATGCCGAAACTGATTTTGGCGCATTTGCCACCAAAATTACCGCGTTTGCAAGGGGGATTCTAGCCTCTGGCAGACCCACCATCAAAGCAGTATCAACCGCCGCTTTCACAATAGGAATTATCTGTGGATAGGCAAGACCGACATCTTCATTAGCGCAAACAAGCAGTCTTCTACAAGCGCTGGGCAAGTCCCCTGCCGCTAAAAGTCTGCCTAAATAATAAACTGCGGCATCGGGGTCGCTTCCCCTCATAGATTTCTGATAAGCCGACACAATGTCATAATGCTGGTCGCCCTCACGGTCATATCTGACAGAATTTCCCTCTAAAATTTCCTCAACCGTCTGGTCGGAAATATCAGAGCCTAACATTCTGCAAAGCTCAAGCATATTAAGACTTCGTCTTACATCACCCGCAGCGGCAAGGGCTATTTTTTTTATAGCTTCGTCGCTTATAGTTACGGTTTCTTCCTCGCTCAAAATAGACACCGCACGGCTTAAAACCTCGCAAATATCAGGGGCTGAGAGGGTTTTAAACTCAAAAACAGTTGAACGGCTGAGTATTGCGTTGTAAACATAAAAATATGGATTTTCGGTGGTAGAGGCTATAAGAGTAATATCCCCGTTCTCAATATAGGACAGCAAAATTTGCTGTTGCTTTTTGTTGAAATACTGAATTTCATCGAGATAAAGCAAAATTCCGCCTTGGGAATCAATTGTGCCGATTGAGGCTACAATTTCTTTTATATCTGCAGTGGAGGCGGTGGTAGCGTTAAGATAATGAAGCTTCTTTCCGCAGTTTTTTGCAATGATATTTGCAACTGTTGTTTTGCCAACCCCCGACGGACCGTAAAATATCAAGTTTGGAAGTTGCTTTGATTCGATAATGCGTCTTAGCACCTTGTCTTTACCCAAAAGGTGCTTTTGACCCGCAACTTCATCTATGGTTTGGGGTCTTAATTTATCTGCCAAAGGGGACATTTTTTCGCCTCCTGTCATTAGTTTTTACATTAAAACATATATAAAATAGGGTGTTTTATATGCGTAAGACTGTTTTTTTGAAAAATGCTGTTATTTTAACCGCATCCTCGCTCGTTTTGAGGTTTGCAGGTATAATATTCAAGGTTTACATAACACAATTAATCGGTAGCGAGGGCGTCGGTCTTTATCAGCTTGTTTTCAGCTTTTATATGTTGGCATCAACCTTTGCAACAAGCGGTATAAGTACCGCTGTGACCCGACTTATAACCGAAGAAATTGCCCTTGGCACCAAAAAAAGCACACTTAAAATCTTTAAAAGGTCGATTGAGCTTACCTTAATTGTGGCTTTGATTTCGGTGGCGGTGGTTTACTTTGGAGCGGAATTTATCGCAAAAACCATCATTGGAGACATTCGAAGTCTCCCCGCAATTAAAATTTTGCCGCTTTCTCTCCCTTTTATGGGTGTTTCCTCCTGTATCAGAGGTTATTTTATTGCAAGGCGGCGGGTTACCCCCAACGCCCTGACCCAAATTTTCGAGCAAGGCATCAGAATTGGTGCAGTTTTAATTTTGGTTAAGAAATTTATTAAAAAAGGTATTGCCTACGCCTCTGCAGGTGTAATTTTAGGCGACTGCATTGCCGAGGGACTCTCTTGTTTAGTGCTTTATCTCTGCTACTTATCAAGTAAAAAGTCACTAAACCGCCTAAGCGGCCGCAAAAATCCGCCTTTCGGTGTAATAAAAGAGCTTGGCAGAATTTCACTGCCCATAACCTCGGGCAGATATTTAAATACCGCCCTTAGAACTGCCGAAAATGTCTTGGTACCAAAGAATTTAGCAAGATACCCACACTCCGGTGCCAACGCATTATCGCAGTTCGGTATGATAAAAGGTATGGCTTTGCCGATTTTGTTCTTTCCGTCCACCCTTTTGAATGCTATTTCTACTCTGCTTATTCCCGAAATGAGCGAAGCAGTGGCAAAAAATATGCGTTCAACAGTCAAAGAACTTACCCATCAGGTTTTAAGGCTTACCGCCTTGTTATCCTTTGTTTTCGGTGCAATTTTCCTTTTTGCAGGACAAAAAATTGGAGTTTTAATCTATAAATCCGCCGATGTGGGTTTTCTTCTTGTCGCCCTTTCCCCCATCGTTCCTTTTATGTATCTTGACAGTGTGTCCGACGGTATTTTGAAAGGGCTAGACCAACAAACCTTTACCTTTCGCACCGCGATTTCTGACTCAACCTTGAGAATTATTTTAATTCTCTGTCTCTTACCCATAAGCGGTATGAGGGGTTTTATCGGCATTATGTATTTTTCAAATTTTCTAACCTGTTTTTTAAATGTCCGCCGTTTGTGTAAAGTCAGCGGTGCAAAGTTAAAGATATTTAGAGAAATTGTATTCCCAATTTCTTTCTCTCTAATTTCTAGTTTTGTTTCGGGTACTTTATTAAAAACTTTGAATCTTTCAAGTGATTTGCTTTTTGTATCTCTTTTTGCAGTTTTATCAATAGGACTTTATGTGTCTTTGTTATCTTTTACGAAAATTGTGGAATTAAAACAAGTTTTGCAGACTTTTAAGCGTTAAAATTACATTTATTGTATTAAATTTGTGTGAATATTGTCGAAACTCTTTCTCAAGCGATAGAAATATTTTTATGTATATAGTATCACTTTTTAAATTTCTATTGGCTGAGAAAGAGGGTTTTTATCGCTTATCTTTAAAAAAATCTTCAAGAATTTTCTTGCAGTCGTCCTCTAAAATTCCGCCGTAAATTTCGGGCTTGTGGTTATAAGGATAGTCGCAAAGATTTATAACACTGTCCATACTCCCTGCCCTTAAATCAAAGGCACCGAAAACAACCGTTTTAATTCTTGAATTGATGATAGCACCCGTACACATAGGGCAAGGCTCAAGTGTTACATAAAGCTCACAGTCCTCAAGCCGCCATGAATTTAAAATTTTACAAGCCTTATTAATGCACTCTATCTCAGCATGGGAGAGTGCATTTTGTTTTTGTTCTCTTTGATTGTGGGCGGTTGCTATAATCTCGCCGTCTTTAACAATAACAGCGCCAACAGGTACTTCGCCCTCTCCATAAGCTTTTTTTGCCTCGGCAAGAGCCTCTAACATAAAATTCTTATTCATACTTTTTCCTTAAATTACAATATAAAGACAAGCTTGAACTAAATTAATTATAAGAAATGCCAATATAAAACCGCTTGTTAAAAATGTTTTTTGCTTTTCCTTTTCAGTTAAAACGGTTTCGCTTTTTTCGATTGCGAAGAAATCTTTATCCACTCTTGAAAGCATAAAAATTCCAATAACCAAGGTTATCAAAAGAATAATTACATAAGAAATATTCTTTACCTCGTTTGGTACAGAGTCGGGCAGATAGTTTATAAGCACCGACATTAAATTGTTATAAAAATGCACTGCAATTGAAACCCTTAAAGAGCCTGTTTTTAAAACTGCAAAACCTAAAAACAAACCAACGAAGAATGCAAAAGGAATTTGCTCGAAATTAGAGTGCAATACTCCAAAGCAAATTGAACTGGCAATAAGGGCAAAAGTGTCGCCAAACTTTCTAAGTGAGCCTAAAATAATTCCTCTAAAAGCAAATTCCTCTAAAAGGGCGGGTACTATTGCTGTTGCAATAATTGTTAGTAAAAAACCGAAAATTCCATCGGGTTTCTCTATTTCGGGAACAGCGTAATCAATACCAATTCCCTCAAAAAAAGCATCCATATAAGACGCTGCAATATTTCCAAAGGCGCAAAATGCTATTCCAAAAAAGAAAAGAGGTAAAACTAAACCTTTTTCTGTCTTTTTAAAGGAAACTAAGTCACTTATTCTGTAATGAGACAGTTTGAAAACCGCAGTAACAATTCCGCCGAAAACGGCAATAGAATACAAAATATTTACAGTTTCATTTACAGCAGGTGTAGATAAAACATCGCTTTTTCCTGTTAAAGCAAGAATCAAAATAGATAAAAAACTTAAACCTAAACTTAATAAAAAAGTGAAAACGGTTACTGCTAAAAGGCTTATGCCGACAGTATTCGACACTTTTTTAAGTTTTCTTTTTTCCTCTCTTTTTTCCTTCTCCTCGGGGGAAAAATAGGGTATAAAAACCTCTGGGGTAGAGGTTACACTCTCCCCAAAGGTTTCTTTGTTTAATTGTTCGTTGTAATTTTCATTCATAGTAATAAAAACTTTCTTTAAAAATTACCGCTTACTCCTCTGTTTCCTGGGCTACAGGTTCATTTGCACTTGCAATTTCCTCTGCAGTTTCGGTAGCATCGCCTGCATCTGCATCAGCTGCCTCGGGTTTTTCGGTTACCTCATCCTCGTTGTGCTCAGTGAGTGCTACTGAAAGGATTTTCTCACCCTCAGCCACTTTCATAACCCTAACACCTTTTGCAGGACGGTTGAACTGAGAAATGTCGCCCGAGAAAATTCTGATAACAATGCCGTTTGAAGCAATCATTATAATATCGTCATTCTCGCCAACGGGAATAGTTGCCGCAACCTTGCCGTATTTCTCGGTACGGTAGTTGGTAAGACCCTTACCGCCACGGGACTGCAAACGGTAATCTGCAATAGAAGAAATTCTGCCGTAACCTGTTTCGGTAACGGTTAAAATTCTGCTATCCTCGTCAACAATTGCCATATCAATAACACAGTCGCCCTCGCGCATACTAATAGCACGAACACCACGGGCAGTTCTACCCATTGCACGAACATTTTCTTCCTTAAACTGAATAGCCAAACCGTCTCTTGTTGCAATAAAGATGTTTTGTTTGCCGTTAGTCATTCTAACAAAGCCCAACTCGTCATCTTCATCAATGTTAATAGCAATAATACCACTCTTACGGGTATTTCTGAACTCGGACACCTTAGTTCTCTTAATGGTACCTTTCTTGGTTACCATTGCGATATAGTTATCTTCATCAAGCTCGCTTGCAGGGAGAATAATTGTAATCTTCTCGTCAGCCATAAGAGGTAGAATATTAATTAAGTTCATACCCTTTGAAGTACGGCTTCCCTCGGGAATTTCGTATGCCTTAATGCGATACATTCTTCCAAGGTTGGAGAAAAGCATAATCCAATCGTGAGAAGAACAAACAAACATATTCTCAACAGCGTCTTCCTCACGAGTGGTCATACCTGTGATACCTCTACCACCGCGGTTTTGAACATTATAAGTGTCAGCAGGAAGTCTCTTAATATATCCGTTAACAGTTTTTGTGAGAACGCAGTCTTCCTCGGGAATAAGGTCTTCAATATCAACCTCACCCGCAACATCGGTAATCTCGGTCTTGCGGTCGTCAGAGAATTTATCTCTAAGATTTAAAGCCTCAGTCTTAACAATGTCGAGAATTTTGTCACGGGATGCCAGAATTTCCTCGCACTCTTTAATAAATTCAAGTTTTTCTTTTAATTCATCAAGAATTTTTTGTTTTTCAAGACCAGAGAGTTTACCAAGTTGCATCTGAACGATAGCGGTGGTTTGAATATCATCAAGTCCAAAGCGTTCAGATAATGCCTCTTTACTCTCAGGGATAGTCTTGGATTTACGAATAATTGCAATTACCTCGTCAATAAAATCGAGCGCTACCTTCAAGCCCTCTAAAATGTGGGCTCTTTCCTCGGCTTTGCGTTTATCAAAAGCAGTTCTGCGGTAAACAATTTCATACTGGAAGTCGATGCAGTTTTGAAGCATCTCTTTAAGTGTTAAAACCTGCGGTCTGCCGTTTACAATAGCAAGTAAAATTGCGCCAACCGTTGTCTGCAAAGAGGTGTATCTATAAAGCTTGTTTAAAACAACCTGTGGGTTAGCATCTTTTTTAAGGTCAACTATAATTCTGATACCGCCGTCACGCTTAGAAGAATAGTCAACAACATCGTCAATACCCTCTATTCGCTTTTCAGCGGCTAAATCATAGATATTTTTAACTAAATCCTGTTTTTTAACCTTATAAGGAATTTCGGTTATAACAATTCTGAATCTGCCGTTTTTAAACTCTTCAATTTCGGCTTTACCGCGAAGAATAATTCTGCCTCTGCCTGTAGCATAAGCGGCTCTGATTCCGCTTCTTCCCATAATAATACCGCCTGTTGGGAAGTCAGGTCCCTTAATATGTTCGCAAAGGTCGGAAAGCTCAGCCTCGGGGTTGTCTATCAAACAACACATACCGTCAATAACCTCACCTAAATTATGGGGAGGAATTTCAGTAGCCATACCAACCGCAATACCGCTTGAGCCGTTAACCAACAATTGTGGGAAACGAACAGGTAAAACTGTGGGCTCTTCTAAACGGTTGTCATAGTTAGGGGTGAAATCTACTGTTTCCTTATCAATATCATCAAGCATACTGTATGAAAGTCTATTCATTCTAGACTCAGTATAACGGTATGCAGCGGCGGGGAAACCGTCAATATTACCGAAGTTTCCTTGTCCGTCAATTAAAGGATATCTCAAAGAGAAATCCTGTGCCATACGCACCATTGCATCATAAACAGAAGCGTCGCCATGGGGATGGTATCTACCAAGCACTGAACCTACAGTGTCGGCGCATTTTCTATGTTTTTTATCGGGAGAAAGCCCGTTTTCATACATAGTGTAAAGTATTCTTCTGTGAACAGGTTTTAAACCGTCACGCACATCGGGGATAGCACGGCCAACCAAAACCGACATTGAATACTGAAGCATACACTGTTTAACTTCATCAACAATTTCTACCGGCTGAATGTTGGTTTCTTCATCACTCGGCCAATATACATTTTCAAGTTTTGCCATTTCCTATCCCTCCTTAAATATCCAAATCTGTTGCAAATACTGCATTTTCTTCTATAAATCGGCGTCTTGGCTCAACCTCGTCACCCATAAGCATTGTAAAGGTCTGGTCGGCAAGTTCAGCGTCTGCCATTGTAACCTTTAACATTGTTCTATGCTCGGGGTCAAGGGTTGTTTCCCAAAGTTGGTCGGGGTTCATTTCACCAAGACCTTTGTAACGCTGAATATCAACATTACCGCCAAGTTCTTCAATAAACTTATCTCTCTCCTCCTCGGTAAAGGCGTCAAAATAGCGTTTACCTTTAGCCACACGGTAGAGAGGCGGTTGAGCTAAATAAATATGACCTGTTTCAATAAGCTGCGGCATATATCTGAAGAAGAAAGTAAGTAAAAGTGTTCTGATATGGCTTCCGTCAACGTCGGCATCGGCCATAATAACAATTTTATCGTAACGAAGCTTACTTATATCAAAGTTTTCGGCAATACCGGTGCCAAGTGCTACAACAACAGGGGTTAATTTATCGTTTCCGTAAACCTTGTCAACCCTTGCTTTCTCAACGTTCAGCATTTTACCCCATAAAGGCAATATTGCTTGATAGGTTGAGTTTCTGCCCTCAACAGCCGAGCCACCTGCAGAATCTCCCTCTACAATAAATATTTCGGTTTTTGTAGGGTCATCCGAAATACAGTCTTTAAGTTTTTCAGGCATTCGGGTTTTGCCGCCTATACCTGATTTACTTCTTTGTAAATCACGGGCTTTTTGAGCAGCCTCACGGGCATTAGATGCCGCAATTGCTTTATCTATAATAATTTTAGCATCATCAGGGTTTTCTTCTAAATACTGATACAGTTTCTTGTTAACTAAATCTCTGACAAGTTTACCAATAGAGGTGTTACCAAGCTTAGCTTTAGTCTGGCTTTCAAACTGAGCGTCAGCAAGTTTAACTGATACTACAGCCACAACACCCTCTAAAATATCGTCTCCCTTTAGTCTTGCGTTACCTTCTTTTAATTTTTTGAAATCGAAAGCATATTTATTAACAACATTTGCTAAACTTTGTCTAAATCCTTGCTCATGGGTACCGCCGTCAACAGTATACAAGGTGTTAGCAAAAGACATTACCCTTGTATCATAAGAGGTTGACCAAACAAGTGCAATTTCTGCGGTGGAATCACCGTCAGTATCGCTGAAATAAATAACATCTTTATTTATTTTATCCTTTTTCATACCCTCAAGGATATATTCAACATAAGACTTAATACCGCCCTCATATTTAAAATCATCGGTGCGGTCGGGAATATCAGCGTCGCTTCTTAAATCCTTTAATACAATTCTGATACCTGCATTTAAAAATGCTTGTTCACGAAGTCTTTTAAGTAAAATATCGTAATCATATCTTGTGGTATCGGTAAATATTGATGGGTCGGGTTTAAAGGTTACAGTAGTACCCTTTTCGCTTGTTGTTCCAATAACATTTAAAGCCTCAGCCACATTTCCTTTTTCATAACGCTCTTTATAAACTTTTTCGCCGTCTTTAACCTCAACCTCAAGCCAAGAAGACAATGCATTAACAACCGATGCACCAACACCGTGGAGTCCGCCTGAAACTTTATATCCATTACCACCAAACTTACCGCCTGCGTGTAAAATTGTGAAAACAACAGTAACTGTGGGAATTCCTTTTTGAGGGTTAATACCAACAGGAATACCTCTGCCGTTATCGGTAACACGAATAACACCGTCATCTAACATTTCAACGGTGATTTTATCGCAAAATCCTGCCAATGCTTCATCTATTGCGTTATCCACAATTTCATATACTAAGTGGTGAAGTCCTCTCTCGCCTGTGGAGCCTATATACATACCTGGGCGTTTTCTAACGGCTTCAAGTCCTTCTAAAACCTGAATAGAACTTTCGTCGTAATTTCCTTCTACAATAGGATTTAAGTTTTCATTACTCATTAAAATTCAATTCCTTTCTTTGAGTAAAATATTTAAAGTATGCCGATTCGTTTATATAAAGTAAGGGAAGAAAGAGGGGAAATGTAAACCTTTAAATTTTGTTTTTCCCCTGCAAGAATAAAAGATTTTGGCAGTTCATAAGAAACATTTACTGTTTTTTTCTCTTTTTCGGCTTTATTTATAAATTTTCTTGTGTGTTTTGAAACGGTTGTTGAATCTAAATCGAAAATTCCTATAACATCTTTTTCTTTAACTACCGTTTCAAGACCTAAATGGAGATACATTCTGCAATTTCTCCTTTATCAATTCTAAAACTTTTACCCGCCTTTAAATTTTCAACACTTTTAGGGTCGCAACAGCTTAAAAATGTTTGCATTCCTTTAATGTGGTTTAAAATAAAGTTTTGGCGATTTATATCTAACTCACTCATAATATCATCAAGCAAACAAATCGGTGTTTCGCCTGTGTTTTTCTTAATAACCTCAGCTTCACTTAGCTTTAAACAAAGGGCAACACTTCTTTTTTGACCTTGAGAGCCATAATTTTTAGCCGAAATTCCGTTGATTTTAAAATCTAAATCATCTCTGTGGGGTCCTACCGAGGTTTTTGCAGAATACATATCTTCCTGTCTTCTAATTTTTAAATTTTCTAAAAGAGAAAGATTTTTAAAAGAGGGAATATATTCTATTTCTAAAAATTCTTTTTCACTTGAAATTCCGCCGTAAATTTTAGGTATAAATTCTTTTAAAATTTCAATGTATCTTAAGCGGTATTTAATAATTTTTTCGCCGTTTTCTGCAATTTTTTCTTCAAAGGAATCTAAAATATCATTAATTTCGGGATAATTCCTTACATCTTTTATAATTTTGTTTCTCTGCATTACAGCGCGGTTATATTCTCTCAAAATTTCAATGTAATTAGGATATAACTGACAAATTGCAGTGTCTAAAAATTTGCGTCTCACTTTAGGTCCGTCAGTCAAAAGGCGTAAATCCTGAGGGGAAAAAACAATAGCGTTTAAATTACCCGCTAACTTTGATGGGGATTTTAAAGCTTTTCCATTTAAAAAAGCTTTTCTTTTATCAGTAATTTCAATTTCAATTTCTTTTTCAATACCCTCTGAAATAAAATTACAGTAAATTTCACTTTTTTCGGCATCAAAATTTAACAATTCCTCATCCTTAGCTCCTCTAAAGCTTTTAGCTCCCGTAAAAGACCAAATTGCCTCAATAATGTTTGTTTTTCCTTGAGCATTTTCGCCGAAAATAACATTCATTTCACTGTGAGGTTCAAAACTTATGTTTTTAAGGTTTCTGAAATTCTTAAAATTTAAGGAATTAATCCTCATTTTATTATAAATCCTTTACCGTCAAACTCGACCTTGTCACCGCTTCTTAGTTTCTTTCCTCTCATCAAGCAAACCTCGCCGTTTACTAGAACTAGTCCGTCTAAAATTACCATTTTAGCAATTCCGCCGGTTGGAACAAGGGAAGAAAATTTCAAAGCAGAGTCAAGTTTTATAAAATCTTCTTTAATTTCTAATTCTATAAAACTCATTATTTCAACCTCATTGGCATTATCATATATTCAAAACGGTCGCCATCTAATGCTTTCATTAAAATACCTGCATTTGAGCCGTTGAATAAAATCTGAATTTCCTCGGTGTCTATTGCTCTTAAAGCATCAAGCAAATATCTGCTGTTAAGACCGATTTCAAATTTAGGTCCCTCTAAATTTATATTAAATGTTTCGGTAGCACGGCCAACAGAGGTAGCGCATGTGAAAACAACATTTAATTCGTTAAAATAACATCTAACAGGTGTTGAAAAACTTTCGCTTATAAGCAATGATACACGCTCAATAGTGTTTATAAGTTCTCTTGTATTTACAACAACCCTTTGAGTAAATTCGGTGGGAATTGTTTTTCTGTAATTTACAAATTCGCCCTCAATCAAACGGGAAATAAAGGAATAACCGTTAATTACAAAGGAAATTAAGCGGTTTGAAACCTTAATTTCAATATTTTCGCTATTTTCGTCAATAAGTCTCAAAACTTCTGCAACAGCTTTGTTTGAAACGGTGAATTCAATATTTTTAGTTTCTTTAACCTTTTCTGTTCTAACAGCTAAACGGTAGCCATCAATACCGACAATTGTAAGGTAAGAATCTTTAACACAAAAATTAATACCTGTTAAAATAGGTTTTGCACCCTCATTTGTTGCCGCAGCGAAAATTGTAGTTTTAATCATTTCTGCCATAATATCAGCTTCAATGTTAATGCTCTCACTGTCAGCCACATTCGGCATTTCAGGGAAATCGGTTGCAGCCATACCTAAAATATCAAAGGTAGCCTCGCCGCATCTGATATGACAGTTTAATTTTTCATCGGTTTCAATTTCAACCTGCAAACCGTCAAGTCTTCTTAAAATATCAGCAAGTAAACGGGCATTAACAACAATGTCACCCTCTTGTTTACAGTTTGCATAGATTTCTTTTTTCATACCCATTTCAAGGTTATATGCAACTAAGGTTATTTTGCCTTGCTCGGCAGAGATTAAAATTCCTTCTAATATCGGCATAGAGGTTTTAGCGCCAACTACCCTTTGAAGTCTTGAAACAGCTTCTAAAAGAGAAGCTCGTTCAACAGTGAAAAACATAAAATTCCTCCTAAAAGAAAATATAAAATAACAGTAATAATAAAGTAGGTTAATTGTGGGGAAAATGGGTAGAAACCCATTAAATTTAAGGAAAGAGGCGGTGAATTAAAAAGTTGATAAAAAGTGGATAATTTTAATAACTTTTTTTATCAACACCCGTGTTTATAACTTTTTAGTTAATTAAAGGGGAAACAGTGGAAAACTTTTAATTTAAAATCCTGCCTCACTTTGGCTTCTGAGATTTGCAATAAGGTCGTCTACCAACTCTTTTTGATAAGGCTTATCGCGTAAAAATTCCTCAATTTTATTTACATTGTAAAGAACTGTGGTGTGGTCTTTACCAAAACTTTCACCAATCGCTTTAAAAGAAAGGTCGGTGGTCTCACGGGCTATATACATAGCAACCTGACGGGCTAAAACCAACTCAGCTGTTCTGCGGTTAGATAAAATATCACTTTCGGAAACATTATAGGTGTGCGCTACCTCGGCAATAATTTTTTCAACCTTAATAGGCTCGGGTTTTGTGTCGCTTATAATATCTTTAATAATTCCTTGTACTGCCGAAATTGTAGGCACTTTTTTCTGAATTGAAATGTAAGCCTCAATCTTCTTCACAACACCCTCTAACTGACGGGTATTAACCTTTATATTTTCAGCAATATAGAAAGCTACATTTTCGGAAATTTCAATATTGTACTGCTCTGCTTTTTTCTTGATAATACCAACTCTAGTCTCAAAATCGGGGGCTAGAATATCGGCGAAAAGGCCACCCTCTAAACGGGAACGGATACGGTCATCAAGAGTTTTAATATCCTTGGGAGGTTTATCAACGGTAACCACGATTTGTTTGTTGTTTTGAATAAGGGTATTGAAGGTGTTAAAAAACTCTTCCTGAGTTTGTTCTTTTCCAGCGATAAAATGAATATCATCTATTAGTAAAACATCGGCTGTGCGGTACTTGTTTCTGAAGTCATCAATAGTGCCGAGTCCTAACTTACCCTCTTGTAACGCCTGAATTAATTGGTTTGTAAATTCTTCGCTTCGAATATATTCAATTCTTTTATATGGATTGGTCTTTTTTATATGGTTTTTAATAGCTAACATCAAATGGGTTTTACCAACACCCGATGGTCCATAGATAACTAATGGGTTATAGTTTGGAATAACTGCGGGTGCATCGGCAACAGCTAGGGATGCAGCATGGGCAAAACGGTTGTTAGAACCTACAACAAAGTTTTGGAATGTGAAGAAATCTTCAAAAGATAACCCTGAACTAAACTGCTCCGCCATTTTTATGCGGTCTTCATTCTTTTCGACAATAATATTGTATTTAACCTCAAATCCCATTGCAGCTTCGCCGCTTTTTCTTAAAATCTCAGAATAGTTTTGTTCTATAATCTCTTTTGCATATTCTTCCTTACAAGCAAGGGTGAGAATTCCCGAAGAAAAAGAAACGGGAGTAAGGTCGCCTAAAAAACAGTCAAAAGCTACTGCTGTAATGATTTTTTTACACTCTTCGCAGATTAAATTCCAAATGTCGTTTACAGATGTAACAGCCATTAAATTTAACGTCCTCTCTATAGTTTTTTATCAAAAAATAATACTAATCCAATCTACTAAATTATAACATAAACAGCAGTTTTTTTCAATGTTTTTGAATGAAAAAAGTGCATAAATTTTGCGTCTTTTTTTGGTGTTTTTAAGGGGTGAAAAGAGTAAAAATGAAAAGCTCGATTTTAAGGGTTGTTTTGGTTAATTTTTTAAGCATTTGCTTGATTTTTTTATGCGGTTTTTTTAATAAAGATGCCTTTTTTTCTAAGGCTCAAACAAATATAAAGGAGCCTTTGAAAAACACTGCCTCAAGTAAGGCGGAAACACCACAAAAAGAAGAGGAAAAAGAAGAAGAAAAACCGCAAGAAACGAGCGAGAACAAAGAGACAGAATCTAAACCTCAAGAAGAGGTGAAAGAAACCTCTGCCGAGGCTATAAAAGGCAATATTATAAGTCAGTATAATTCACCCTATTCTGCAAAGGATAGCTACGATGCGGTCTACCTAAAAAACAGCACACCTTTGAATATTAGAATCAAGGATTACTTAGAGGGAAAAATTAATTTTAGTATCGCAAAAAACGCCGAGCCACAGGTTTTAATTCTTCATACCCACGCCACCGAAACCTTTAAAACCGACGATAAACCCTATTTTACCGAAAATTTTTCTTCACGCAGTTTAAACGAGGCGCAGAATATGGTGTCGGTTGGAAAAATTGTGGCAGAAAAATTAAATTCGGCGGGGATTGTGACCTTGCACTCTGCTACACTGCACGATTACCCAAGCTACACAAAAAGCTATTCAAGAAGCGCCGAGACTGTAAAGGAATATTTGCAGAAATACCCCTCAATTAAAGTGGTGCTTGACCTTCACCGAGATGCTGTTACAAAAGAAAACGGCGATAAGGTAAAGCTCGTCACCGAAATCGGCGGGAAAAAGGCGGCTCAGGTAATGTTAGTTATGGGGTCGCAAAGCGGCTCTGTAACAAATTTTCCAAAATGGGAGGAAAATTTTAAACTGGCTGTCAAACTTCAAAATGTAATGGAGAAAAATTATCCGACTTTGGCGAGACCCTTAATGCTTATGAGTAAAAATTACAACCAAAGCCTAACTACAGGCTCTCTGCTTTTGGAATTCGGCACTGACGCGAATACATTAGAAGAGGTGCATTACTCGGCAAATCTCGTTGGCGACTGCCTTGTGAAATTGTTATCGGATTTAAATTAAAAAAATTATTGCGGGAGGGGATGGAACCCCTCCCCTACAATTTGAAAAAATAATTTAAATACAAATTTTCGGGGAATAATAACAAAAAAGCGGGGGTTTAATGTGAAAAGGAATACAAGGTTATTTTTCAGAAGTTTTTTTGTTTCGTCAGTTGTGGTTTTTTGTTTAATGCTCGGGTTTTTTGGAATAACAAAAGCCTACGAAGGCATACGCCTCGTAGGCTTTGGAGAATACCGCAGTGCAATAGAAATAAATGACAGCAGTATAAAAATATTTGATTTTATTCTAGAGTTTTAATATTAAGGTCTTTAAGTTGGATATCGTCAACCTGCGCGGGAGCGCCCGACATTGGCTCAGTGGTGTTGGAAATCTTGGGGAAGGCAATAACATCACGCAAACTGTCGCAACCGCACATAAGCATTACAAGTCGGTCAAGGCCGATACCCATTCCGCCGTGAGGGGGAGCTCCGTACTTAAAGGCATCTGTAAGGAAGCCGAATTTCTCGTGAGCCTCCTCGTCGGACAAGCCTAATGCCTTAAACATTTTAGACTGTAAAACGGGGTCGGTAATACGGATAGAACCGCTTGAAAGCTCAACGCCGTTGAGTACCAGGTCATAAGCTTTTGCAAAGACCTTTTCGGGATTTGTATCCAAATACTGAATCGACTCGTCCAAGGGCGAGGTAAAGGGATGGTGCATAGCATCCCAGTTGCCTGTTTCTTCGTTATACTCAAAGAAGGGGAATTCGGTAATCCAAAGGAAATTGTAAGTGTCGGGTATAATATCAAGTCGCTTTGCAACGGTAAGGCGAAGCGCACCCAATACTGACAAGCAGAGGCTCTTTTTGTCAGCAACAATAAGCACCAAGTCGCCCTTTTCGGCGCCTGTTCTCTCCAAAATTGCCTTCATTTCATCTTCGGTCATAAATTTAGAGAAGGAGCAGGTAGGTGTATCCTCAACCCAACGGATAAAGGCAAGACCCTTAGCGCCGATACCTTTAGCGGTTTCGGTCAACTTGTCAATTTCTTTTCTGGTATAAGTGTCAACAGCACCCTTTGCGGTAATTGCTCTTACAGTTCCGCCGTTTTTAATGGTATCGCTAAACACTGAGAAACCGCAGTTTTCGACAATGTCCGACAAATCCTTGATTTTCATTTCAAAGCGTGTGTCGGGCTTGTCCGAGCCGTAGTCATTCATAGCGTCAACAAACTTGAGTCTCGGCAAGGGAGTGGGAATATCCACATCTAAAACCTCTTTAAAGAGGCGTTTAATGTAACCCTCGGCGATAGCATAAACATCATCGGGCTCAACAAAGGACATTTCAAGGTCAATTTGGGTAAATTCGGGCTGACGGTCGGCTCTCAAGTCCTCGTCACGATAGCAACGGGCAATTTGCATATATCTGTCAAATCCTGAAAGCATTAAAAGCTGTTTGTAAAGCTGAGGAGACTGAGGAAGCGCAAAGAAACTGCCTTTATGAATACGGGAGGGCACCAAATAGTCTCTCGCACCCTCGGGTGTGGACTTAATAAGGGTGGGGGTTTCAATCTCGATAAAGCCGTTTTCGTCAAAATAATCCCTTGTCACCTTGGTGATCTTGTGGCGAAGAAGAATATTTTTCTGAATATCAGGACGGCGAAGGTCAAGATAGCGGTATTTAAGTCGCAAATCCTCACCTGCATTGGAATTTTCCAAAATTTCAAAGGGAGGAGTCTGGCTTTCGCCCAAAATTTTAAGGCTTGTAACCTCAATTTCCACCTCGCCTGTGGGAATTTCTTTATTTATAGAGGAACGAACACGCACCTTACCCTCAGCCATAACAACATATTCGCTGTGAAGAGTAGAAGCCTTTTCAAAAAGGCTTTTTTCGGTGTTATCGTCAAAGGCTAACTGCACAATACCTGTGCGGTCGCGAAGGTCGGCAAAGATAAGACCGCCTAAATCGCGCTGTCTTTGAATCCAACCGCAAACGGTTACAATTTCGCCCTCGTTTTCACGCCTTAACACACCGCAATAATGGGTGCGTTTTTGACCTTGTAATCTATCTAACATAAAGTTTCATCTCCTAAAAAACTTCTGCAATGCTTTCAAATAAAATTTTGCGGATTTCCTCGCCCAGTTCTTCTACTAACTCGTTAAGTTCAATTTGTCTCTCGGCAGAATTCGACATATTTTTGAGGTTAGCCTTGCCGGTTTCAACCTCGTTATCGCCCAAAACAAGTGTAAATTTAGCTCCGATTTTGTTGGCATATTTCATTTGTGCCTTAAGACCTCTGCCGCAAATATCGGTTTGAGCCTTGTAACCCTCATCTCTAAGCTCTTTACAAAGGGCACTGGCTTTGATACTTGCCTTTTCGCCAAGTGTTGCAATAAACAAATCGCAGGTGGGGGCTTCGGGCATAGCTGCATTTTGGGCTTTAAGCACCATCATAAGGCGTTCAATTCCCATAGCAAAGCCTAAAGAGGGGGTTTGGGGTCCGCCCATCTGAGAAATAAGTCCGTCATAACGGCCGCCGCCGCAAACGGTTGACTGAGCGCCAATATCCTTTGAAACAAACTCAAAAACAGTTCTTGTGTAATAATCAAGACCGCGCACGATTTTTGGGTTAACCGTAAAGTCAATATTCATAGCCTCAAGGTGGGCTTTAACGCTTTCAAAGTGGTTTTTGCAGTCGTCACACAAATAATCTATAACCACGGGGGCGTTTTCTGCAATTTCCTTACATACAGGACTCTTGCAGTCTAAAATTCGCATAGGATTTCTGTCGAGTCTGTCCTTACAAGTGTCACAAAGAGTCTCGGCATTCTTGGAGAAATACTCCTTAAGCGCCTTGTGGTACTCTTTTCTGCACTCGGGACAGCCGATGGAGTTGATTTCGAGAGAAATCTTGTTTATTCCAATGTTTTCAAGCACTGCCTTTGCGAGAGAAATAACCTCTGCGTCGGCATTGGGTGCCGCAGCGCCAACACATTCAACACCGAACTGGTGGAATTCTCTTAGTCTGCCTGCCTGAGGCTTTTCATAGCGGTAGCAACCGCCGATATAACATAATTTTTGGGGCAAAGCGCCGTTTACAAGACCCTTTTCAATGCTTGAACGGATAACACCTGCGGTAAGCTCGGGTCTGAGTGTAATTGAGCGGCCGCCCTTATCGTCAAAGGTATACATTTCCTTTTGCACAACATCGGTAGTATCTCCAACGCTACGCAAAAAAACCTCGGTATGCTCAAAAACGGGCACACGAATTTCCTTAAAACCGAATTGTGCGGCAGTTTCAAGCATTTTGCTCTCAACAAACTGCCAGTTGTGACTCTCCTCGGGGAGAATATCGTTTGTTCCTTTAATTGCGCGGTTAATTTCTGCCATTTTACTTATTCGCTTTCATAATTTCTCGCCAGTCAAGGTCTCCACGCTCTAAGCTGTGGATAAGCATTTCGGCGGTAGCAATATTTGTTGCAACGGGGATATTGTGAATATCGCAAAGATGCAAAAGCACCTGTTCGTCAGGCTCGTTGGGTTTCGCGGTAATGGGGTCACGGAACATTAAGAGAAGGTCAATTTCGTCACAGCCAATGCGACTTGCAATCTGTTGTGCGCCGCCCTGAGAACCTGATAAAAAGGAAGTTATCTCAAGACCTGTGGCTTCGGAAACAACCTTTCCGGTGGAGCCGGTTGCAACAAGGTTATATTTACTCAATATGCCGCAGTATGCAATGCAAAACTGCACCATAAGTTCCTTTTTGGCGTCATGTGCGATAAGTGCAATTGTCATTTTCAAAACCTCAAATCTTTTTTAGTTTTTGTAGTGGTATGTTTTTATCTAAAAGTCTGTTCGCAATGCGTACAAAGGCTTTAAATGGCTTTTTATTTTTTTTCAAGCGGTGGCGAAGGGATAAAAGATTAATTTCGTCGCTCTCAGGCACTATCCCTAAAAGTCGGATAGAGGAAGCATCAATTATTCCGTCAATATTTTTCTGTTTGCGCTTGAAATGGGTTTTAATGTTAAATCGGTTGATTATAAGCCGGGCTGTTAGCCCTAGTTCAAAAAGCTTTGCTCCAACAAAGGAAGCGTCTCTAACAGAAACGGGGTCGGGTGTGGCAACGCAAAGGAAAACCGTCTCTTTAGGCAAAGCCTCATAAAGAGTAAAATCAATTCCCGCGGGGAAATCAAAAATTATAATATCGTAAATTTTTTTAGCTTTGTTACAAAATTCCTCGAGTGCCTCTTTTGTCACAAGACCGTATTTTGAGGGGGAGGGCAAAAGATATAAGCCCTCAGTCTTGCAAGGGTATGCAATATCCGAAACGTTGGGGGTGCCAAGCGCGTCCGAAAGGTCTAAAACAACCTCACCGTCTACACCTAGTAATAGGTCAAGGCACCTTAGTCCCTCGTCCATATCCACAAGGAGAACCTGATTGCCCAAAGACGCGAAAGCAAGGCCTAAACCTGTGGCAACACTTGATTTTCCCACACCGCCCTTGCCTGAGGTGGTGGCAAATATTTTACTCATATTTTCCCCTCGTTTCAAAGTGTAATTTTATCATAAACCAAAAGTGTTGTCAAACCCTTATTTAGTCTAACACTATAAAAGGTCTGTCCTCAGCGGGACTTCCTGATTCGGTGAAGAAATAGGCATCTAAAATGTTTCTGACAACAGTACCGGCCGCAAAACCCGATGAGCCGTGCTCAAGCACTACCGAAACGGCAATTTCGGGATTATCATAGGGTGCGAAAACCACGAAAATACTGTGGTCTGCCTTTCCTGTCACCTGTGAGGTACCCGTTTTACCGCCAATGCGAATGGGGTAATCACCCAGCGCCGCCTGACCAGTACCGTCAACCGTCACAGATAACATACCCTCTTTAACATCGTTGAGTGATTTTGTTGTTATGTTAATTTGATTCTTAATTTCGGGTTTGAAGTCCTTAAAGGTTTCGGACATATCATAGGAAACAACACTCTTGATAAGTCCTGCTTTATAATGTGTTCCGCCGTTTGCCAATGTTGCGATATAGTTTGCAACCTGCAAAGGGGTAAAGGCGTTGAGCTGACCGATGGAAATCTGCAGTGTGTCACCGCCTGTGCCGTTTGACTTGGGCTCTAAAATAATGCCCGAAGCGTCGTTTACCTCAACACCCGTTTTTTGACCTAAACCGAACTGTTTGAAATAGTCGGTAAGGGTTATTGCGCCAACACGGCGGCCTAATTCAAAGAAAAAGTAGTTACAGCTCTTTGAAAGTGCGGTGTTAAGACCAATGCTTTTGTGATAGTGCATACAGCTTGGCTTGTAATCAGCGAAATAATCATATTGCTGTTTGCAGAAAATATATTCGCTTGTGTCATACAAGTTATTATCCATAGCTGCAATAGCAACAATGGGTTTTATGGTCGAGCCGATGGGGTATACACCTTGGAATGCGCGGTCGGTCAACGGTTTGTCGGGGTTAGAAGACAATTCGTTGTAATTCTCGCCTAAGGTTGCTAAATCGTAGGTCGGGTAGTTTGCAGAGCACAGCACATTGCCCGATTTTATATCAACAACAACTGCCGCACCTGCTCTGGCAGTGCCGCCCGTTGACTGCAAATTCTTTACTGTTTCTGCCAAAGAGTCCTGAGCTACGCGTTGCATATTCTTGTCAAGGGTCAGCATTATGGTTTTACCCGCAATAGGCTCAACAGTTACCTCTTTTGAAATGATTTTACCTTCTGCATCGAGGCGGTAGGTCATTTCACCGTCGGTACCTCTTAAATATTCCTCACCCCAGGCTTCAATTCCGCTTTTGCCCACCTTATCGTTATAGGAATAACCTTTTTCGCGGTATTCCTCCCAGTCCTCTTTAAAAATGGGACCCACAGTGCCTATAAGGTTTACGGCAAGGGAAGTGTCAAGATACTGTCTTACAGGCACAACATCTACTGTAACGCCTGAAAGAAGAAAAGCAGATTCCGAAATTTTAAGCATAAGCTCGGCGGGGATATCCTCAGCCAAGGTAAAGGGGTAGGAAACTGAGAAATCGTTTATATCCATACTGTAACGAATGCCCGAAATTTTGCGGGCGTCTGCTGAAGAATAATGCTTTAATTCATATTTTTCGGTCATTTCGTCTATACAGTTTTGGGGTGTTGCATAGTGAGCAAGTTCAAGTGTTTTTAGAAGCTTGTCCTTGTCGCCGTCCTCGGTATAGGTATAAGGCTCGGTTTTAGAAATGGGAAGCTCGTCGGCATACTCTGCGCCCTTTTCTTCCAGTAAATTCACAAGGGTTAAGATAACATCGTTAAGATTTTCCTTAACATAAGCCTTGTTGAAAACTATATTATAACCGTCGCGGTTAATTGCAATTTGTCTGCCGTAGCAGTCAAGAATCTCACCGCGCGGAGCTTTCAAAACGGTGGTCAGCACCGAAGCGGCACCGTCGTTTTTATCGGCGAATTCCCGACTTTTAATTTGCAAAAAATAACCTCTAAAGGTTAAAGTGAGCATAGAAACGCAAAGCAAAACCGATAAAACGGTTATTGCCGTTTGATTTTTCTTTTTAAAGGGCACAGGGAATTCACCTCCTAATCAAGTTCTCTGATTTGTTTGAATTTAATGAATAAAAAGTAAAAGGGAATGCAAAGCACAGCGGTGTAAATTGCGCTTGGCAAACACCACTGCAAAAGATAACGCATACTGTCATCAAAACGCAAAGTAAAGGCCGAATAACACAGCCAATATGCCAAATAATAGGCAAATGTAAGCAAAAAGCATAGGGTTACGGTGGCTCTTAAGTTGCGGTTGAAAACATGCTCTGCTAAAAGGTTTGCCAAAACACCGAAAATTAAAAAAGCAATGGTGTTAAAGCAATATCCCTTTGCCGATACCGAATCGGTAACAATTCCGCACAAAAGAGAGGCAAAAACCGTAACCGAAATTCGTGAATAAGAGGCAAAAGCGGTTAAAACACTTAATACCAAAAGGGGCGAAACGCCTAAAATGGCAAGACTTATACCCGACCCGCCAAAAAGGGTCAAGGAGAGGAAAAAAATTAAAAATGTAACAATTTTCAGTCCCCAATGTCTGCTTTTAGTCATGTTTTCACCGCCTTTCTTAAAGTTTAAAGTTTATTTATTCGGGTCTAAACCGCCTTGACCCTCAAAGTTTGTGATAACCATAACATCTCTAACATCGTCAAGGTTTACAAAGGGCTCAATCTCGGCAAAGAGAGAGGTGTTGTATTTTTCACTGCCAATGGAACGAACCGTTCCGATAAGAAGACCCTCAGGGAAAATACCCTCGCCCGATGTTATGATAAAGTCGCCAACCGCAACATTGCAAGAACGGGAAAGATTATAAAGTCCCGTGAGTCCTTTTTTAGCGGTCGTTACACTGCCGTATAAAACACCTGAATCGCTTGTGCGGTTGTCAAGTGCGCCAAGGGTAATGTCGGGGTCTAAAACGGTTGCAACCTTAGAGGTGGTAAGTCCCACCTGTGAAATATAACCCACAAGACCCGCCTCGGTCATAACGGGGTCGTGAAGAGTTAAGCCTTGAGCCGACCCTGCGTTTATGGTAAAGCCTTTAAAGGGGTCTTTGTTCTCTTTCGAGATTAAAGTGGCTTTTTGGAAAGCAAAATCGGGGTGAGCGTCCTTGATTTCAAGATAGTTTTTATAAAACTCGTTTTCTTTCTTTATTTTTTCAAGCTCGGCTGTGTCTTCCCTGAGTTTTGCAATTTCGCTTTCAAGCTCGGCGTTTTTAAGCATTGCCTCCTCACCCTCGGTAAAAATGGTGAAAAGGTCCTCAAAAGCGTTTGCCGTTTTAACGAAAACCGTTCTAAAGGGCGCTAAAACCGACCCAAACAAATCTGCTTGGGGAGAAATTCTGCTACCGATTATAACACAGGTTATAGAAAGTATAACCAAGCTCAAGAATACGGCGAGAATAATTTTAAATTGTCGGCTTCTAAAGAAAAAGCGCATTTTCTACACTCCGTTTATCTGTATCTCTTTCCTTTGCGGAAAACATAATTTTCAAACTGACTGTCATTTTCAAGGCGTTTCGCAGTGCCTAAAACAACACAGTCAAGGGGATTGGGGGCAACTCTAACGGCAATGCCTGTTTCTTCGGCAATAAGCTCGGCAAAACCGCGAAGCAGTGCGCCGCCGCCCGTTAAAGTAATGCCTGTATCAATAATATCTGCGGCAAGTTCGGGGGGAGTTTTCTCGAGCGTCAGTCTTATAGTGTCAATAATCTGACTGATAGTGTCCGCCATAGCCTTTCTAACCTCTTTAGAGGTGATAACAATGTTTGCGGGTAAACCGTCAACCTGATTTCGGCCTTTAATTTCAACACTGGTCTCGCCCTCGTAAGGCTTTGCAGAGCCAATGTCAATTTTAATCTGCTCGGCTGTGCGGTTACCTATAATGAGGTTGTGTTTGCGGCGAATGTAGTTGATAATCGCTTCGTCCAAATCGTCACCCGCAACACGAATAGACTGTGCGGTTACAATGTCACCCAAGGAGATAACGGCAACCTCACTTGTACCGCCGCCAACGTCAACTATCATATTGCCCTTGGCGTCCCAAACGGGAAGTCCTGCGCCAACAGCGGCAGCCATGGGCTCCTCTATCAAATCAATATCCGATGCACCCGCAATTTTTGCAGCGTCAATAACCGCGCGGCTTTCAACCTCGGTAACGCCTGTAGGAATACAAATTACCATTCGAACTCTGGAGAAAAACGAGCCTTTAAGTGATAAATTTACAAACCTTTTAAGCATTGCGGCGGTAACGTCGAAGTCGGCAATAACACCGTCCTTTAAAGGGCGAACAGCTACAATAGAGCCTGGTGTTCTGCCTATCATTTCTTTAGCCTCGTGACCCACGGCGCGAACAGCGTCGTTTCTTATATCATAAGCTACAACCGAAGGCTCACGCATTATAATTCCTTTGCCTTTAACACAAACCAAGGTGTTGGCGGTGCCAAGGTCAACTCCTATATCTCTTGTAAACATTTAATTTTCTCCTTTGTCGGGCACGATAAAGCGTACCGCATTGTGAATATTCTTAATTTCTATTTTTCCGTCGGATACTCCGTGTTCGCCGTCTAAAGTCCAGTCGAGCAGACCGTCGCTTTCTACGGTTATGCTCTTTGTGTGGAAAAACTGCATATTTTCTCGGTTAAGTTCCCGTTTTACAATTCCGTCAACAATAGACTGAAAACCTAAAACATTTGCGGGGTTTTTAATAAGCAAAACCTCGAAATAACCATCGTTGAGTTTTACAACCGACTGGTCAAACTTAACAATGCCGCCAACACTCATAGAGTTTGAAACAGCACCGAATAGGTAATCACCCTCAAAGGTTTCATCATTACACTCGAATTTAAGGTGAATTGGCTTAATTGTACCGAGTGACTTTAGACCCTCGAAAAAGTAAGCGGTTTGACCTAAAACATTTTTGATATCTTGGTTTGCAGAATAGGAAGCCGAGGTAAAGGCACCGAAAGATGCGGTGTAGGTAAAATAGTTATCACCGAATTTTCCAATATCAAGGGTGATTTCTTTGCCGTTTACTATATCCTTTGCGGCTTGTTTTATGGTTTTGGAAATTCCAAGACCTGTGGACCATTCGTTGAGGGTTCCTGCGGGGATATAACCGATGGGAATGTCGGCGCCAGAGTGCATAAGTCCTGTAATAACCTCGTTTAGTGTTCCGTCTCCGCCACAGGCAACAATTAAGTCATAGTCGCCGTTTTTCAAGGTCGCAACCTTTTTGGTGGCATCCTCCCTCTTTTTGGTGGGATAGACCGTAACCTCAAAATCGGCTTTTGAGAAAACCTCAACCACGCCCAAGAGTGCGGGGCGCATTTTAGCCTTGCCCGAACAGGGGTTTACAATTAAAAGCAGTTTTTTGTTTTGCATTTTAGTCCCTCCTCGACTCACTTTCGGTAATTTATAGGAAGTGTTGCGGTAGCGTTCAAATCGGTTGATGCTATATTTCCGCTTTCATATTCATAAAAGGCTTGAACACCCACCATTGCGGCATTGTCTCCGCAATATTTAAGGGGTGGGTAGAAAAGCTCTAAATTTCTGTTTTTACATTCCTCTTCAAAACGGGCGCGAAGCTCGGAATTTGCCGAAACACCACCCGCAAGAGCAATTTTAGTGTAGCCTCCGCGCTCGGCGGCTTTAAGGGTTGCGTTTATTAAAATATCGCAAACCTTTTGACGAAGTGTTGCGCACAAAACGGGGATATCAAGCTCCTCATTTCGTTGATTTGTTCTGTGAATAAGGTTTATAACTGCGGTTTTAAGTCCCGAAAAGCTGAAATCTAAATCGTTTTCGCCCGTTTTGGGTGTAGGCAAGGGGTATTTCTCGGTGTCGGCAGTGGTTGCGATTTTGTCAAGGGTAACGCCGCCCGGGTAAGAAAGGCCCATAAATCTTGCCGCCTTGTCAAAGCACTCACCCGCGGCATCGTCCAAGGTTGCACCCAAAATGTTAAACTCGGTGTAACTTGTGACCTCTGCCAAAACGGTGTTGCCCCCTGAGACCAAAAGGCACAAGAAAGGCGGTTTTAAATCGGGGTGGGCTATGTAGTTTGCGGCAATGTGGCTTCTTAAATGATGAACGGGGATAAGGGGAACGCCTAAAGAGAGGGAAAGACCCTTTGCAAAATTAACGCCAACGAGTAACGCGCCGATAAGTCCGGGCGCAAAGGTAACAGCAACAGCCTCGATATCGTCATAACCGATACCCGCTGTCTTTACCGCTTCGTCACAAACAGCCGAGATAGACTCGGTGTGTCTGCGGGACGCAATTTCGGGCACAACGCCGCCGTAAATTTTATGTTCGTCAATCTGTGTTGCCACAATGTTTGAAAGAACTTCTCTGCCTTTGCAGACAGCAACGCTTGTTTCGTCACAAGAACTTTCAACGCTTAAAATAATCATACTTAAAACCTCTTAGTCAGTATCAAAGCATCTTCTTTGGGGTTATCATAAAAGTTTTTGCGTTTTCCCTCTTTTTTGAAACCGAATTTTTCATAAAGGGAAATCGCTTTTTTGTTGCTTTCTCTCACTTCCAAGGAAATGAAAGAAAGGTTATTATCTCTGGCTTCGGCAAAAACCCTTTCTAAAAGGGCAGTGCCAACGCCTTTTTTGCGTTCTTTTTTGGTAACGGCAATGTTTGTGATGTATCCCTCGTCTAAAATCACGGATATTCCAATGTAACCTACCGTTTTTTCACCCTTTTGGGCTACAAAAAATGTTGTGCCGTTTTCCATTGCCTCGGTAATTGTCTTTATGCTCCAAGGAAGCGAAAAACACTCTTTTTCTAGCTCGGCGATTTGTGACGCTTTTGTTTTGTCGGCTTTCATAACAACCGTTTCGTCAAAAAAGCCTTTTTTCACGAGCTTGTCAATAGCTGAGAATATCTCGTCTCGGCATTTGCGGTAAACATCACAGTCGCCGCCAAAGGGGTCTAGTATTCCGCCACCCAGCATTAAAAGTTTATCCTCAGGGGCGTAAAGCCTTAAAAACGCAAGGTGGCTTTCACTCATATAAATTATTTTGTCTGCCCATAAAAGGTCGGTTAAGACAAGGGGAGCGGAAACATTGTCGCTCAAATCTATCCCTTTTTCAAGCATAACCTTTATAGCGTTTTCGCTGATGGGACCGCCTTGGGAAGCAAGTCCTCGGCTTTCGGTATTTACATTAGGCAGATTCAAACTGTCCAAATACCCCTCAGCCATGGGGCTGCGGCAGGTGTTTCCCGTGCAAATAAAAAGTATATTCATCCTTTAGCTTCCAACCAGTTCTGTCCATAGTTTGCGTCTGCCGAAAGTTTAACCTTAAGGCTTACGGCGTTTTCCATCTCGCTTGATAAAATCTTTTTCACAGCCTCGGCGTCTTTAGAGTCACACTCAACTATCAGTTCATCGTGCACCTGTAAAATCAGACGGGCGGTGGGGAAATCGGTTTTAAGCCTTTTCCACACTTTTATCATAGCAAGTTTGATAATATCGGCAGCGGAGCCTTGTATAGGTGCGTTTCTTGCAACCCTTTCGCCAAATGCCACCAACATTTTGTTGGAGTTCTGAAGCTCGGGCAGATATCTTCTTCTGCCGAAAATTGTCGAAACAAAGCCGTTGAGTTTTGCCTCTTTAATGGTGGTTTCCATATAATCGGCAACACCCTTATAGGTTGAAAGATAGGTTTTTATATAACTGTCGGCTTCCTTACGGGTAACGCCAATGTCTTTTGAAAGGGAGAAAGCGCCAATTCCGTAAACAATGCCAAAGTTAACCGCTTTTGCACGGCTTCGCATAATGGGTGTCACAAAATCGGTGGGAACCCCGAATACCTGAGAAGCGGTGACGGTGTGAATATCGGTACCGCTTTCAAATGCTGAAAGCATAGTTTCATCCCCTGAAATGTCGGCTAAAACACGAAGTTCAATTTGTGAATAGTCGGCATCTACGAGCATTTTGCCGTCCTCAGCAACAAAGAACTCTCTAAGCCTTTTGCCCTCCTCGGTGCGAACGGGAATGTTTTGCAAATTAGGTTCCAAGGAACTGATTCTGCCTGTTCTCGCCTCGGTCTGGTTAAAGGTGGTGTGAATTCTGCCGTCTTCTGCAATACAGGTCTGCAAACCGTCAGTATAGGTTGATTTTAGTTTCGCAAGTTGGCGGTATTCCAAAATAAGCGCCACTGCTGGGTGGATATTTTTAAGCTCCTCCAAAACCTCAGCATTTGTGCTGTATCCGCTCTTGGTTTTTTTCTTTGCAGGAAGCTCTAGCTTTTCAAAAAGCGCAATTCCCAGTTGTTTCGGGGAATTAAGATTAAATTCATAACCCACAAGGCTGAAAATTTCCTTTTCAATAAGTGAAACTCTCTCGCCTAACTCGGCGGACATATTCTCTAAAGCCTTTTTGTCTGCTTTAAAGCCCACATTTTCCATATCTGCCAAAACTCTCGATAACGGCAGTTCGATTTCCTCTAAAAGCTTTAACTGATTTGTTTTCTCTAGCTCGGTCTTTATTGAAGCACAAGCCTCTTTCAAAAGACAGGCTTTTTTAAGAAACTCGTCGTCAAGTTCTACTGTGGATAAACAGTATTCGCCGATAATTCGGTCGATATCATAGGAAGATGCCGAGGGGTTGCAAAGATATGCGCCAAGCATTGGGTCAAAAACGATGTTTTCGGCATTGGGGTGTTCTTTCCAGATTGCCTTTGCGCCGTGCAAGGTCTTTTTTATCTGGGCGTTTTCTAAAATTTCTTTAAATTCCGTTTCGCTTAGTTCAAAAACACTGTCCTCCACAACACCTGCGAAGCGGTCGGCTTCGACAAAAAGGGTCACACTGTCGAAAGTTGTTGGTTTTTGTATTTTATAATTCGAGGTTTCGGTGTTGCCACCTTGCGACTCTCGATTATCGGGCTTTAGTCCCATTTTTTCCATAAGCTTAAAGAATTCAAGCTTGGTCATAAGTCGGGCAAGGTCGCCCTCTTGCCTTTCGGCTGTTTTATAACTTGAAAGTTCCTCGTTTATGGGAGCGGTTTTGCAAATTGTGCCAAGCTCACGGCTAAGATATGCGCTGTCCTTACCGAGCGCCAACTTATTTCTCACACCCTCTTTAATTTCAAGAGAGTCAAGGTTTTCGAAAATATAGTCAATGGAGTGGTAACGGGTAATCAAATCGGTGGCGGTTTTCTCGCCAACACCCGCAACACCTGGGATATTGTCAGACGAGTCACCCATAAGCGCCTTTAACTCTATCATTTCCTCGGGGGTTAAACCGTATTTTTCAAAAAGAGCCTCTTTTGTGAAGTTGATATTTTCCTTGTTTGTAACCAAAACAACCTTTGTTTTGTCAGAAATTAGCTGTAAAGAGTCACGGTCACCCGTTGAGATAACACAAGTGTCGCCCTTTTCCTCGCAAAGTCTAGCTAAGGTGCCCAAAATATCGTCCGCCTCGTAACCCTCGCACTCAAGACAGTGATAACCCGAAAGAGTCAGCCACTCTTTTAAAATCGGCATCTGCTGACGCAGTTCCTCGGGCATACCTTTTCTGCCTGCCTTGTATTCGGCATATTTCAAATGGCGGAAGGTGGGTTTGCGCAAATCAAAAGCCACCGCCACGCCGTCGGGCTTTTCGGTTTCTATCAGTCGGTTGAAAATATTTATAAAACCATAAACCGCATTTGTATAGAGTCCGTCCTTGGTGGTAAGCAGTTTTATTCCGTAAAAAGCACGGTTTATAATGCTGTTTCCGTCAATGCAAAGCAGTTTCAAAATATCACTCCCGAAAAAATACTAAAATCCAATTTATTATACCACAAACCCTGTCGCTTGTCATTAATTTTTTATTAATTTAGTAAATTATTTTATATATACAAGTCAAATAAAAAAAGACACCTTAAAAAGGTGTCTTTTTGTGTTATATTTTATGTCTTGCAAAGGTACATTACAAGGCTGTGGGGCAAGATTTTTGCTAAAATTCGATAGAACTTGTAAAACAAACGGCAGGTGTAAACCCCTCTGCCTTTTTTCGATGCTTTAAGGGAGCCTCTTGCCATTTTAATGGGGTTTACTCTCGGCAATGTGTCAAAGGTAAAACTGTCCCCCTTGCCGATACCTGCAACAGGTAAAAATTCGGTCTCCATAGGTCCTGGGCAGACCGATAAAACATTGATTTTTTTAAGTTTCAATTCAAGTCGCAAAGCCCTTGAAAAGCTCATAACATAAGCCTTTGTGGAGGAATAAACCGCCATACGGGCGTTGGGGGCAAAAGAGGCAATAGAGCAGGTGTTTATAATCTCTGCTTTCTCTCTCATATAGGGCAGACAAAGCCTTGTGATAACGGTCAGTCCCTCACAGTTAAGGCGAATCATATCCTTAGAGTCCTGAGCCGATAAATCACCGAAAAATCCTAACTTTCCAAACCCTGCGTTGTTGATTAAAAGTCTGATGTCGGGCTTTTCAGTTTCCAAGACATTTGAAAGCTCTTTTAATGCCTCATCAGAGGTTATATCAAGGCTTAAGACTTTAGTTTTCTTGCCTAATTTTTCTGCAATTTTTTCGAGTCGGTCTTTTCGCCTTGCAATAAGCCAAATCTCGTCAATATCGGTCCTCATTTTGTCGGTCTCAAGGGCAAAATCCGCACCCAAACCCGATGATGCTCCTGTGATTATTGCAACCTTCATTATACTGTCACCTTTGCGTTTGATTTTGCAGAATATCCCTTAACATCTGCCATAGGCTCGCCGTCAATCTGAAGCGAACAAGGGGTGTCATACTCTACCTCGATACTGTCGCACTTAACGAGTTCAATGTATTTGGTGTATTTAATATGTTTTCCCTCAAAAATAGAGGGAAAAAGGGTTAAAAGCTTAAATCTGCCAATATCGTGCACCACCAAAACCGAAATTTTGCCGTCCTTATCATATCTTTTTTGGTCGGGAGTCAGCATCATTCCGCCGCCGAAATAACGGCCCTTCATTGTGGTGGTCATCCAAACATTTTTGTAGTTTTTAGTAATACCGTCCACCGTTAAAGTGGCGTTAACAGGCTTGAATTTCAAAAGGCATTTAACCGCAAGGGTGGTGTAATTAACCTTTTTGCCCCTGCCTCTCATACGGTCACCCTCGGTGCAGACAAAACCGTCAACACCAAAGCCAACACCGTTTATAAAGCGGTAATCCTTGCCTTTTATTGTAACCGTTGGAAGATTTTTTATGTAATCATTAACTCGGAAAGAACCGTCCTCTTGCACTCGGTTCAGGTCTTTCATAAAATCGTTTCCGCTGCCTGCGGGGAAGTATAAAATTTCGTTTTTAACGCCGAGTCCGACAATATTGTTAACAAAGCGGTTTAATGTGCCGTCGCCGCCGCAAACGATGATAATATCGTCCTTTTCTACCGAGGAAACAAAGGCGGAATAATCCTTAATCTCGGTCATATCAAGGCAGACAACCTCGTCATCACTGCTTGTTTGTGCGTCAAAAAGACTTTCTGCCTTTCCCTTACCTGCAAGGGGGTTAAAAAGAAAATAATACTTCATATTATCCCTGCCTTAAACATTAAATCTAAAGAGAACAATGTCTCCGTCCTTCATAACATATTCCTTGCCCTCGCTGCGAACAAGACCTTTTTCCTTGGCGGTCACCATACTGCCGCCACAAGCCATAAGGTCTTCAAAAGCTACCACCTCTGCACGAATAAATCCACGCTCAAAATCGGTGTGAATTTTACCTGCGGCTTGGGGTGCCTTTGTGCCCTCGGTAATGGTCCAAGCCCTAACCTCGGGCTTACCTGCGGTGAGGTAAGAGATTAAGCCTAAAAGGGAATAACACTTTTGAATCATACGGTCAAGACCTGAACGCTCAAGACCGAGTTCCTCTAAAAACATTACCTTTTCATCGTCTGAAAGACCTGATATTTCAGCCTCTAAAGCGGCGCAAATGGGCAATATTTCTGCCTTTTCGGTCTCGGCTAAAGCTTTAACCTTAAGATAATTTTCGTTATCTTCTATACCGCCCGAAAAATCGTCCTCGCTCATATTACAAGCATAGATAACAGGCTTTGCAGAAAGCAAAGCGGTGGTGTTTATTACATCTTGCTCGAAATCCTCGTTAATTTCAATGGAACGGGCGGGAAGACCGTTTTCCAAATGAGCCATAAGACGCTCTAAAAAGGCTACCTCACCCGCCAAGGTTTTGTCGCCCTTTAAGGCTTTCTTTGTCTTGTCAAGACGGCGGGTTACCATTTCCATATCAGAGAAAATAAGCTCTAAATTTATGGTTTCAATGTCACGAATGGGGTCAACACTGCCCTCAACGTGAATAATATCGTCACTTTCAAAACAACGAACAACGTGAACTATTGCGTCAACCTCACGGATATTTGCCAAGAATTTGTTACCAAGACCCTCGCCCTTGGAAGCGCCCTTTACAAGACCTGCAATATCAACAAATTCAATAACTGCGGGGGTAAACTTGTCGGGGCTGTAAATTTCTGCCAGTTTTTCAAGTCTTGCGTCGGGAACGCTTACCATACCCACATTAGGCTCAATGGTGCAGAAAGGATAGTTTGCCGACTGTGCGCCCGCATTTGTAATAGCGTTAAAAAGGGTTGATTTTCCCACATTGGGAAGTCCCACCATACCGAGTTTCATACTTTTTTAATCTCCTTATTGTTACGGGAATTTATAAACTTTAAAATATCCTTTACATTATATCACAAAACGCCTTTTTTCACAAGATATTTTCTTAAAAGCCTGAGAGGTTATATAATATAAAGGTGTTTTTTGTTTGTTTTTGAACGGCAGTTATAGTTTTTTGATATTACCCTTGGCGGTTGTTTTTTTGTATAATAAACATGACTAATAATAAGGAGTGGTTCAGATGAAAGCACTTGTAAAAAAATTCCCCGAAAAAGGCTTATGGTTTGAGGATGTTCCCGAGCCGTCAGTCGGAAACAACGATGTAAAAATCAAGATACACAAAACTGCTATCTGCGGTACTGACTTGCACATTTACAACTGGGATGAGTGGTCACAAAACACCATCAAGACCCCAAGAGTTATCGGTCACGAATATGTAGGCGAAATTGTTGAGGTTGGCGAGAATGTTCGCAACTGGAAAATAGGTGATTTGGTTTCCGGTGAGGGACATATCGTTTGCGGTAAGTGCAGAAACTGTCTTGCAGGTAAAGGTCATCTTTGCAAAGAGACTGTCGGCGTTGGTGTAAACCGTGACGGTGCTTTTGCAGAATATCTTGTAATTCCTCAGGAAAATGTCCGCAAATGCGAAGAGGGCATTTCTGAAGAAATGTATTCTATTTTCGACCCATTCGGCAACGCAGTACATACCGCACTTTCCTTCAACCTTGTTGGTGAGGATGTGCTTATCACAGGTGCAGGTCCTATCGGCATTATGGCGGCTGTTGTTTGTAAATATGCAGGTGCCAGACGTGTTGTTATTACCGATATAAACGATACAAGACTTGAACTGGCAAAGAAATTGGGTATTGAGTATACTGTAAATACAGCAAAAGAAGACCTTTCCAGAGTCAAGGAAGAATTGTTGATTAAGGAAGGCTTTGATGTTGGTCTTGAAATGTCGGGCAGTGAAATTGCCTTTAACACTATGATTGATAATATGGTAAACGGCGGTAAAATCGCTCTTCTCGGTATTCTTAAAAACGACGCTAAAATTGACTGGAATAAAATTATATTCAACGGTCTTATTATAAAGGGTATTTACGGCAGAGAAATGAGCGAAACCTGGTATAAAATGTCTGCAATGCTTCAAGGCGGTCTTGATATTTCCGATATTATTACTCACAGACTGGATGTAAGAGATTACGAGCAAGGCTTCGAGGCTATGAACAGCGGTAAAGCAGGTAAGGTTATTCTTGACTGGACTAATTTGAAATAGGGTGAAAAAATGAAAACAGCATTAAAGTATTTCAGAGAAACTTGTGAGACTATCGAAAAAGAGGGTCTTACCAAAAACGAAAAAATCATAACCACTCCTCAGGGCGCAAGGGTTAAGCTTTCTGACGGTAAGGAAGTTATAAATATGTGCGCCAACAACTATTTAGGTCTTGGCAATAACCCCGAGGTTATAAAAGCCGCCAAAGAAAGCTATGATAACTACGGTTACGGTCTTTCTTCGGTTAGATTTATTTGCGGCACACAGGAGCTACATAAAAACTTAGAGAAGAAATTAAGCGCATTTTTAGGTACAGAGGATACTATTCTTTATTCTTCTTGCTTCGATGCAAACGGCGGTTTGTTTGAGACTTTACTTACAGACGAAGACGCTATTATCAGTGACGAATTAAACCACGCAAGTATTATTGACGGCGTAAGACTTTGCAAGGCAAAGCGTTTCCGTTATAAGAACAATAATATGGAAGATTTACGAGCCAAGCTTGAGGAAGCAAAGAATTGCAGAATTAAGCTTATTGCTACCGACGGTGTTTTCTCAATGGACGGTATTGTTGCAAACCTTAAAGCAATTTGCGATTTGGCTGATGAGTATGACGCACTTGTTATGGTTGACGACAGTCACGCTGCAGGTTTTATGGGTGACACCGGCAGAGGTACTCCTGAGTACTGCGGTGTAAGCGGCAGAGTTGATATTATCACAGGTACCTTCGGTAAGGCTTTAGGCGGCGCTTCGGGCGGTTTCACTTCGGGCAGACAGGAAATCATCGACCTTTTGCGTCAGCGTTCACGTCCCTATCTTTTCTCTAATACCATGGCTCCCGCAGTTGTTGCAGGTTCAATTAAAGTTTTGGAAATGTTGGAGAGCGACACTTCTATCAGAGAAAAATTGTTCAACAACACAAAGTTGTTTGCAACCAAGATAAAGGAAATCGGTTTAGATGTAATCGATGCAGGAACTCCCATTATCCCCGTTATGCTTTATGACGAGCACAAGGCTGTTGAAATGGCAAAAAGAATGATGGAAAAGGGCGTTTATGTGGTTGCTTTCTCCTATCCCGTTGTTCCGAGAGGTAAGGCAAGAATCAGAACACAGATGTCTGCCGCTTTAAGCGAAGAAGATATTAATTACATTGTAGAATGCTTCAAGCAGGTTAAGGAAGAAATGGGATTATAATGTATGAATGATACAATTATAATTTTCATTATGGAAATAGTAGGTACGGTTGCTTTTGCGGTATCGGGCTCTTTGGTTGCCGTTAAAGGAAGCCTTGATTTGTTCGGCGTAATTTTCGTCGGTTGTGTCACGGCTGTTGGCGGAGGAATATCGAGAGATATTTTAATGGGCAGATTCCCACCCGCCATTTTCTCTAACACATTCTTTTTGGCTATTGCAGCCGTAACCTGTGTTTTGGCATTTGTTTTTTCCTATTTAAGAAGAAAATCATTCACAGATTTCAGAAGAAGACTTGAGGTTGTTAACAATTTCTTCGATGCGATAGGTTTGGCGGCATTCACCGTCACGGGTGTTGAAAGTGCAATTACTTATGAATTTTCAAACTATCCCGTCTTTGCAATATCGGCGGGTGTCTTAACCGGTATCGGTGGTGGTATTATTCGTGATGTTTTGGTTGACAAAACACCCTATGTTTTAAGAAAACATATATACGCATTAGCATCTGCAATAGGCGGTTGTTTATATTTCTATACAAGAATTTATCTTAACAAAACTGTTGCAGTTTTCATTTCGGTTGGTATAATAATATTAATAAGAATTCTGGCAACGAAATTTCATTGGAAGCTGCCAAAGGTTATTGTTGAAGAATAAAAGGACGGAGGATAGAAAATGACTATACAGCAATGTAAATATGTTTTAAAAATTGCAGAATGCGGTTCGCTCAACGAAGCTGCAAAACAGCTTTTCGTGGCTCAGTCAAGTCTATCTGTCAGCGTCAAATCTTTGGAGCAGGAATTAAACATTAAAATTTTTGAAAGAGCAGGCAATGGAATTTCTTTAACAGAAGATGGCGCCGAGTTCGTAAGATATGCTAAGCAACTTGCAGAACAAAATGATTTTATAGTCAACCGATATTCCCGTGATAAAAACCGCAAACGCTTATATGTTTCAACACAGCATTATGACTTTGTGGCAGATATTTTTGGAAATCTGGTTAATCAGACCAAAGACGAGTTTTTTGATTATTCTTTGCGTGAAATGAAAACCTATGATGTTATAAGGGAAACCGAAACAGCCTATTGCGATATCGGAATTATTGCTATAAAATCAAGCGATATCGGTATTATGCAGCGTTATTTAAAGAAAAAGAATTTGCTTTTCACACCCTTTTTGGAAGCTTCACCTCATATCTTTGTGAGAAAAAACCATCCGCTTGCTGACAAGAGCGAAATTTCCTTGGAAACGCTTGGAAATTATCCCTTCGTTTCGTACGAGCAAGGGGAACACAGCGTCTCCTTTTTCGCCGAGGAAATTGTTGAAATCCATAGTGACAAGCATATAGAAATAAGTGACAGAGCAAGTCTTATGAATGTGTTGCTTTCTACCGACTGTTATACTGTTGGCACGGGTATTATGCCCTCCTTGCTTAACGAGGGCAGAATAGTAAGCATACCCTTTGAAAGTGAAGACCATTACACAATCGGCTATATTCTAAGAAGCGACATAAACACATCAAAACTCACAAAAACATTTATAGAAATGTTAAATTTTTCCGTAAAAGACTATACAAACGGTAAAAATTGAGGTAATATAAAGAAAAAACAATAGGAGACAAACTATGAATTACATAAGCACAAGAGATAAATCTATAAAGGTTTCTGCCGCAAAAGCCATTGCTCAGGGCATTTCGGCAGAGGGAGGACTTTTTGTTCCCGATACTTTCCCTCTTTTTACAGAAGACGATTTTAATGCACTCAAAAAATTAGATTATAAAGGCAGAGCAAAGTATGTTTTAAGCAATTTCCTTAACGACTTTACAGAGGAAGAGGTTGATTATTGCGTAAACGGCGCATATACTGGCACCTTTGATAACGAGCTTCCGGCTCCCATGTCAGCCGTTGGCGAAAATCAGAAAATACTTGAATTGTGGCACGGTCCTACCTGCGCATTTAAAGATTTAGCTTTGCAGATTTTGCCTTATTTGCTTACAACCGCTGCTAAAAAGGTAAACGGCGGCAAAAAGGCAGTTATTCTTGTTGCTACATCGGGCGATACAGGTAAAGCTGCACTTGAAGGCTTTAAGGATGTTGAAAACACCGAAATTTTGGTGTTCTATCCAAGTGACGGTGTAAGCCCAATGCAAAAATTGCAGATGGATACCCAAAAGGGCGACAATGTTCATGTTTGCGCAATTAAGGGCAATTTCGACGATGCGCAGTCAGGCGTTAAAAAGATATTTACCGACAACGCAGTTAAAGAAAAATTGCTTGAAAACGGTATGCTTTTCTCATCGGCAAACTCAATCAACTGGGGCAGACTTGTTCCTCAGATTGTATATTATATTTCTGCTTACTGCGATTTACTCGCAGAAGACGAAAAGATTAAGGAAAACGGATTTAATGTTGTTGTTCCTACAGGTAACTTCGGAAACATTTTAGCGGCTTACTATGCAAAGAAGATGGGTGTGCCCGTAAACAAACTCATTTGCGCTTCTAATGCTAACAATGTTCTTACCGACTTTATAAGAACAGGCAAATATGACCGCAACCGTGATTTCTATACCACCATCACTCCTTCAATGGATATCTTGATTTCAAGCAACCTTGAAAGAATGTTGTTTGAACTTTCAAATAATGACGATAAATTTGTAGCACGACTTCAGGCAAACTTGGCTGAAAACGGCACCTTTACTGTAGACGGCGAAGTTAAAGAAAAGCTTGGCGAATTATTCTGGGCAGGTTGCTGTGATGACAAGGCTACTGTTGAAACAGTAGCAAAATATTTTGGTGAATACGGTTATCTTGTTGATACCCACACCGCTGTTGCTTTGGATGTTTATAATCAGTATCTAAAGGAAACAGGTGATGACAGAACAGTGGTTGTAGCATCAACCGCATCTCCTTACAAGTTTGTAAGAAGTGTTCTTGAGGCTGTAAGCGACAAGGCTGTTGACAACGAGTTTGAAAACGCTAAAATCTTGTCTGAGGTTACAAACACTGAAATTCCCGAACAGATTAAAGCGCTTGAAACTGCCGAAGTAAGATTTAACGAGCTTCGCAATAAGGACGAGATGTTGGCTTCTGTTTATGCAAATTTGAGGATAGAAAACTAAGATTTCAAAGCCCCGAAAGGGGCTTTGTTTTTTTATGTAATATATAACCTCGTTGACTTTAGAGAAAATTTCGTGTAAACTATAAATAGTTTAATATTTTAAGAAAGGGGAGCGGATATGGAAAAGATTATAAAGTTTTTCGAAAATCTGCTCCTTAAAATTATGTCTTTTTTGAAAATTCCAAAAAAAATTCAGCAAAAAGCAGTGCAGTTTATTGAGTTTTGCGTGGTTGGCGTTTCAAATACGCTGATTCATTATGCGGTTTACGCTTTGCTTGTATTTTTAAGGTTAAATTATGTTTTGGCAAACCTTATTGCCTTTCTGATTAGCGTTACGAATGCTTTTTATTGGAATAACAAGTATGTTTTCAAAACCCGTCTGGGTGAAAAACGCTCACTTTTGCGGTCTTTTGTCAAGACCGTTTTGTCCTATGGAATAACTGGTCTGGGCTTAACCACCGTTTTGCTTGTCTTGTGGGTGGAAATACTCCATTTGCCCGAACTTTTGGGACCTTTTCTTAATTTGCTTATAACCATACCCATTAACTTTTTGCTTAATAGATTTTGGGCTTTTGGGTCAAAGTCAAAGCCCGAAGAAGGCGGTAAATTATGATTCACTGGATTTACGCAAGACCGCTGTTTCCGTTTTTTGTGAGTTTGGTTGTTTTTACAATTCTCTATGCTTTTTTAAATTTAATTTTCAGCAGTAAGAAATGGATTAAGGTATTTAATTTTTTGCTGTTTGTACTTTCCGTTTTGGCGATTTTGCAGTTAACTGTTTTTTCAAGAAATGGTAATGTGATTGCGTTGGAATTAAGACCTTTTTACAGTTTTATAGAGGCTCAAAAACAACCTGAAATGTATCGCTCGGTTTTAATGAACTGGGCGTTATATCTGCCTTTCGGTATCGCTTTGCCCTATGTTTTATCAAAATCTTTCAAGAAAATTAATGTTTTATTTACTGTATTGTCGGCGTTTATTTTGTCGGTTTTTGTCGAATGGGTGCAGTTTTATTTGTCCCTCGGCAAATGTGAAACCGACGATGTTATTTTCAATACCTTAGGTGCTGTGACAGGCGCTTTGGGGTATTTGCTATACGGATTTTTAAAAGGAAAAGAAACAAAAATGAAAGAAGCTTCAAAGAATTTGCAAACTGCATTTTCACACCTTTGTTCCTTTGCTCTTTTTGGCAAGGAAACTCAGACAAAAGAGTTTAAAGCTGGGGAAATTTTAAAAGAGGCAAACCGCCAAACGGTTTACCCCTTGGTTTGCACTGCCTTAGAGGCGGTTTCGGGCGAAAATTATACCGCTGAGCCTCAATTTTTGCAAAGAATTGCTGAAAATATGCGTGTCTCTTTCGACCACAGCGAAATACATAGAGCCTTGAGTGAAAAGGGTATAAAATATGTTGCTTTTAAGGGTGTGGCATCGGCAAAATATTATAAAGAGCCACTACTTAGAACGATGGGCGATACCGATATTCTGGTTTACCCTAAAGACATTAAAGTGGTTAATTCGGCGTTAGAGAAAATTGGATATAAAGCGTTAGATTCTTTGGAAAAAGACCACGGTCACATTGCTTTTATAAGAAAAAAAGGTGAAGCCGAATCTAAATGCGAGGTGCATTTCTCGGTTGGCGGAATACCCGAAAATAAGGCGGAGGTTTTTAGTAAATATTTAAATGTAATTGAAAATGCCGAACTGATAAAAACCCAAAACGGCGAGTGTTTGGTGCCAAGCAAATTCCACCACGGCGTTATTTTACTTTTGCACACCGCCACCCACTTGATAAGAGAGGGCGTGGGACTTAGACATCTTTGCGACTGGGCGGTGTTTATAAACTCGGTTTCCGAAGCGGAAATGACCGAAACCTTTGAAGGACCCTTAAAGGAAATGGGTCTTTGGGAATTTGCAAGAATTTTAACTGCCGTTTGCGTAGAATATCTTGGCTGTGAGAAAAAAGTGTGGGTGGAAAATGTCGAAAAAAGTCTTTTAGAAAATGTTTTTTCTGATATTTTCTCGGGTGGAAATTTTGGTACAAAGGACGCCGACCGCTACACTCAAATCAAGTATATTGCCGACCGCAAAGACGGCTCGGTTGACCGAAAAAACCCGATTTTACAGGTTTTTAAAACCCTTACAGAGAAGACCAGACGAGAGGTAAAATTCGTTAAAGAACACCCCGTTTTGTTGCCCTTTGGTGTGGTTTACACATCGGCCAAATATCTTTTCTTGGTGGCAACTAAGAAACGCAAAGCCGACAGCATAAAAACCATAAATGATGCTAAACACCGCAAGGATATTTACAGCGAATTTAAATTATTTGAATAAACAAAACCCCCAAATAATTGGGGGTTTAATTTATACCATTTTTTCTTGTTTTACCTTGTGGTCGATAATGTGACGGGAAGCGAGTTCCTTTCTTACTTCTTCAAGACTTATGCCCATCTCGTTCATAAGCACCATAACGTGATATGTAAGGTCGGCAATTTCATAAATTGTCTCTGCCTTGTCGCCCGATTTAGCTCCGATTATAACCTCGGTTGACTCCTCGCCCACCTTTTTGAGTATTTTGTCAACACCCTTTGAGAAAAGGTAGGTGGTGTATGAGCCCTCGGGCATTTTTTGTTTGCGCTCGGCCAACATATCGTAAAGAACATCGAGGGAGTATTCTTCTCTGGTTTCGCTTTTGAAAATTTCATTTGTGAAGCAAGAATCGGTGCCTAAATGACAAGCAGGACCCTCTTTTTCCACCATAACAACCAGTGCGTCGCCGTCACAGTCGGCAGTTATTGAAACAATGTGCTGATAGTTTCCGCTGGTTTCACCTTTAAGCCAAAGCTCGTTTCTTGAACGGCTGAAAAAACAGGTCATTTCTTTTTCAATAGAAATTTTAAGGCTTTCGGCGTTCATATATGCCACAGTCAGCACTTTTTTGGAGTGCGCGTCCACCACAACGGCGGGGATAAGTCCCTTTTCGTCAAATTTCAAGCTGTTTATATCAATCATTTTAAATGCTCCTTACTAAAATGTCATTGTCTTTTAAGGTTTGTTTAAGGTCGGCAATTTTAACCTGACCGAAGTGGAAAATAGAAGCGGCAAGACCCGCATCAATGTCGGGAATTTCTTTAAAGAGAGTTACGAAGTCCTCGCTTGAACCTGCACCGCCCGAGGCGATAACGGGAACATTTACAGCCTGTCTCACAGCTTTTAGCATTTCAAGGTCAAAGCCTTTTTTAACGCCGTCGGTGTCGATTGAGTTTATAACAACCTCACCTGCTCCTCGCTGGACACACTCTTTAATCCAACCGATAGCCTCAATGCCGGTGTCCTCCCGTCCGCCCTTGGCGAAAACACGGAATTCCCCGTCAACACGTTTGGCATCAACCGAAATTACAACACACTGGTTGCCGTATTTACGGGCAGCCTCGTTTATTAAATCGGGGTTTTTAATTGCGCCTGAGTTTACGCTTACCTTGTCGGCTCCGCACTTTAAAACTCGGTCAAAGTCTTCAATTGTGTTAATTCCGCCGCCAACAGTAAGGGGAATAAAAATATTTTTTGCAACCTCTTTTAAAATGTCGGTAAATAACTTCCTGCCGTCGCTCGACGCGGTAATGTCGTAGAAAACAAGCTCGTCTGCACCGCAGTCACTGTAATATTTTCCAAGCTCCACGGGAGAGGAAACATCATTTAAATTCTCGAAATTCACACCCTTAACAACACGCCCGTTGCGGACATCAAGACAAGGGATAATTCTTTTTGTTATCATTTTGATACCTCGATAGCCTCTTTTAAATCTATTGCGCCAAGGTAATAAGCCTTGCCGATTATAGCGCCGTAAATATCCATTTTTTTAAGTTCTTTAATGTCATCTAAGGTGGAAACCCCGCCCGATGCGGTGATATTCACATTAAATTTCTCGGATAATTTGCGGTAAAGCTCCAAATTGGTGCCTTTCATTGCGCCGTCCTTTGAAACATCGGTACAGATTATGTATTTAACACCTAAATTCTGCATTTTTTCGCAAAACTGGAAGGGGTCAATACCGCTTGATTCGGTCCAACCCTTAATGGCAACAAAGCCGTCTTTAATATCAATTCCAACGGCAATTCTTTCGCCGAATTTCGACAAAGCCTCTTTCAAAAAAGCCTCGTCCTTTACGGCGGCAGTGCCTAAAATCACACGGTCAACACCGCTCGAAAGATATTTTTCAACCGTTTCAATGTCACGAATACCTCCGCCGATTTCGGTAAAAAGCTCTGTTTCATTTGCAATTTGTTTTACCGTTTCAATATTGGGTGTTGTGCCGTCCTTAGCGCCCTCTAAATCTACAAGATGAATAAATTTTGCGCCTTTGCTTTCAAAATCTTGCGCTACCTCTAAAGGATTTTCGCTGTAAACGGTCATCTGGTTGTAGTCACCCTTGAAAAGGCGGACAGCCTTGCCGCTTACCAAATCTATTGCAGGGAAAATATACATTTTATACCTCGCTGAATGCTTTTAAAATTTTAAGACCCACATTGCCGCTCTTTTCGGGATGGAACTGGCAACCGTAGATGTTACCCTTGCCCACGGCGGCGGTTAAATCCTTGCCGTATTCGGCGGTGGCGAGTAAAGACTCCTCGCAGTCCACTGCATAAAAGGAGTGGACGAAATAAACGCAGTCGCCCTCGTTTAAATATTTGAAAATGGGACTCTTGCGAACAATTTTAAGCTCGTTCCAACCAATATGGGGAATTTTAAGGTTTTCGGGGATAGTGCCTTCCATACCTATAACCTTGCCCTTTAAAAGACCTAAGCCCTCATATTCGCCGTATTCATAGCTTTTTTCAAAAAGCAACTGCATACCAAGGCAGATACCCATCAAGGGTGTGCCCTTTGCCACCTTTTCTTTGATAATTTCACAAAGACCGCTCTCAAAAAGCTTCTTTGAGGCGTCTCCAAAAGCGCCAACGCCTGGGAGAATGAGTCGGTCGGCTTTTTTAATGATCTCGGGGTCGCTGGTTACCACCGCATCAACCCCAATAGCCGAAAGAGAGGAAACGAGGGAAAACAAATTTCCCACGCCGTAATCAATAATCGCTAACATTAAAGTACTCCTTTGGTGGAGGGAATTTCATTTTTAAATTTTTCGTCAATGCTTACCGCCTCTTTTAAAGAACGGGCAACCGATTTGAAAGCACCCTCAATTATATGGTGGGAATTATAACCCTCAAGCTGATTAATGTGAAGTGTAATGTTGGAATTTCGCACAAATGCCTCAAAAAATTCTCTGACAAGCTCGGTGTCAAAATCGCCAACACGCCCAGTGGGAATATCTAATCTAAAGCCCAGATAACTTCTGCCCGAAATGTCAACAGCGGTTAAAATAAGGCTTTCGTCCATAGGCAAAATAAAACTGCCGTAACGCTTAATTCCTCGCATTTCGCCCAAACACTCTGCCATAGCTTTGCCTAAAACAATGCCGATATCTTCAACTGTGTGATGATAGTCAACAAAAGTGTCGCCAACGCATTTAACCTCTAAATCAAACCTTGCGTGGCGGGAAAAAAGGGTCAGCATGTGGTCTAAAAAACCACAGCCTGTGTCAATAGAGTTTTTACCCTCGCCGTCGATATTCAGCTTCAGTTTAATGTCGGTTTCATTAGTTTTGCGGTTAATTTCGCTCGTTCTCATAAAATCTCCTTAATTTTTTCTATCAGAGTTTTCATTTCCTTGTCGGTTCCAATGGTAATTCGGTTAAAGTCTTTTATTCTGTCCTTTTCAAAGTGGCGGACTAAAACGCCCTTTTCTTTAAGTTCTTCATAAAGCTTAAGACCCGAAATTTTGTCACTCTTTGCGAAAATAAAGTTAGCCTTAGAGGGCAGAACAAAAAACCTCAAGCTTTCCAGTTCTTTTGTCACCCACTCGCGTGTTTTGATAATCTTTTCGCAGTTTTTAAGGTAATAGTCATTGTCATTTATTGTAGCAGTACCAACCACCTGAGTCAAGCGGTTTATGTTGTAAGGGTTGGTGGAATATTTTATCTTTTCAAGGTCAGCAATAAGTCGCTCGTTGGCTATTGCAAACCCAAGTCTGCCACCTGCAAGGCTTCTAGACTTTGAAAATGTGCCGACACAAAGCAAATTGTCGTATTTTGCGGTGAGTTTGTAACAGCTTTCACCGCCAAAATCAACATAAGCCTCGTCTATAAGCACAACACTGTCGGGATTAGCCTTTACAATTTCTTCGATTTCTTCTAGCGAGAGGGCAATTCCCGTGGGTGCATTGGGGTTTGCAATTACAATAAGCTTATTTTTATTTTTGTATTCGCAAATATCAATGGTAAAATCGTCTCTAAGGGGGATAACCTCACTCTCGACTCCGTGAAGTTCAGCAAAAACGCTGTAAAAACCGTATGTAATATCGGGGTAAGCGGCACCCTTTTGACCGTATGCCATAAAGGCAAAGTTTAAAATATCGTCTGAGCCGTTTGAAAGGAAAATGTTTTCCCCGTTCACACCAAAAAGTTTAGCCATAGCAAGTTTCAGCTTTTTGCACTCGGGGTCGCAGTAAAGTCGCAAATCTTTAATTTCGGCTTTGCTTACTGCTTTTACAACCGCCTTTGAGGGGGGATAGGGCGACTCATTTGTGTTAAGCTTGATATACTTTTTGTCTTGTGGCTGTTCACCTGGGGTGTATTCCTCAAGACTTGTGAATTTTTCGTTTATAAATTTGCTCATTTTTTCTCACTTCTTATACTTGCGCTCTTGGCGTGGGCGTCAAGACCCTCTTTCTCGGCAAAGAAAGCCACCTTTTCTGCCACTTTATCCAGCGCATTTTTGCTGTAATACACAAACTGACTTTTCTTAACAAAATCATCTACCGACAAGGGACTTGAAAATCTGGCAGTCCCCGATGTGGGTAAGGTGTGGTTGGGACCTGCAAAATAGTCGCCCAAGGCTTCGGGGCAGTATCTTCCCATAAAAATGCTACCCGCATTTTTGATTTTATCAAGATAATCAAAGGGGTTATCAACACAAAGCTCAAGGTGTTCGGGGGCAATTTCGTTTGCAACGGCGAAAACATCTTCTAAATTGTCGGCAACAATAATTTTACCGTTGTTATCAATGGAAACCCTTGCAATTTCCTCACGGGAAAGGGTTTTAAGCTGATTTTCGATTTCCTCTGCCACAGCCTTTGCCAAATCCTCACTGTCGGTAACCAAAACGGCACTGGCATTTTTGTCGTGCTCGGCTTGGGATAAAAGGTCTGCCGCAACGAAAGTGGGGTCGCTTCCCGAGTCGGCAATAACCAAAATTTCACTGGGACCCGCTATCATATCAATAGAAACCCTGCCGAAAACCTGACGCTTTGCCTCGGCAACAAAGGCGTTGCCAGGGCCCACAATCTTGTCAACCTTTAAGACACTCTCGGTGCCGTAAGACAAGGCGGCAACAGCCTGAGCGCCGCCGATTTTAAAGATTTTATCAACACCCGCAATTTTTGCGGCGGCAAGAATAACGGGGTTAACCTTGCCGTTTGCCATTGGCGGAGTTGTGATGCAGATATAATCGCACCCTGCAATTTTTGCGGGAATACTATCCATAAGCACGGTGGACGGGTAAGCCGCAGTGCCACCCGGCACATAAAGACCCACACGCTCAATGGGGGTTACCTTTTGACCTGTTATAATCTCGCCCTTTTGGTTTATCTCAAAACCGCTTCTAACCTGTTTTTTGTGGAAGTTTTCAATATTTTTGGCAGCTTCCTTTAGAATTTCAATAAATTTCGGCTCAACAAGGCTGAAAGCTTCCTCAATTTCCTCCTCGCTTACCACAAGAGAGTCGAGCGAGGCCTTATCAAACTTTTTTGAATATTCAAAAAGCGCCTTGTCTCCGTTTTTTGCAACATTTTCTATTATATCAGATACAATGTCGGTAACATCAAAGGTTGGCTCACTACGGGCAAAAAGCTCGTCTGCACTAACCTCACCGTATTTTAAAATTTTAATCATCTTTTTTCACCTGTGCTTCCAAGCCTTTTTTAATTTCTAAAATCTTTTGGGTTTTAAACTTAAAGCTTGATTTGTTGGAAATTAGTCTTGCGCTGATGGGAACGATGGTCTCAAAGGGCGCAAGGTTGTTTTCAAGTAAGGTTTTACCTGTTTCAACAATGTCCACAATAACATCTGAAAGTCCCAAAATGGGGGCAATTTCGATAGAGCCGTTAAGATGGATAATGTCAATATCACGGCACTTTTCAGCGTAATATTTCTTGGCAATGTTTGAAAATTTGGTAGCCACTCTAAGTGTCGAGGAAGTGTCGTCCTCAAAGTCCTTTTTTGCGGCAACCGCCATGCGGCATTTTCCCATATTAAGGTCTAAAAGCTCGTAAACCTTTGGCTCGTATTCAAGCAAAATGTCCTTTCCTGCAACGCCGATGTCAGCAGCTCCTCGCTCAACATAAATTGCAACATCCGAGGGCTTAACCCAGAAATATCTAACCCCCGCCTCTTTGTTTTCAAAGATAAGCTTTCGGTTTTCTTCCTTTATTGAGGGGCAAGGAAAACCTGCTTTTTCAAACATATTATAAACCTTTTCACCGAGTCTGCCCTTTGGTAAAGCAACATTTATAAACTCACGCTCGGTGGGGTTTGTTTCTTCAAATCTTTCCAGTGTGTCAAGATAAACCGCAAAACCCACAGCACCTGCATTGCGGTTCATTTTTTTAACTAAAGCGTCATACTGACCGCCCGAAAGGACACGCTCGGCAACCGACTCAATATAGCCGCGCATAATAACGCCGCTGTAATATCCTGTGGAATTAGAGAGAGAAAAGTCAATATTAATTCGTTCACCATAGCCTAAATCTTTAGCATAATCACAAATTGCTTTAAGCTCGGCAAGAGCGTTTTCTGCCCGCTCGTTTTTAACAAGCTTTTCGGCGGTTTCAAGTGCTTCCTCGGTGTGGCTAAAAGTAAAAGTGAGAGGAATTAAATCCTCATTTCCCAAAACCTTTAAAGCGTCGGCATTTTTCTCGTTAATTGCGGTCAAAACTGCCTTTTTATCGGCGATTTCATAACCTGATAACACCGCATCAACAAAGCCTTGGTGTGAAATATCCAAAACAAAAGAACTGCTCAAGGTTTCTAAACTCTTTAAGGCTAAGGTTACAACCTCGCAAACCTCCGTTTCACCCACAGCGCCAATGCACTCAAGACCTGTTTGCATAATTTCTTTGTAGGTGTGGCTTGTCTCACTAATGCGGTAAACATTTTCGTTGTAATAATAACGCTGAGGCTTTGTGTCCTCACGGGAATTTTTAATAATTGAGAGTGTAACGTCAGGCTTTAAGGCTAAGAGAGAACCGTCGGTATCGTTGAAGGTGATAACACCCTCGCCCACCAAAAAATCCTTGTTTTTTGAGTATAGGTCATATTCCTCAAACTTGCTCATTTTGTAATATTTATAGCCGTTGTCACGGTAAAGCTGACGGAGACTTAAAATCGCCTTTTCGTCATTTCTTAAAATCTGTTCGTTAATCATCTTGGCTCTCCTTTACGCGCTTGATAGCGGTTTTGTAACCGCCGTCACCGTAATTTAAGCACTTGCTAACCCTACCGATGGTGGTAGTAGAAGCACCTGTCAAACGGTTAATGTCGTTATAGCTTTTTCCTTCGCATAAAAGCATTGCCACCTCAAAACGCTGAGAAAGGGCTTCTATTTCCTGAATTGTGCAAATATCGTCAAAAAACATATTGCATTCTTCAAGAGTTTTAAGGCTTAAAACTGCTTTGAAAAAATCTTGTAAATTGGGGTTCTTTTTCAAGATAAACTCCTCCAAAAAAATAATACTTTACCATAGTACCACATTAGTGCACTAAAGTCAAGCCTTTTTTCAATGGTTTCCCACTTGCTTTTAGATGTAATATATTATATAATAAGGTGTTAGAATAGGCGGTGTGTTATGGAAATTAATGTAAACGACCGACTGGTTATGAAAAAAAGTCATCCTTGCGGTAGCAATATCTTTAAAGTAACGAGAATTGGAATGGATTTTAAACTCGTTTGTGAGGGTTGCGGCCACGAAATATTGATACCCAGAAGTAAGGCTGAAAAAAACATTAAAAAAATCTTGGAAACCGACGGAGAGTAAATATGTTTAATAAATTAGACGCGGTTGTAAACCGTTACGACCAAATTGGAATTGAGCTAACCCGACCCGATGTTGCTTCAAATAACGAGCTTTTTAGAAAACTCATGAAGGAACACAGTGAGCTTACCCCTATTGTTGAAAAATATAAAGAGTATACCGACGCTAAAAACGCCGAAAAGGGCGCCCTTGAAATTTTAGCCGAGTCTGGACTTGACAGGGAACTTAAAGAACTCGCCGAAGAAGAGCTTAAAATGGCAAAGGAAAACATTGAAATTTTTGCCGACGAGCTTAAAATTCTGCTACTTCCAAAAGACCCCAATGATGAGAAGAATGTTATTGTGGAAATCCGCGGTGGTGCAGGTGGCGAGGAAGCCGCTTTGTTTGCGGGTAGCCTTTACAGAATGTATACAATGTATGCCGAGTCGAGACGCTGGAGCACCGAGGTTGTAAATGCCAACGAAACCGAGCTTGGCGGTTACAAGGAAATAAGCTTTATGATAGAGGGTGCAGGTGCATATTCCCGTCTTAAGTTTGAAAGCGGTGTTCACCGTGTTCAGCGTGTGCCCGATACCGAAACTCAGGGCAGAATTCACACCTCGACTGTAACGGTTGCAGTTCTTCCCGAGGCTGAGGATGTTGAGCTTGAAATCAACCCTGCCGACCTCAAAATTGACACCTTCCGTTCATCAGGTGCCGGCGGTCAGCACATTAACAAGACTTCCTCGGCTATTCGTGTGACTCACATACCCACAGGCACAGTTGTTGAGTGTCAGGACGAGCGAAGCCAGTTTAAAAACAAGGATAAGGCTCTTAAAATTTTGCGTTCTCGTCTTTTGGACGAGGCTCAGCGTGAGCACGATGCCGCTATTGCTTCCGACCGTAAATCTCAGGTTGGAACGGGCGACCGCAGTGAGCGTATCAGAACCTATAACTATCCCCAAGGCAGAGTTACTGACCACAGAATCGGTCTTACCCTTTATAAGTTAGACCAAATTTTAAACGGAGATATTGACGAGGTAGTAGATGCACTTATCACCCACTATCGCGCCGAGGCATTAAAGCAAGAACAGGAACAGTAAAAAATGGAAACCAAAAAGCTGAAAGACGATAAAAATGGAATAAAAACCGCCTGTGAAATTTTAAAAAATGGCGGAATTGTAGCCGTTCCCACCGAAACGGTTTATGGTCTTGCGGCTAATTGCTATGATGAGGACGCGGTTAAAAAGATTTTTAAAGCCAAGGGCAGACCGCAGGATAACCCCCTTATTGTCCACATTTGTGATATGGAAATGTTAAAGGATATAGCAAGAGAAATCCCCGAAATTGCCCTTAAATGCGCCGAGAAATTTTGGCCCGGTCCTTTTACAATGATTTTACCTAAAACCGAGAAAATCGGCGACTGCATATCCCCGAATTTAGATACAGTTGCCATAAGACTGCCCGATAATGAAATCACGGCAGAGATAATAAGACAAAGTGGTCTGCCCCTTGCGGCACCCTCGGCAAACAGGTCGGGAAGCCCAAGCCCCACAACCCCCGAACACGTCTGGGCGGATTTAGAGGGTAGAATTGACGCTGTTGTTTATTCAGATGAATGCAGTGTCGGTGTTGAATCGACAGTGGTTACCTTTTGCGAACAACCACCGAGGCTTTTAAGACCGGGCGGCATCACCCCCGAGCAGTTAAGGGGAGTTATACCCGATATTGTGCTTGACAAGGCAGTACTTGCAGAGCCTGAAAAGGGCAAACAGGTGGCATCTCCTGGTATGAAATATAAGCACTATGCCCCCAAGACCGAAAGCTTTTTGGTTGAGGGTGAGAGTGACGCTTTCTCAGAGTTTGTAAACTCGAAAAGTGACAGTGTTGCAATTTGCTTTAAGGAAGATTTAGAGAAAATTAAAATTCCCACCCTTTGCTACGGTGAAGCAAAAAGTGAGGAAACCTTGGCGCACAGCGTTTTTGCGGCTTTGCGAGAGGTCGACGAAATGGGCGCTAAAGAGGTTTATATTCACGCTCCCACAAAAACGGGCATAGGACTTGCGGTTTATAACCGACTGCTTAGAGCCTCAGGATTTAAGGTGATTACTTTATGAAAATCATAGGTTTAACGGGTCCCACGGGTGCGGGTAAAAGTATCTTGACCGCCACCGCCCAAAGCTTAGGTTTTAAAGTTATTGATTGCGACAAGGTTGCAAGACAAGCGGTTGTTAAAGACAGTGAGGGTTTAAAAGCACTAGTTAAGGTTTTTTCAAGTGAAATACTTTCAGAAAATGGTGAGCTTGACCGCAAAGCCTTGGCAAGAAAGGCCTTTTCAACCCCCGAAAACACCGAGCTTTTAAACAAAACCTTGTTGCCCCATATTACCGCTTTGGTGGAAAAAGAGTGCGACAGTGAATATGTTTTACTTGATGCGCCAACACTTATTGAGAGCGGACTAAATAAAAAGTGCGACGCTGTAATCGGTGTTTTGGCGGACAGAGGAAAACGCCTTGAGAGAATTTGCAAACGAGACAATATAAGCCGAGAGTATGCAATTCTTAGAATGAATGCGGGAAAACCCGACGAGTTTTTTAAAGAAAATTGCAATGTTTTAATTTACAATAACGGCGACGAGACCGAAATAACAAAGAAATTTGCGGAAATACTAACCGAGATAAAGGAGAGGTAATTATGGCAGAAACACAAGCAGAGCGTTTAGCAAAGGAGCTTACAATGGAGCCTAAAAACGCTCTTTTAAAGGCAGACGACGACACACTTTCTAAGGCATTGGACTTTGCCGAGGGTTACAAGGCTTTTTTGGATAATGCAAAAACCGAGCGTGAGGCTGTAAAGGAAACTATTAAAGCAGCAGAGGAAAAGGGATTTAAGGAGTTCGAATACGGCAAGGTTTATAATGCTGGTGACAAGGTTTACATTAACAACCGTGGCAAAAGCATTGCCCTTTGCGTTATCGGTAAAGAGGCTGTGGAAAAGGGCGTTAATATCAGCGCCGCACACATTGATTCTCCCCGTCTTGATTTAAAACCCAACCCCCTTTATGAGGAAATTGAGTTGGCGCTTTTCAAAACTCACTACTACGGCGGAATTAAGAAATATCAATGGACCGCAATTCCTTTGGCGCTCCACGGCGTTTTTGCCCTTAAGGACGGAACTGTTAAAGAGGTTTCCATCGGCGAAAACGAAAACGAGCCCAAGTTTGTTATAAACGATTTGCTTCCCCACTTGGCTCAGGAGCAAAGCAAACGCACTCTAAACGAGGGTATTAAGGGCGAGGAGCTTAATGTTTTAATCGGTTCTCATCCCTTTAAGGATGACAAGGGCAGTAACCTTGTTAAACTAAATATCTTAAAGATTTTAAACGAGAAATATGGCATTGTTGAAGAGGATTTCCTCTCTGCTGAGCTTGAAATTGTCCCCGCTTTCAAGGCGTGTGACATTGGTTTTGACCGCTCCCTCGTTGGCGCATACGGTCAAGATGACCGTGTTTGCGCATACCCCGCACTCAAGGCGATTTTAGATGTTGAAGCCCCCGAAAAGACTGCTGTTGCCATCCTTGCTGATAAGGAAGAGGTAGGCTCAATGGGTAATACGGGTCTAGACTCCGATTTCCTAAGATATGTAATCGGCGACCTTGCAAAAATGCAAAATGGCGACGGCACAATAGCTATCAGAAACTCAAAATGCCTTTCTGCCGATGTTAATGCAGGTCTTGACCCCACTTTCCAGGATGTTATGGAAAGAAGAAATGCAAGTCGCTTGAATTACGGTGTTGTGGTTACAAAATATACAGGTGCCAGAGGAAAATCCGGCACATCCGACGCTTCTGCCGAGTATATGGCATATATCCGCAAATTGTTAGACGATAATAACATCTTCTGGCAAAGCGGAGAACTAGGACGGGTTGATTTAGGCGGCGGCGGAACTGTGGCTCAGTTTATCGCCAATTTAGGAATTGATGTTGTTGACTTGGGTGTTCCCGTTCTTTCAATGCACGCACCCTTTGAGACTACATCTAAGCTTGACATCTACATGTGCTATAAGGCAATGTATGAATTTATGAAATAATGGATATAAAACTTGGAAAATACCGCCATTTCAAGGGCAACGAGTATGAGGTTGTGGCTATTGCCAAACACTCCGAAACCCTTGAAGAAATGGTTGTGTATAAGGATTTGAAAAACGACGGCAAGGTTTGGGTAAGACCTGCTGTTATGTGGAACGAGACCGTCGAGAGAGACGGCAAAATATTCAAGAGATTTGAATTTATAGGGGAGTGAAAACAATGTCAGAGCGCACAGTTGCCGCTATTGCCACGGCTCAGGGTCAGTCGGCTTTGGGTGTAATCAGAATTTCGGGCGATAAGGCTTTAGAGGTTGCGGACAAGGTGTTTTTCCCCTTTAGCGGAAAGAAATTAGCCGATTTTAAGGGCTACACCGCCGCATACGGACAGGTTAAGGATGGCGACAGTGTTATTGACGACGGCGTTGCATTGGTTTTCAAAGCTCCCAACAGCTTTACGGGTGAGGATACGGTTGAAATCACTCTCCACGGCGGCGCAATTATTTTGCGTGACACTTTGAGACTCATTTTAGAAAATGGCGCTTTCCCTGCCGAGGCGGGTGAATTTACCAAACGAGCCTTTTTAAACGGCAAAACCGATTTAACAAGGGCTGAAAGCATAATGGGTCTGATTTCTGCCGAAAGCGAGGCGCAGCTCAAGCTCTCCCGCGCGGCGCACCTTGGCAAAACTGCCGAGAAAATTGAGGGCATAATTACCGCTTTAACAAAGGCGGACGCCGCAATTTCGGTTTTCTCGGATTATCCCGACGAAGATATTGAGGGTCTTGACCGCGAAAGCTTTTCAAAAATGCTCGAAAACGCGAAAACAGACCTTGAAATTATGCTTAAAGATTATGATGCGGGTAAAATTTTGCGTGAGGGCATTGAAACCGCCATTGTGGGCAAACCCAATGTTGGAAAATCCTCTTTAATGAATATGCTAAGCCGTGCCGACCGCTCGATTGTTACCGATATTGCGGGAACAACCCGTGATGTTATTGAAGAAACGGTGAGACTTGGTGATATTATCCTCCGCCTTGCTGACACAGCGGGTATTCGTGACACGGGCGACAAAATCGAGAGTATCGGTGTGGAACTTGCCATCAAGCGTATGGAAACTGCACAGCTTATTTTGGCGGTTTTTGACGGCTCTCAAGCTTTAGACAGTGACGATTTGCGACTGCTTGAAAATTTGAAAGGTAGAAATGCACTTATAATAATAAACAAAACCGACCTTGACAGTCGGCTTGATAGAGAAGTATTTAAAGATTTTAACCTTGTGGAAATTTCCGCAAAGGAAAACAACGGGCTCGAAAGCCTTAAGGACAAAATTGCCGAAATCAGCGGTGTAAACAACATTTGTCCTGACAGCGCAAACCTTATAAACGAGCGTCAGAGAGCCTGTGCAAAAAGAGCACTCGATGCAATTGACGAGGCATACAATGCAATTCTTTCGGGTCAGACCCTTGATGCCGTTGGCATTTGTGTTGACGATGCACTCGCATCACTCTTTGAACTTACGGGCAGACGGGTTACAAACGAGGTTGCCGACGAAATTTTCAGAAGCTTCTGTGTTGGAAAATAAAATTAACCGCCGACTATTAGTCGGCGGTTTTGTTTTTTTATTATGATTTTAAAAAAGGAATTTTTGCTTTTAATAATGATATTAAATATTTAAATGAATCTCTTTCAAATATATACATTCCGCCAATATACAAAATGGTTATAATCACTGTAATGGGAATAGCATATAGAATTAATTCAAAATAGGAACGAACGGATAAGGTAATGTAATAATTAACAAAACAAACTATTACAAAAATTGAGAAGCACCAACCCCAACGCTTATATGTAACCAGAGGATTTCGTTCAAGAATATGTTTATTAACATATATTATAATTGCATTTGCTCTGTAAATCAGTGCTGCAATTGTGCCGAATAAAACACCGTAAATTCCCCAAAGATATACGCCCACTACTGATACACTCAAGTTTATAATCATTTCGATTATTGCCTGACCTCTAGTTTGTTTGAAATGACGGGCATATTCGCTTACAAGCTGCATAGGGCCTCTTGCACCCTGTAGTAAATAAATAAGCGTAAACAATAATGGTATCCAAAAACTGATATAATTTATGTCCTTAATATCGTTTGTGTATAAATAGATAAAAGGAGATATTAAAACATATAAAATTGTGTACAGTAAGAAGGTTAAAGTAATATAGTTAACCTCGAATAAATCCTGCATTTTCTTGAATTTTTTAAAGTCAGAATTAAATGTTTGTCCCAACGCATATTGCAATCCGTCCAAGAAACTAAATAAAACGGATTTGAGCATTGTAAAAAATGAATTATATAAAGTATATACACTAACCGTTTTTAATCCCGAAAAGAAAGTTAATATAAGAACATCGGTATTGCTGAATACCAAATTAGAAATCTGATGTATAATAACTGAATTTTTTGTGCTTAATGCTTTTTTATTTGGCGTTACAGTCAAATCAATCCATTTATAGTTCTTTTTAATATAGAAAACTATGAACAGCATTTGAGAAAGTGTAATTATAAAGTATGCTATCTGAATAGTTACGATATTAAAGCCTAAAGAAATGAATAAAATTTTTGAAATACTTGTAGCCAAATATGTGAAGGTACTTATATTTGAAAGCAGATAATTTTTTCCCTCTGCACGTAGAAAAATTCTAAATACCCCTTGGAAAAGGTAGTTAACAACACCGCCAAGACCATTGAAAAATATTACTAAAAATACAGTCCAAAAGGGTATTTCAGAAGGAACAAGTAAAGGGTAGCCTAAAGATAGAACAACTACGGCTATAAAATACCAAAAACCTGTTTGCTTATAAAAATAATGTGTTGCAGACAAAATTCCATTAGTTGCATCTTTGTCATTTTCGGCAATAGTTTTATAAAGGGCTTGTAATGAAGCGGTTCCAATACCTGCTTCTAACAAAGCAACATATACAAACAGTTGGTTGATAGAGGAAATTAATCCGTTAACTTCTGAACCATAGCTCATTATAAACATTCTTGGCAAAACCAAGCCGAAAGCAATGGTTATGAACTGGTTAAACAAACCAAATACGACATTTTTAATGCCTTTACTTTGCATATTATATCCTTCCTAAAATTTAATTAAGCCCTATAATCAAATTTGCTTTTGATATTTCTCTTTTTTCTTGCAAGGTGGGATTAACAACAGCATAATCTATATTTGGGATTTCCATTTTTAAATTTTCGCAACCCTTCACAATTTGACTTTCTAAACCTAAAAACTTAAGCAGACCGCCCAATTTGTTTTCGTTATGAGGCATAACAAAGGAATAGAAGGGTCGTCCCATAAGAATAGAAAAACAGGTTCCGTGGAACATATTTGTAAGCACCATATCTGCATGCATAAAAAGTTCGAAAAACTCTATCGGCGAAGCCGACGCAAACTGAATATCGCACCAAGGGCGTCTTTCACCAACCGAAACCAATTTTAAGTTGTTTTGCTTTGCAAATTTCTTGCAACATTCAGCAAATTCGGGCGTCACCGTTAGTCCACCCCAGGAGTAGATAAGACAATATTTTTCTTTTACTAATCGCTTATTCCACATAGCTTTTTCTTTTTCAAAAGAATAAAGCAAAGTGGGGTCTAAAACTATATCAATATCCCTTTTCAAAATTTTCTCGAGAATATTTTTTGTATTTTCATCTCTTGCGTTTACAACATTTAATTTCTTAATGTTTTCTGAAATCTCAGCAAAATAAGGGGACTGCTCTAATTTTTCATAAGTTGTTTCACCAAAAGACGGCGCATAGGTATTGATTTTATCACAACTTATATCTCCGCCAAATTGGAAAGGATAATACAAACCGTTAATATCAAAGATTTGGTCACTGCCGATATAAACAACATCCGCATCTGTATTTGAGTAATGATTTTTAACATTTAAATACTCGCTTTGAAATTTAATAAAACTCTCGGATTTCGTTTTTGTTTCTTTGCGGTATTTTACTCTGGCAGGAGTTTGATTGCGTAGCCAACACAAAACACCTTTTATGCTTTTTATTGGCAGTTTATTGCTATAATAATCGGGGAGTTTTCTGTCGTGAGAAAGTATTTCTGCATCGGCACCATTTTCTTTCAACACCTCTTGCAAAGCATAGGCTTGAAATGCAGAACCGTAGTTCAATACATCGTGCCAGGTTAATATACCTGCTTTCATTCAAAGTTCCTCCTATTTACAGGGTCATCCCATTTAAACTGATTTCTTCTCCTAATGCTTAACAAAAGACCATACGGTAAAGCTAACAATGTTAACCATTTTTTATTGCTTTTTAATATGTACGATGGGTAACCTGCCACTATCGAAAGGGCAATATGCTGACCGGCAGACTTGAATTTTTCTTTGAAATTTTTAACATATAACAAGCGCTGATTACTAAGCATGGCGTAACCCATTTTATTTTTGCGAAGCAGATTCCAGTTTCCTTGGGTTTGTCCGTCTTCTAAGTATTCGCATATATAAACAGGGTCTCTAAACCATCTGACTTTATAGCCGTCTAAAGCCATTGCGTCAAAGCATAATTGTTCGGGTGCATATATTTCGTCCTGCCAAACAGGGAAAGGATAGTTTTTAATAATATCAACCTTATACGCTTCGCACATATCGGCGTCTAAATCATACTTATATCTATCAAGGTTTATACAATCAACATAGCCTTTTTCATTGACTTTAGGCCATATTCCCTTTATTGGTTGTCCATTTTCTTTGATTCTAACAAAACCTGCGGCAACAATTTCATCGTTATCATCTATTGTTTTAATACTTCTTAAAATAACCTCAACCGCATTAGGCAGAAGTTTATCGTCAGAATCCAACATAAAGAAATAATCACCCTCTATGTGGTTTATACCGTAATTAAGGGCCCTTGGTATACCGCGTTCTTCTATTTTTCGGTAGGTGATTTTGAATGGGTTTTCTTCTTTACACCATTTTTCAAATAATTCTTCCGTATTGTCGGTAGAGCCGTTATCGGTTATAAACCAATCGAAATCGAAACAAGTTTGATTTTTCAATGATTCATACACAGCAGGTAATGTGTGCGCACGGTTATATGTATGTGTATGAATGGTTAATTTAGGTGTTTTCATTTTTATTTTACCTCTATTTCAATAACGTTAGTAAAAAGGCTTGTTTTTTCTTCATAAGCCACAAAACGATTTTAAATTTTATATTAACATTTGGAAGTTTAAAACCTTTCATCACATTTTTAAAACAAGGGGTGTTGAGAACCGATTTTTTCACCTTGTATTTTTGCCAAAAAGAAAAATTTGTATATTCTAATTCTCCGCATAAACTACAAGCAAAATACAAAATATGCAAATCCAGTTGTCGTGAAAAATCAAAATCATTTTTGCCTTCAAAAAAATCTCGCAACTTGTGATTCATTAAACAGTACACAGCCCACGCACGATGTTGATATGTCGTGCTTATTGAGCCGCTATTTTGAATATAATTGTAAACGCATTCTCCCTTTAAATAATAAAAACTATTTGCCAAATAACCTAAAATCGCACTATAAATACAATCCTCCGACCACTTTACTTCCTCATCAAAATATAAATTGTTATTTTTAATAAAATCTGCTTTATAAAGACAATTCCAAACCGAAAGAAGCGGTCCAAATCCAATACTCTCCCGCATTATAAGCATTGGATATATTTCCTTTACTATATCTTCTTTTGTGTAAAAACCCTCTCGTATATCAAGTGATTTTTCTTTTTTTTGACCATTGCTCACTCTATAATAATCAGCCATTACAAAATCAACTTTATTTGCAACCGCACAATTATAAAGTTTTTCAAACATATAAGGCTCAGCATAATCATCGCTATCAATGTAACCAAGATATTCACCCGTTGATATATCAATACCGGCATTTCTGGCCGAACTAAGACCGCCGTTTTGCTTATGAACAACCTTTATGCGGTGATCTTGTTTTGCAAATTCATCACACATTTGTGGACAATTATCAGGAGAACCATCATCAACCAAAATAATCTCAATATCTTTCAGTGTTTGATTTCTTAAAGAATCTACACAGCGTTTTAAATATGATTCCACTTTATAAATCGGAACAATAATGCTAACTTTTGGAATTATACCATCTATATTATTCATCTTATTAATTCTATCCTTTATGATGTTTTAGTTTCGGTTTTTGTGAAAATTAAAAACTATATTCAAAACAGATTTTTAAACAAAAACAGTGAACAAAACTTTCTGTTTATTGTTTTTGGTGGGTATAGCGAAAATTGTAGTTCAAGCATTTTCTTTCCTTACATCCTAAATCAAATTTATACTTTTCATTTCCACGTGTGAAATCAAAAATCACACCATTTTCAACAGAACCATTATTATATAAATCCTCAATATATTTATAAAAATATGCATTATTTGGCGAATACCACTCATACTTTTTATCAACACCCGCATATATTACATAATGCTTTTTTGAAGTTAAATCTTTGATTCCCCAAAGGAAACTTGCAATCTCATCGTCCTTTGTTACCAAGAATGTCCATGTGTTTAAATTCTCGAAAATTATATCATGTGAAACGTCAAATATACTTTTTACAATATTGCTATATGTATTAGTTATTTTACTTTTTAAGGACGCATTTTTTCTAAAATTTTCTCTTTTGGCGGCTACCCTGCCAGAACGAATTTCCATTAATATCTTTCGCGCTTCAATGCTTAGAGGCTCATATTTCATTTCATATTTAAATTGTATACCATCCCTATTTTGTCTATTAAAAGAAGTTCTGATATTCTGTCGCATATTTTTAGACAGATTTTTGTGATATTCATCAAATGTATCTGGAAATTCCAAATTTGCAGCACCAGTAATGGTAAAATGCCGAGTATATTCTTCTTGTATATACTTGCTTAAAGATGTGTTTTCCGGTACCAATTCCAAGCCAAAAAAGTTTGTTTTAAACTTTTTTGAAACCTCTCTAAAAATCGTTTCTGCTGCCTTTTCGTTAAAATCTTTATATATAAAATTACAATAGTCTGTATACCCGTTTCTTCCAATGAAATAAAACCCTCGTTTTATTCCTATAAAACTATATTTTATTCCCACCTTTACATACTGTAAGGGCGCAATCATAACCGGCTTTTCGCCTTCATATACAACAACATAAAAGCACTCTCTAAATATATTTCTTCGAGTTTCTCTTTTGATTAATTTATTTAAAGAATTATACCATTCATATGATTGGAACGCTGTCATTTCTTCCCCTATTTCCAATTGATTCCAAATATTTTTTAAGTCTTCAAATTCTTCACAACTATAAAATTTGGCATCCATTATTTACATATCCTCCTTAATAGTCTATAAAATAAATTTCCGAGTGTGATAGTATTACGTTTAATATCAATAACTTCTAAATTACCGTTTGCATTATAAGTATGAATACCCGACGGGGTAATTGATTTCCCTTTTGAATTTAATATGACAATATCTTTGTGTGATAACGTATATTGCTCCATCTCTTCAAATGTTTTTAGATTAAGTTTTCTAAAAATCAATGTGTATCCATATGTTTGTCTGCAATCTTGACAAACTCTTATGATTGAATCTCCAACATCTATCATGCTTCCGCCATTTCTATTGGTTTTAGCGTCTAAATCCATGGTTTTAAATTCAATAAGATTTAAATTTTCGTCTAACTTTAATTTATAAATTGCATCAGCCGATTCGCTACTACTAAATCCTTCAAATCCTTTATCGTCCTTTAATGGAAATATAGTAGTATCCACCAATCGGCAATTCTCTTTGATTATTTTACATTTTTCCCACTTCTCAGGAAAATCAACAGCCTTGTATAACAAAAGACTATTAGCTTCGTTTGTCTCAGGCATCATATATATATCATTTTTAAATTCAAAAATCAAAGGATATGACAAATGAAAATCTTCGACAATGACAGGCTTATATTTTGTAAATTTGCCTTTTTTAAATTCCGAATATCCAATAACTCCTCTGCCTAAATTAAAATCAAATAATTCACAAAACAAAAAAGTGCGTTTATTGAAATCCCAAAGAAAAGGGTCAGCCGCCCAATATCTAAAAGAATTTGGTATTGTTACAAATTGCACGGGCACATCTTCTAAGGGGTATTTTTTAAAATTTTTTTCTATTTTTCTGTATGCAATTTGATATTGTGTGGATTTAAACGACATAAATGTGCCTCCCATATTGAATTTTAAGACGGTTATATCACATTGCTGAAATTAATTTTTTTAAACATTTAATTTTGTTATATAAGAACTGATTTTATTAGTAATTACTGCTAAAGCAAGCGTGATTATTAAAACCATAATTGTAAATAGTTCTTCGGATATTTTAGGCAATCCCAAATCTAACAAGCACTCTATTATAAGTCCGTGGAAAAGATATATTTCCAAAGAAATTTTACCAAGGAAACTTGTTATACGGTTTATAACATTAAATTTATACATTAAAATGCATAAAAATATTGGAATAAAGAAGCCCATAAGAACACTGTTTATAAACCAAACATCAAAGGTGAATTTTCCTCTTGCAAAAGAAAAGGGTAAATTTATTATACGGTTAAAGATTGCAGGGAATAAATACGCACCTAGACTAAAGATAAATGCAATTCCCGCAAATAACCAGTAATTATTTTTTAAGGTCATTTCAATGCTATCTTTTTTATACGCAAAACAAATTCCAACAACAAACATTTCGCATGTGAGTATCCACCACTCGGGCCAACCGAAAATCACGCAACAAAATATATAAATTGCTATTCCTATGCAAATTTTCAAAACAGTTTTTTTGGTATTAAACCCTTTTTTGCGGAAAACAAGCCAGAAAATAACCGAAAAGACCAAAATTGCAACCATATACCAAGAGTTGCTTATAAGGTCGCCTTTAACGGTTCTTGTCAAAATTTCTTTAAATGGAACGTCAAAGAAGACACAGCGAACAAATATGTAAATCAAAATTAAAATTAAGTAAGGTATACCCAAGTTTACAAATCGCTTCTTTAAAAAACCGTTCATATAGTTTGGCTTGTTTTTTAAGCTTACAACCAAAGAATATCCGCTGAATATAAAAAACAGTCCGACTCCCACACTTGCCATAATAGACATTGATACAAAAGGAAGTTCTCTTTCAACCCTTGCGGTCAAATGACACAAAACGATTGAAATCGCAAGTATTCCTCTTACAGCGTTAGTATTCTTTAAAGAAAAGGCCTCTTGCGAAATGTCATTAGAAAAAACATCAGTATTCTTTCTAATTGAAAAAAGAAGAAAAACTAAAAACACAGCAGTTACGATAATCATATTTTGTGTTTCTCCAACTCAAATATTTTTTGTGCTTCAAAAGCGTTGTCATAAGTCGCAGTTTTCGTATTTTCGATAAGTGTTTTTCTAAAATCGGGATTGTTAATCATATACTCAATTCCCTCTACAACACCGTCGACACCCATTTCGCAAATGTAACCGTCAAAACCCTCTTTTAATTGTGCCGAACTTGTGGCATATCGGGTTATCATAACGGGTTTATTTAAAATCTGAGCTTCGGTAACGGTTACTGCTTTGCCCTCATAGCGTGAAGGTTGAGCGTATATATCGCATTCTTTCATATAAGGGTAAGGGTTGTCCTTTTTGCCAAGAACAATTACAGTATCCTGCAATGAATACTTTTCAATAAGACTCTTAATCAGTTGCTCATCTTGACCGTAGCCGATAAGATACCACTTGAAGTCATAACCTTTTTGCTTTAGTTTATCACAAGCGATTACAACATCATCAAAGGCTTTTGCCGTGCAAAATCTGCCGACCGAAAGGATTTTTACATCAGTATTGTCTGGCATTTCGTCCTTTACTGCAAATTCCTCGGCTCTTGTCTTTACAAAATCGCTTGAAAATATGTTTTCAATAACAACGGTTTTTTCTTGCAGAGAGGGATAAATTTTGTCAAACGAAAGTTTAACCTGTTCGCTGACACAAGCAACATAATCAAGTCCCGCCCACATAGGTAATGTGAATTTTACATCTGGTAGTTCAGTAGAACTGCTGTAATCGGTATGTACCCAACCGATTTTAAGGTTGGCATCTACTTTATTGCTGACAAAATAATGTGGACCGAAGAATCCGAGAGCGATATCATAATGTTTAGGCATTTTTTTAACTGTACGAGAAATGAGTTTTTTACAAAGAGTGACATTTATGGTTGCTGTTTTTTTTATTTTTGCTCTTAAATCGCCGTAAAACTTGGAAAATAAACGAATTAATGCTATGTATAACTTACCTTTTTTTATGAGTCTTGAAATAGGCCAACTAATGTAAGAAAACATTTTATTTTCAGGCAATAAATTCACATTTTTATTAATAAGCGGCATAAACTCGCCCGTATGGGAAAGAAGAAACAAATCAACCTCATATTTGTCATAATCAATGGCGTCAAGCAACCCTAAAAGGCTTCGCTCAACACCGCCAATCTCCATACCGGGACCTATTATCAAAACTTTTTTCTTCATAAAATCAATTCCATTTTTATTATAAGGTAATGTGGTTAACTATAAAGATAAATAGAAATCCTCTAAATATTTTGCAGTGCTTTCTATATCATAGTCCATATCTTTTACTTTTTTAGCATATTGCTCTCTGTCAACACAATCTTTGTTTTCAAAATTTTTTAGTGCCTCAAGCCAAGGAATAAATGTATCAAGAGGATAATAATTTATTAAATCTGTCAAATCGGTCTCTCTCGGTATCATATCAGAAGCTAAAACTGGCAGTCCGCTTGCTTGAGCCTCAATAGCTACGATTCCGAGTCCCTCAAATAAAGACGGGAAAAGAAAAACATCCATCGCCGATAAAAAGTCAGGAACATTATTGTGAGAACCTAAAAACAAAATTTTATCCTCGAGACCTTTGGATTTTACATATTCTTTATGCTTTTTCATATCCTCACCGGCACCTAAAAAAATTAAAACCGCATTGCTATCGCTTTTTAGGTATTCCTCAAAAAGTTTGATAGAAAAAGTTTGATTTTTTTGATAAGAAAATCTCCCGATATTTCCTATTACGAACTTATCCTCTAAGCCATATTTTTTTCTGATTTCATCCCGCGCAGTCTTAGAAAACATAAAATTACTTGTATTTATAGCATTGTTAATGATTTTACATTCTCTTCTATTTTTCTTCCTCTTAAACAAATAATCAGCAGCTGCTTTTGAACAGGCAAAGCAATGGGTTGCACAAAACGGAATTTTTAGCCTTATCAATCTTTTATAAATATCAATTTTCCAGTTATCCTCTTGAGCGTTGCCGATATGAGAGTGAGCGATTCTAACAGGTATACCTGCTTTTTTTGCCATAGATAAAGCATTTCCGTTTTCGCAGTTAATGTGGGAATGAATAACCTTATATTCCGGATGCGCTTTGAAAAAATTATAAAGTTCTTTCAAATAACCAAAATACCCCACCCTTGAGGCATAAGGCACAGCATACATTCTGCCGCCTAATTTTTCTATTTCCTTTGAAAAAAAATTGTCACAAGAATTATGACACAAAAAGTCAAACTGAATTTTCTCTCTATCTATATTGCGATAAATAGACATAAGCAAAGTCTCCACTCCGCCATAATCCATAGATGTGACAAAATGCAAAATTCTTTTCATAAATGTTATTCTCCAAGTTTAATTTTGTATTTTTTTATATAACTCCAAATTATAATTTGGTTCGGGCAATTTCAAATCTTTACCAAAAATAAAATCATATTCGTCCGGTTCATACACAATAAATCCGCTACTATCAAAAAATGTTATCTCGCCAAAATAGATTTTCCCATTACACTCGTAAAAATCAACCCTTGCGTGAGGGAAAGGCTTGCTGATTTCTCTTGCGAGTTTTGTCATTTCTCTATGTATTTCTTTAATTTCAAAGCTTTTAAGCTGTTGCATATCAGGTGCATCATACATGGGGAAAATATTGCCGTCAATATCTGCGTAAAGACGTTTGTGATTGGTCATTCTAAGCTCGTCCACCTCTAAAACTTGCGGTTCGCCGTTAAAACAGAAAAATTTAAAGTCTCTAAGCTCACCCGAGTCATCTTCGAGGTATTTTTCAATGATTATTCTGGGTTTTTGGCCCGCATAATTCCATTCTCTGCCAAACCAAGCTAAATTTTGTTTGAGCCAACTTTTCATTATCCTTTTTTGGCGTTTCCAGTCAACTGTTGATTTGTCTTTGACAATCAAATTCCAGCCTGAACCGTGTGATGCTTTTAAAACAAATCTTTCAGGTAAAGCGTCGACATCTATATCATCTACATTATCATAAACGGCGATAAGCTCGTTTAAAAGTTCACCGTACCCCAAATTATTCAAGTATTCGCGAACAGCATATTTATCCGAAGCCGCAGTCATAGAAGAATCGCGGTAAAAGAGTTTTAACCATTGCAATTTTTCGGTAAATCTTTGTGGATTTTTTAAGTCGATTTCCCTTTTACATTCTTTTTTGTATTGCCTACAAATGAAAGAATAGTCGGATTGAAATTTATAAGTTAAGTTCCATTTAAAGCGCTTGTACTCATTCCAAAAATATGCAAAGGTTAAGTTTTTTTTCTTAAATTTACGCAAGGTGTTCTTAAATGACTTCATAAACACATCTCCTTCTTATCTGTTCCAAATAAATCTGAAATTATAAAGTGCACTGCTGTTCGATATTTCATACCGCCAATAGAAAAAGAAAAATATTAAAATACCCGCTTTGACAAAAATCTCGAAATTCTTATTTTTAAATACAACTAATTTTCCTAATGCAAGTGGCAATAGAATCATCAAATAAATATTGATTCTTGAAATATAAGGACTGTTCATACCGATAATGGCGAATAGACCATATAAAATAAGCCAATTCAAATAAAAAGTTTGTTCGGGTGTTTTTTCTGATTTTGTGTATACAAAAAAACAAAATATTGCAGGCATCATAGAAACTAAAACTCTTAAAATATTAACCTGTCTTAAATAATATGAGCCTTCCTGGATGATGATTTCTTCTTCTTTTAATCCGCCTATAAATGAGAAAATGAGTTCATAGTTATACAACAGTAAAATGGAAAATCCTATTAAAATGGCAATGTTTTTTAAATTTATTTTGCCTCTCAATATAAAATAAGGCACTATCATAATTATTGCAGACTTATGAAAGAGAAAGGCAATAAAGACGCATAGCATATATTTTAATAATTTTTTATCAAAAATAAATCTGTGACCAAGACATATTATCGCTGCAGCAAAAAACTGTCGCACACCGTTAAAAGAACCATGCCAAATGCCCACAAATAAAAAGAGCAAAGTTGAAAATAAATATGTATCTGTATATTTGAATGTTATAGCAAGTATGCTGGCCACTGTGAATGCAGAGGTTATAAATATAAATACCGCACCGTCAGTTGTAAAAGGGGTGATTATTGCTGTAAGTATTGGAAATCCGGGTTCGTCTAAGTTTTTTAAGGTTGATAACCAATCTTTCGAATAAGAGTCAGCGAATCGATAATACGCACCAAAATCAGTGCCTACATAATATCTAAATCCGGAAATAGAGACCAAGATTAGTGTTATTGTTAAAAGAAATAACTTTGTGACATGGTTGTTTTTTATCAATTGGCCTGTTTCGGTCGCAACATAATTCGAATATAATGCTAAGGCCGAAAAAACAAATACTGATAGCGCGGTTAAATAATATACTGCCATTAATTTTCTCCGATGTGATTACTATTCTCGTTTTTAAGATATTTGCGTTTTTGTAAAGCTCTGTAAAGTTCAACAATTTTAAAAGGTACTATTGATTTAACAACCATTTCAACAGCAGGACGAATCAACCAAGTTTTAGGGTATTTAAGAAGTTTAAATCCTATCAAGGTTGTTTTAAAAGCGTTGTATCTAACCTTAAAAGTTCTACGACGAATGGCATTTTCATCTTCCCTTACTAAATAGAGAGCTTCCCTCATATTGGTGCCTTTGAAACCGTTGGCATAGAATCTAAACCACAAATCATAATCTTGCGCACGCATAGTTCTTTTGCTGACGGTATATCCGTTCACGGTGTCATACATCCTCTTTTCGGTTAAAATTGTTGCATGATGGAAGGGGATTTTATTGCGCAAAGTATAGTAATCGGGATTATCCACCGCATAAACTATATCCGCCAAGCCTTTTTCGTTAAATCTTTGCATAGCGGTACCCACAAGCTGATATTCGGGGTTTTCTTTTAAAAATGCCATCTGTTTTTCAAGTCGTTCTGGAAGACTGATATCGTCAGCGTCCATTCGGGCAACATATTCACCGGTAGCATATTTCAAACAGTGGTTAAGCGAAAAAGAAAGTCTTGAATTGACCTCATTTTTTATTAAAATAATTCGGTCATCCTTTTTCGCATATTCTTCTAAAAGTTTGTAGCTATTATCTGTTGAAGCATCGTCACAAATAATAAACTCAATGTTTTTATAAGTTTGATTTAAAATTGAGTCTACAGCTTCTTTGAGGGTTTTTTCGGCATTGTAAACCGCCATTATAACGGATATTTTATCACTCATTTGTACATTCACCATGTTTTTTGTAATCTTAATTTTAAATTTTTTCGATGCTTTCTTTTAAAATGTTCAAGCCTTCTATAAGTTTCTCCCTTTCAATGGTTAAAGGAGGAAGGATTTTTACAACCGAGTCATGACGTCCTGCACGCTCTATAATTAGATTGTTATTTACGCATTCGTTCATGACTTTCTTTGAAACATCTTCACCGATTTCGGCAAAATCAATTCCCCATATCATACCAATGCCTCTATAGGAAAGTTTGTTGTTTAAAGGTAATATGTTTTCTTTAATATAGTTTTCGATGATTTCACTGTTTTGTTTAACTACTGAATTTAAATCGTTGGCACAGTAATATTCAACAGCGGCTTTTGCACCAACAAAAGCCAATTGATTTCCTCTAAAGGTGCCGTTATGCTCGGCGGGTCTGAAAACATCGATTTCGGGTTTCATAAGCAACATAGACATTGGTAATCCAAATCCACTGAGTGATTTTGAAAGCACAACGATATCGGGAACAACACCTGCCCTTTCAAAAGAGAAAAACGTTCCCGTTCTGCCTATGCCCACCTGTATATCATCGCACACAAGCAATATTTCATATTTATCGCAGATTTCACGCAATTTTTTAAGCCAAGATATATCGCAGACATTAACTCCGCCTTCTGCCTGTACTGTTTCAAGGAAGATGGCGGCGGGTTTATCAATACCCGAATGGTCGTCGCTCAAAACCCATTCAAGATATTCGATGGATTTATTGTAATCGCCAAATTGATTGGAATAAGGCATGAATGTAACATTATTAAGGCTAACTCCGCCGCCTGCACGGGAGAAAGAGTCGCTTGTCATGCTAAGGCTTCCGAGAGACATGCCGTGGAATGCGCCCGAAAAAGCAAAAACATTGCTTCTTCCGGTATATTTTCTTGCAAGTTTTAGAGCGGCTTCAACAGCGTTTGTGCCGGTCGAACCGCAAAACATCATTTTGTAATCTAAATTTCTGGGTTTTAAAATTAAATTGTAAAATGTATCAATAAAACCTTCTTTGGCGATTGTATACATATCCAAAGCGTGAATAATAGTATCTTCGGATAAATATTCTAAAATAGCATTTTTAATGTAGGGATTGTTATGGCCATAATTAATTGCGCCTGCACCGGCAAAAAAGTCTATATATTTTTCGCCGCTTTCTGAAATAAGTTGAGCATTTTTTGCGTATTTCAATTTAATTGGGAAATTCCTGCAGTATGACCTTACGTTAGATTCGTGTTTTTCAAATGTTTTGTACATTTTAATAACTCCTTTATAATTTAATCCAAGTTCCTAGTTTTAATTCCCATTCTTCGGGGAACATTGGCCAAAAACCGCCGCCGTGGAAAAATGTAAATTCTCCAAAATATATTTTTCCTTTGATTTCATACAGGTCAATTCTTACAAATTTCATATTTTTTGAAAGTTCTGCGGCGATTTTTTTCATCTCTTCGAATTTGTCGGGTTTAGGAATTTGCAATCCGGACTGCTCGTGTATATTTGTTATATCCAAATGATTGAAGTCCATATCAAAGAAATCAAATTTAACATCCTTGCTTCGGTCTGTTGCAATAAACATTATTTTAGGTTCGCCGTTGAAACAAAAGAATTTATAATCTTTTATATCATCCTCATCATCAGGAGTCATAAACTTTTCAGCCACAATACAAGGTTTTACATCTTTATAGGGATATTCTCTTCCAAATACATACGGATTCATTTTAAGACGGCTTTCAAAAAACTTTTCCATATCACACAAGTCTATTGTTGATTTATCTTGAATGATTTTGACACTTCCGGAATCGTGATTACATTTCAAAACAAGTTTTTGAGGCAAAGAATCAAAATCAATGTCTTTAAAATGCTCCCACACACCATAAATTGGAAAAAGATAGTCTTCTCCTAAGGTTTCTTTGATATATTCTCTAACCCCGACTTTATCGACAAGTTGCGTATATTCGGGATGAATATCATTAAGTTTCAGCCAGTTTTGTTTATCACAAAATGTAACAGGATTATTGAGATTGAGTTTTTGTCCTGTTTTTATTTTATAAACCATTTTCAGATATGGTTTGGTGGGAATAAATCGCAGACAATTGATTAATTTTAATCTCAATTCTCTATTTTTGAAGATTTTTTTATAATCCCACATTACAAATTCTCCTTATACCACTCGATAGCAAGCTTAATTCCGTCGGCAAAGCTGTAATCGGGGTCGTAACCTAAAAGGCGTTTTGCTTTGCTGATGTCGGCGTTCGAGTGCTTAATATCGCCCTTGCGGTCGGGACCGAAGTTTGGCTCGATATCAACCTTTAAAGCCTCGGTCAAGCCGTAATAAATATCAATCAAATATTCTCTGCCGCCAAAAGCAATATTGTATGCCTCGCCTGCAGCCTCGCTGGGCGCTAAACAAGCCTTTAAGTTTGCTTCAATAACATTGTCAATATAAGTAAAGTCACGGCTTTGCTTACCGTCGCCGTTAATGGTGGGTTGTTCGCCCTTTAAAAGCAACTTGATAAATTTCGGAATAACGGCGGCATAAGCACCGTAAGGTGTCTGTCTTCTGCCGAAAACATTGAAGTAACGCATACCGTAGGTGTCAAGTCCGTAGTGCATTGTGTAAAGCTTTGCCCACTCCTCATCGCAACGCTTGGTTAAAGCATAGGGGGACAAAAGGTTACCCTCAACACCCTCGGTCTTGGGGAGCTTTGGCTCGTCGCCGTAAACGGAGGAGCTTGAAGCGTAAACAAACTTCTTAACACCCTGCTGGCGAGAGGCTTCTAACATATTGAGTGTGCCTTCGATATTGTTTTTGCAGTAGAAAATAGGCATTTCAAGGCTTCTTGGAACACTGCCCCAAGCGGCCTGGTTAAGAACAAAGTCTACCCCCTCGCAAGCCTTCATACAAGTATCCAAATCCTTAATGTCGCCCTTGATAAACTCGTAGTTAGGGTTATCAAGAAACATATCAACATTTTCCTGTTTGCCTGTTGAAAGGTCATCAAGGCAACGCACCTTGTAACCCATATTGAGTATTGCTTCACAAAGGTTAGAGCCGATAAAACCTGCTCCGCCTGTTACTAAAAAGAGTGAATTTTCGGGGAATTTTAAGTGTTTGTATCCCATAATTATAATCTCCAGTAAATATAGCCTGCGTTTTCGTATTGTGTGCGGTCAAGAAGTCCCTTAATGTCGGCAAGAACTTTCTTGGAATTGTCGCCTGACTTAAACATTTTGTCAAAGTCAGCCTCGGTAAAGTTTTTAAACTCTTCGTGGGCTACGGCTAAAATTACAGCGTCACAGTCCTTAATGTCAGAAATGTCAACAAATTCCATACCGTAAAGGTGCTTTGCCTCTGCCTTGTCAGCGGTGGGGTCGGCAACTGCGGCGGTAATGCCGTATTCTTTGAGTTCGTTATAAATATCAATAATCTTTGTATTTCTTGTGTCGGGGCAGTTTTCTTTAAAGGTGAAGCCCAAAATTGCAACCTTTGCACTCTTAATAGCAACATCGGCTTTAATAAGGTTTTTAACAATGCTCTCGGCAACATATTTACCCATATCATCATTAATTCTTCTACCCGAAAGGATAACCTGACTGTGGTAGCCTAACTGCTCTGCCTTGTATGTAAGGTAATAAGGGTCAACACCGATACAGTGACCGCCAACAAGACCTGGGTAGAACTTAAGGAAGTTCCACTTTGTACCTGCGGCCTCTAAAACAGACTTTGTATCAATGCCCATCTTATTAAAGATGATTGAAAGCTCGTTCATAAATGCAATGTTGATGTCTCTTTGACTGTTTTCAATAACTTTTGCAGCCTCGGCAACCTTAATGCAAGACGCTCTGTGAACACCGGCATCAACAACGATTTCGTAAACCTTTGCAACCTCGTCAAGAGTCTCAGCATCCATACCCGAAACAATTTTAACAATGGTTTCAAGGCGGTGCACCTTGTCGCCTGGGTTGATACGCTCAGGAGAATAGCCAACCTTAAAGTCAACGCCGCACTTAAGACCCGATTCCTTTTCCATAATGGGAACGCAAACATCCTCGGTAACACCGGGGTAAACGGTGGACTCGAAAACAACGATAGCGCCCTTTGTCAAGTTTCTGCCGACAATGCGACTTGCGCCCTCAACGGGGGTTAAATCGGGGGTGTGGTCGTCGTTAACAGGTGTTGGGACAGCCACAATGTGGAATTTAGCATCTTTAAGACGGGTTTCGTCGGCAGTGAACTCAACAGTTGTGTTCTTTATGGCCTCGTCGCCCACCTCGTTTGTGGGGTCAATGCCCGATTTGTAGGTATTAATTTTGGCTTCGTTAAGGTCATAGCCTATAACCTCAACACCGCGTTTTGCAAACTCAATAGCGATAGGCATTCCAACATAACCTAAACCTACCAAGGAAATTTTTTCTTCACCGTTTATAATTTTTTCATACAAAGACATTGTTTTTTTCTCCTTTGTTTACAGTTTTATTAATATTTTCCAAATACATATCAATTACAATTTGTCTGTCAAACTCTTTTTCAATTTTTGCACGGGCATTTTCACCCATGATTTTTCGCTCGTTTTCTGACAATGATATGAATTTTTCTATACAATTAAAAAGCTTTTCGGCGTTTTTAACGGGGAAGGTGTATCCGCTTTCGTTTTCGTCAATTATTTCCTTACAACCCGAAATATCTGATGCAATACACGCTCTTCCCGCCGAGGACGCTTCCATTAAAACGTTTGCCATTCCTTCGTGGTATGAGGGGTGTAGTATGCAGTGGCACTCGGAAATCAGGTCGTGCACCTGTGTTTGGGTTTTCTCACCGTGATATATAACGGGATATTCCTCACAAAGGTCGGCAATTTCCTTTTGATACCTTTCTTCTTCGCACCAACCTACAACATTAAATTCTATATTGTCGCGTTTGCCTAATTTTTTAATAGCATAAAACAGTTCGTCAAAACCTTTGTCTTGCCTTAGCCTTGAAACAACTATGAATTTAATTTTGCCGTTTTCTTCAGGGTAAGGAACAAAGGTGTGTTTTTGGGTGTTAACGCCAGAGCCCGGCAACAAAACCGACGCCTTGCCCGTAATTTTGTTTTGGTTTAAGAGCTTCATATTTTCCTCGTTTTGGAAAAATATTACCTCACTGCTTTTCATAGCGTATCTCATAAGGAAAAACATCACGCTTTGTTTTAGTCCTTTAGACTGCATTGTGCTGCCAAGTCCTGTTATGTTGTTTAAAACCGAAACCTTACATTTTCTACAGGCTATTGAGCCGTAGATATTCGGTTTTACAGTGTAGGTCAAAACCACATCGGGTTTTACGCTTTTGATGAGTGCTTTGTATTCTTTTATAAGTTTAAGTTCTTTTAGAGGATTTGTGCCGTGGCGGGTAAGATTATTTTCTATAACGCTGCAACCCAAATCTCTAAAGGCTTGGTTTTTTTCGTCCTTTGGCAAACTTAAAATAACTTCGTATTTTTCCTTGATGAATCTTTCTAAAAGCTCCATTCGAAAATTAAAGAGAGTTTTAAAATCGTTTGCCAGAATTAAAATTCTCATTTAAATTTTCTCCAAAATTTTATTTGCAATTCCTTTAGCGTCAATGCCAAATTGGCTTCTCAAATATTTTTGCGAGCCAACCTTTGAAGAATATGTATCCTCAAGACCAATTTTCAAAAGCTTTGCGTTCTGGGGATTTTCTGCCATAACCTCGGCAACGGCACTTCCGAATCCGCCTACAACATTGTGCTCTTCAACGGTTGTTATCAAGTCAAACTTTTCAGCAGAGTCCAAAATCACCTTGCGGTCAATGGGCTTTACTGTGGGGAAGGTGTAAACCTCGGGGTCGATTCCCTTTTCTTTTAAAAGTTCAACAGCCTCGTCAACTTCCTCAAAAATTGCGCCTGTTGAGAAAATTGCAACCTTGGCACCGTCTTTAACCTTGATGGCTTTTCCAATTTGGAAGTTGTCTATTTTTTCATGAATACGCTTTTCACCGCCGCGGCCAAGTCTTAAATAACAGGTGCCGTTATATTCAGCAATAGCCTTTGTTGCGGCTTCAGCTTCGGTCAAATCGCCAGGGGCTAAAACAACCATATTGGGAAGTGCGCGCATAATTGCAATATCCTCGGTGGCGTGGTGGCTCATACCAAGAGAGCCGTAAACAAATCCGCCGCCAACACAAACGATTTTTACATTTGCATTGTGATAACAACAGTCATTTCTTATCTGCTCAACACAACGAAGTGTTGGGAAGTTACCTATAGAATATGTAAATACATTTTTTCCTTCAAGCGCCATACCTGCGGCGAGAGCGGTCATATTTTGTTCGGCAATACCGGCGTTTGTAAACTGATTTGGAACAGCCTCCCAATAAGGCTTTAAAACGCCAAATCCAAGGTCACCTGTTACAAGTTCAATATTTTTGTTTTCCTTGGCTAACTCAACAAGGGTTTTAACAAAGGTATCTCTCATTTTATTTACCCTCCTTTACTTTCTCAACATCACTCAAGGTGTTTACACGCCTTGGGGTCTGTAAAAAGTCGGGTTTCCAGGTTTCGGTCATAGTGTGGTCGCTGCCGTCAAGTTCTGTGTTAAGGTTGGGATTTTCAATTCCGTTTGGTGTATAAATGTCTTCAACGCCTTCGGGTTTGATCTTGTGCAACTCGGTTACAGCAGTATCGTATTCCCAACCCTCGTGGGGGAAACGGTAGTGCCATAAAATATCCGATTCCATAAAGGAAATGCCTTTGCCCTTTGTGGTATTCGCAATAATAACGGTGGGCTTGTCCTTTTCAGTTTTTGCGCTTTCAAAGGCTTTTTTTAATTCTTCGTGATTATTGCCATCAATCTCAATGGCGTTCCAACCAAAGGCTTTCCATTTTGAAGCAAAGTTTTCAATTTCAAGGGTGTTTTCGTTATAGTCAAGACTCTGCATACGGTTGTGGTCCACAACTGCTATTAAATTGTTTAGTCTGAAGTGGTTTGCAAACAAAGCAGCCTCCCAAACCGAGCCCTCGTTACACTCACCGTCGCCCAAAACGACAAATACACGGTTTTCTTTACCGTCTTTCTTAAGGGCATAAGCCATACCTGTTCCAACCGAAAGACCGTGACCCAAAGAGCCGGTTGATAAATCAACACCGGGCAAATGGTGGGAAACGTGACCTGAAAGTCGGCTTCCGTTTTGATAGTGAGTCTTTAATTCTTCAACAGGGAAAAAACCGCTCTCGGCCAGTGCGGCATAAACGCTGGCGCCCGCGTGACCTTTGCTTAAAATAAAGCGGTCGCGGTCGGGTGATTTTGGATTTTTGGGGTCAATTTTTAAAACATCGGCATAAAGAACCGCCATAATATCGGCAACCGACAAAATCGCGCCAATATGACTTCCGCCTGAAAGGTGGGTCATTTCGATACCGTGTCTTCTAATTTTCCAAGCAAGTTGTTGACTGTTCAATTAAAACACCTCATCGTTATAAAGAAATTTGGTTCAAAAGTTTAAGTTCTTCTTGACTTAACGACCAGTCCAAAGCATCAAGGTTTGAAAGCATCTGCTTTTCACTCTTAACACCTGCGATTACAACCGAATCTTTAAGGTTGTCGAGAATAAATCTGATTGCGGTTGCGGGAACGGTTTTGCCGTGTGCTGCCGCAATTTTTTTAAGTTCTTCTACTATTTCTAAATTCTTTTTTAGTTTCTCGCCGTGGAAATTAACATAAATTTCACGGCTTCTTCTGTCGTTTGAGTCAAACTTGGTGTTAATGTCATATTTTCCTGTTAAAATTCCTTGACCCAAGCTTCCCCAAGTTAGAGGTGTTGCGTTAAGTTTATCTGATACAAACTGCATATCCTCTTCAAATTTGCGACAAGCAAGGGAGTATTCGTTTTGGAAGTTAACAAAAAGATTTTTATAAGGCAAAAGCTCGTCCATTTTCTCTTTTTGAATATTACTTAAACCGAAATAACGAACCTTGCCCTCTTTTTGCAGAGTTTTAAGACCGTCCACAACCTCTTCAATAGGTGTGTTGTCACGGTAGTGAATTACATAAATGTCAACATAATCGGTGTTAAGGCGGGTAAGACTTTTTTCTAATGCCTCACGCATATATTCGGGAGAGTTATCGTAAACGGTTTTGCCGTCAAGTATTCTCACGCCGAATTTGGACTGGATAACAACATCTTTTCTTTTGTTTCCAAGACCCTTTGCAAGGGTTATTTCAGACTGACCCAAACCGTAGGTGTCGGCAGTGTCAAAATAATTCACACCGTTTGCAATAGCAGTGTCAATAGCGGTGAGAAAATTTTGTTCGTTGGTTTCTCCCCAACCGTATCCACCCATAGGGCAACCACCCATACAAAGACGGGAGACCTTTAAATCGGAATTTTTTAAGGTTATGTATTCCATTATTTTTTACCTCTGATTGTATGTAAAGCTTTGTTTAAAACCTTGAAAACCGTTGAAAAGAAAATTTTAAAATCGGTTGTAGCCGAAACCTGCGCCACATATTTGAGTCTCAACTGATTTTTTCTTTTTAAAACATATTTTTCATACATTTCGTCGGTGTTTTCTGTTCCGACAATTTCGTCAAGGTTTATAAAGTCCATGGAACTGAAATCGGTGATGCCGGGTCTCACATTTAAAATATTTTTCTCAGTTTCGTCATACTGGTCGGTATATCTTAAAAGCTCGGGTCTCGGACCAATAAAGCTCATAGTCCCGTTTAATATGTTTAAAAGCTGAGCTGTTTCGTCAAGCTTGGTTTTTCTCAAGAAGGCGCCAACCTTGGTAATACGGCTGTCATTAAGGGCGGTTGTGCCCGAGCCGATTTTGTCAGCATCCTTTACCATTGTGCGGAACTTGAAAATCTTGAAGCTTTTATCTTTATATCCGCCTCTGGGTGGAGTGTAAAAAACAGGGAAACCCGAATCTATAACAACACAAAGCGCGATTATCAACATAAACGGAAAACAAACGCAGAAACCGATTAAAGCCACAAGAAAATCAATGGCTCGTTTTATAACTTTATTGTAAAATCCGTTATATGCCCGTTTGTAATCTTCCTCGGTGTAAGGAAGGTCCTCCAAAGCCAGTTTCTTTTCTATTTCTTCCGAAAAGCGAACAGGAGACTCTATCAAAACATCACCTTTTTCAAAACATTTTTAGCCCATTATTATACAGAATATATTATACTATCAAACTTAAAAAAAAGCAATCTTTTTATTTATATAATGTTTATATTTATATAATAAGTGTATACCGAGGCGAAAATCGGCAAAAAAAGACAGCGGAAACCGAATTTCCACTGTCTTTCTAATGTTTATTGTCTTTTAAAAGTTTTTAGCAAGGTTACAATTGCGGGGCCTAAAATGAGGTTGGTTATAAGCTCGAAAATGAAGTTTCCTCCCGCAAGACCCAAGAACATATATGCAACCACATTGTTGTATCCTGCGTCCACTCCCCAAGGGGCGATGCCATCAAGGAAGAACACGGCGCAACCCAAAAGGAAAACACCTGTGTTAACAACGGGGCAGATAAAGGCAGAGGTCATAACTGCGAGATAGGTTTTTCTCTTGAATGCCTTGTATACAAGTCCTGAAACCAAACCGCAAAGCATACCCTTTGCAAGTACCGTTAAAACGGTGCCGAAAATGTTGATGCTCATAAAGGGAGCGGCATCTCCGCTAAGCAAAACGGTGGCACCAAAGACCAGTCCTAGCCAAGTTGCAACCCCAACACCGCAGGTGGCGGCGCCGATTACGATGGGCACCAGCACCAAAGAGACGGAGAACACTCCAAAACGGATGAACGAGCCCGTCAGTTGTAAAATTATCACAAGAGCGGTCAGCACTGCGCCGATTGTGATAGACTGAATCTGAGTCTTTCTTTTTTCACTTGTTGTCATTTTAATTACCTCCGATACTGTCCCATAAAATGAAAAAACGGGTACAGTTCTTAAAATATTTGTAATCCGATTTCTCGGCAATTACCTAATTGTTCTTTTCGTATATAACCCTAAGTCCGTCTAAAAGCAGATTTTCGTTATAAATTATATTCGAAGTACAGTGGCGGATGATTTCCTTTGAAAGTCCGCCTGTTGCAACAACGGTGGGCTTTTCACCAAGCTCTTTTTCAATTCTTAAAAGTAAGCCGTCTATCATAGCGGCTGCTCCGAAAACCAACCCCGACTGCATACACTCGGTTGTGTTTGCGCCGATTACCGATTCAGGCGCCTCGATTGGAATTGAGGAAAGCTGAGCGGTGTTTTCGGTTAAGGCTTTAAGGGTAAGGCGCACGCCTGCGGCAATAACACCGCCTAAAAATGCGCCGTTTCTGTCAAGCACACTGATGGTTGATGCGGTACCCATATCAATTACAACGCAAGGGGTGTGGTATGCGTCTAATGCGCCAACTGCACCCGCAACAAGGTCGGCGCCAAGCTGAGACGGGTTATCAATTTTGATGTTAAGACCTGTTTTAACACCTGGTCCCAACATAAGGGGAACGATATTGCAAAGCTTAGACACGGCACGGCTTATACTCTTTCCAACGGCGGGAACAACCGACGCTATGATACAGTCCTCTATCTCCTCGGTCTGCAAAGAGTAAAGAGATAAAAGATTTTTAATTTCCACTGCATATTGGTCGGCGGTTTTTCTGGTATCGGTAGCCAAACGAGCGGTAAATTCGAGGTTTGCATCCTCAAAAGCGCCCAAGGTTATGTTGGTGTTGCCAATATCTACGGCTAAAAGCATAATATCACCCTTTCATTCACTATTATATATAAAAAACGGCAAAAAGCAAGATTTTTATTGACAAAGGAAATGTTTGCTGATATAATATCGGGTGCTAATGAGAAATTTTGTATCTATTAGCTCCTTACTCTATTTAAAGAAATAGGGTCAAATGTCCAAAGGGAGGTGCAAAGAAAATGACCAACAAGTACGAAGCTGGCGTTATTTTCTCTGTTGCAGGCGGCGAAGAGGCTACCAATGCACTTAAAGAGAAAATTAACGAACTTATCGCTAAAAACGGTACTATTGAAAGTGTTGACGAGTGGGGCAAGCGCCGCTTAGCTTACCTTATCAACGACGAGGCTGAGGGTTACTACGTTTTCTACAATTTCGAAAGCGAGCCTGAGTTCCCCGCAGAGCTTGAGCGTATCGTAAAGATTACTGACGGTGTTTTACGCGTTATGGTAATCAAGAAGTAATGGAGGAAAAAAGTAATGTTTAACTTGGTTGTATTGACCGGTCGTTTGACCGCTGACCCCGAGCTTAAAACCACTTCAAACGGCACTTCGGTAGTTTCTTTTTCCATTGCCGTTGACCGCCGTTACCGCGCAGGAGAGGAAAGACAAACCGACTTTATAAATATTGTCGCTTGGCGTTCTTCTGCAGAATTTATTTCAAAATATTTCAAAAAAGGCAGCCTTATCGGTATTGAGGGCTCTATCCAGACCCGCAGATATACCGACAAAAACGGTAACAACCGTACCGCTTTTGAGGTTATTGCCAATAACGTTCAGTTTGTTGAAAGCAAACGTGACGGTGCTGCTACAAGCAGTGAGCCCGCAAGCTTCAGCAATGCTGATGTAAACGATTTTGCCGATTTAGGCTCTGCTTCGGACGACGATTTGCCGTTCTAAGCCCAAAATTTTAAATTAAGGAGGCTTTAACAATGGAGAACGAGAGAAACGATAGACCTATGCACAAGAAAGCTCGTAGAAAGGTTTGCCACTTCTGCGTTGACCGTGTTGAAAGCATAGATTATAAGGATGTAGCCCGTCTTCGCAAGTACATTTCTGAGCGTGCTAAGATTTTACCCCGCCGTGCAACCGGCACCTGCGCTGCTCACCAACGTGCTTTGACAACCGCTATTAAGCGCGCTCGTCAGATGGCTTTACTCCCCTATGTAAACGACTAATCAAACCTTTTCGTACCACCCCGAAAACGGGTGGTACGAATTTTCAAAAAAACCTTGACAACAGGGACAAATTATTATATTATGTAACATACGCCGATGTGGTGGAATAGGCAGACACAAGGGACTTAAAATCCCTCGGTAGCGATACCGTACCGGTTCAAGTCCGGTCATCGGCACCAAAAAAAGACAAGTCGAAAGACTTGTCTTTTTTTATCCAATCCGAAGGATTGGTATGTAATCGCCGTTAGTCGTATGTAATCACGCGAAGCGTGTATGTCATCAAAGCGTGAGCTTTGTATGTTTCTTTCTTCGGATTGATTACATACCGAAATAAATTTCGGATTACATACATTTTCTTGCGAAAATGATTACATCCAACACTGCGTGTTGATTGCATACCGCGTACTCCGCCACGGATTACATACAATGCTTCGCATTGATTTGTTTCCGCTTTTATGCTACACTAACCCTAAGAGGTGATATTATGAAAATTGCATATTTTGGTATAGACTTGTTCTCAAGTTGTCTTGAAACCTGTATTGATGCGGGGTTTGAGATTGCAAAGGTTTTCACCTTTTCAAACGACCCTTATGACAGTGTGGAAAAAATTACCCAAATTGCAAAGAAGCATAATATTCCTCTGATAACTCAAAGGGTAACCAAAGACGATATTGCCGATTTGGAAAAAGAGGGCGTTCAAATGATGATTGTGGCAGGTTATGCCGCAAAAATTCCTTTGTCGGACAAGATAATGCAAGTAAATATCCACCCCTCCCTTTTGCCTGTAGGCAGAGGAGCTTGGCCCATGCCCGTAAACATACTAAAGGGCGTGTCATCGGGGGTTACGCTTCATAAATTGGCAGAAGGTTTTGATACAGGGGACATTATTTTGAGCCGAGAAATTCCTCTTGAAGAAAGGGAAAATTTAGAAACCCTCACGGCTAAGGTGCAAAAGACAGCGCCTTTATTGTTAAAAGAGTTATTGGCTGACCCCAAAGCCTTTTTTGAAAAAGCAAAACCGCAAGGCGAGGGTGAATATTGGTATGAGCCTGACGACTCTGACCGCACTGTTTTAAGTACCTACACCACCGAAAAAGCCGACCGAATACTTCGTGCTTTTTGGGGGTACGGAGTTATATATAAGGGTGAGTGTGACCGTGAAATTCTTTACGGCGAGGTTTTGAAAGTCAAACCAAAGGGCGAATTTTTGCCCCTTAAAGACGGATATATAAGGATTAAAAATACCTGAGGGGGCATATACTAAAACGGGTGATTTTTATGAATATAAAGAAAAAACCGTTGATAATTTCGCTTTTGATACCGCTTCTTACGGGCGGACTTTCTGCTTTACTTGCAGGAGGAATGGAAAATTTTAAAACCTTAAACAAACCTCCCCTTTCTCCGCCAGGTTGGATTTTCCCTGTTGTATGGACCATTCTTTATTTGGCAATGGGCTTGGCAAGTTATCTTGTGTATGAAGCCGATGCACCGCAGTATAAAAAGAATAGTGCGTTGCTTTTTTACGGGCTTCAGCTTTTCTTTAATTTCTTTTGGTCCATCATCTTTTTTGGCTGGGAAATGTATTTGTTTGCGTTTATCTGGCTCTTGGTTTTGTGGCTTCTTATAATCATAACCACCGTTAAATTTTGGCACATCAACAAAATAGCGGGTTATTTAATGGTGCCCTATCTTTTGTGGGTAACCTTCGCAGCTTATCTTAATTTAGGGATATATATACTTAATTAAAACAGAGGATTTTAAATGGATTTGTGGGAATATTTAAAAAGCGCCGAAAAACCCATTGTGCTTTATGGGATGGGCAACGGCGCGGACAAAATAATAAGGGTTTTAGAGAGAAAAGGTATAGCTTTCAGTGGGGTCTTTGCGTCTGACGGGTTTGTGAAGCCTAAGCTTTTTCACGGAATGCCTATTGAAAGTTATGCTACTCTTAAAGAACGCTTTGGCGAGATGATAGTTCTGCTTTGCTTTGGCACACATCTGCCTGAGGTTATGGAAAACATTAAAAAAATTGCAAGAGAGCAAGAACTTTACGCCCCTGATGTACCTGTTGTGGGCGAGGGACTTTTTGACAGTGAGCTTTGTTTACATATAAAAGATAAACTTAAAGAGGTTTATTCTCTTTTGGCTGACGAAAAATCAAAACAGACCTTTGAAAATATTATAAAATACCGCCTTAGCGGTAAGATTTCTTACCTTTTTGACTGTGAGTCGGGCGAGGACGAGCCGTACGAAAGCTTTTTGAAGTGTGAAAGCGGCGAGAGTTTTTTAGACCTTGGCGCTTATAACGGCGATACCGCTCTCGAATTCTCGTGCAGATGTCCTGATTACAGTAAAATAATAGCAGTTGAGCCTGATTTTAAGACCTTTAAGAAGCTCCTAAACAATACAAAAGAGCTTGAAAAAATTGTTTGCCGCAATCTTTGTGTGTCGGATTTTAGCGGAAAAGGTCGTTTTTTGATGAAAGGCGGCAGAAATTCGGTTGTGGGCGAGGGTGCCGAGACTGAGTTTTCCACCGTTGACGACCTTGTAGGCGACCAAAAAATCACATTTATTAAGATGGATGTTGAAGGCGAGGAATTAAAGGCTGTCAAGGGGGCAAAAAATACGATTTTAGAACACAAACCCAAGATGATAATATCGGCGTACCACCGAACAGAGGATTTTTGGGAATTGCCCCGTGCGGTTTTGAAAATTCGTCCCGATTATAAGGTCTATATGAGGCATTTTTCCTCGCTTCCTGCGTGGGATACGGCGTTTTACTTTGTTTAGGCTTGACTTTCAACAGAAAGCTAAAATTGTGAATATTAACAAAAAAGATGGATATTTTTTTACTAGAAAAATTAAAAGGTGTATTGACATTTTTTCTAATGTATGGCATAATTGCAGTACAGTATGTGGTATTGTCCCTATTTATAGAATTTTTATTTGTTAGGAGATAGAAATATGAAGGAAAAATTTGATTTTCCAGAGATTACAATTTATTCGTTTTCCGCTTCGGACATTGTAACAACCAGTCCTTGGGATGACACAGGCGACAATGAAGTAGAAATGCCCGATGGACAATAAGGAGGATACATATAATGAAAAGCTTTAAAAGAATTTTAGTTTTAGCATTAGCAGTAGTTATGTGCCTTACTGCTTTTGCAATTTCCTCAAGCGCTGCGGGTGAGTTTAATCCCGAAGTTAAACTTCTTGCCCGTTACAATGAAACAGGTGACAAGATTATTGTTACCGTTACAACCGACAAAGTATGCGGTGCTTTAATGGGAACTTTAACCTTCCCTGAGGGTGCAGCTCTTGAAATTCAGTTGACTGACAGCAAATTTATTGAAGATGTAGATTCTGCTGATAATTCTAGCTTTTACACCAAGACTGCTTCTACCGTTACCTTTGCAGTTGTTGCCGATAATGTAGATGAAGGCTCTACCACTTGGGCAGATATTTACTTTGATGTTGCAACTATTACTGATGGAACAACTTTAAGTTTCGGATTAGAGGAAATTCAAGTTTGTAGCGTTGGCGAAGAATTGGCTGAAGGTATAACTGTTTCTGATGCTAAAGTTGAAATTCCTTTTGTTTCTTTAAGAGCACTTGGCGCCAAGAAACAGGTAGATGCAAATACTATCCTTTTCGGTTCCAGAGTAGATTTGTCGGGCGACTATAAAGTTGAAACAAAAATTGTGGTTGATGGCAAAGAATATGTTGCTGCATCTTGTGGTTACGCTTATGGTTATACCGACAGAGTTGAGGGTGCAAGCGAGGATTTTGCAGAGTTTAATGTCGAACTCAATTCTAACGGAGAGGTTGTGCCTGTGAGTTCTGATGTTTCTCAGTACGTTCTTGTGAAACAATGTAAGAAATATAAATATTGGAATGAAGAAGAGGGTTATTTTGTTTATACTTTAAAGGTTAGCAAAATTTCAGATTCTTCAAGAGAGGTTTCTGTAAGACCTTACACAGTATATAAAGCAGAAGATGGTAGCAAACAGCTTATCCAAGGAAATGTTATTTCCCGTTCATGCGACGGTATTGATAGCGCACCTGCATTCTTAGGTGTTACTAGCAATGAACTTTGGTAATAATGTATTTTGATTGAAATATTATGAATAAGATTATTAAGATTTCGGTAGTTGTTACCCTTGCTCTTATAATTGCTCTATTTGCGGGATGCGGCAAAAAGAAACCTGAAAAGGAAAATGAAAGCAGCATTCGTACTGATGGATTTTTAAATGAAATCTTTGGCAATGATGGCGATGAGTCTGTTGATAAAAATTATGAAGATGAAGTAGATGCGGGAGCACTTGATGCTCTTGAGAGCGGAAATGCCACCACAAACAATTCAAGCGAAACAACTTCATCTAAAAACAACACATCGTCAAGTTCCAGCAAGAATGAAAGTTCAAGCAAGAATCAAACAAGTTCAAAGAACGAGACTTCAAGCTCAAAGAACGAATCTACAACCTCTTCTAAGAACGAGGTTACAAGTTCTAAGAATCAATCTTCAAGTTCGAAGAACGAGGGTTCAAGCAACACCTCAACAACTTCTTCTAAGAACACTGTAAGCACGGATAACGACACTACAATTTATACTCCTGGTTGGAGTTAATCCCTAACAAATCACATATTAAAAACCACCCGTATTGAACGGGTGGTTTTCTTTTGCCATAAATAATGGTTAATATTTTGCAACTTTGTAGGGGCGGATGTTACATCCGCTTGATTAAATTGAAGATTAAAATGCAAGGTCTTTCAGTTTTATGATTACGGGTATTATGTAAACCCATAACATAACGGCGCCGAAAGCACCGATAAAGATTCCGTAAACAATATTCTCTCCTTTTTCGGAGAATATTTTAAATTTCAAAACAAGTATTAAAATGGCAATTCCAATTAGAGAAATAGTGATGCCTAGCGCAAAACCTTTGGGTATAAAGGATATTATAAGTTGTCCGCCTTTTTCAAGTTCAACAGCAACAAATCCGCCTAAAGCCTTGGCGTAGTCAACCTCTTTGCCATTTAAGGTGATTTTGTAGTTATCCTTATATGGAATACTTACAAAGTAGTTTCCTTTCTCGGCTGTGCCCTCGATTCTACCCTTATTTTCTTTCAAATTCAAGGTTTCTGCTGAATTTACAAAGCTTTCAAGCAATGTCTCATCAACCGAAAAAACACCAAATGAAGACATTTCGCAATCTTCGTTGACGGCGAGTGTTATGTCAACCCTTGCGTTTTCGAAACTTCCAAGCTCAAAAAGTCCGTTTCGCTTTTGGGCGGGATATTCTGCGGTTAAAAGGTTGCCGTTAACATCGATGGAAAATGCGTTGTTAATCTTCTCGGTTAGGTTGGTTGAAAAACCGTTATAAGCATCAAAGTAGAGGGTTTGCCTCGTGCCAACCATTACACTGTAATTTATAAATGCACTGTCATTTTGAGTAGCGATAGAGTAACTACCCTTCGACAAATCAATATCGCAGTATTTTGTATTAACAGGCTCGTATTTTGTGACGGGGTTTTTCGTTCCACTCATTTTTTCAAAGGCGGCGCCCAAGGACATTAATCGGTCTGACTTTGGAAGATTTTTCAAAATCTCCCCCTCGGCTTTAATTCCAAGACCTAAATAATAGGGGTTCTCTTTTAATTCAAAATTCTGCCCATTGTTTTCTGCGATATATCCAACGCTTAAAAGGGCGTCGCTTAAAATACTGCCGTCCCAGTTTTCGGTCTCCATCCAATAACCGCTATAGCCAAAAAGCCTAGCCGTTTCCATATAGGTTTTGTCATTTAGCGAGGTGTAATGACCGAGGCTTCCAAACCCTGCCGCACCAATCATATTCGCGTCGGTAATGCGGCCTTTGGTATTGACGCGGTAGAATCTATCCTTATCTGCTTTGCTTTCAAGAGCAATAATGCTTTGATAATTGTAAATGCTGAGACTGTCCTTGGCTGAGAGTATAAAGATATCTGCCGAGGCAAAGCCTTGCAAAGCCACGGTAAGACAGAGCAAAACGCCCGCCAAGGTCTGCCTTATAATACCCTTTTTAAGGGCAAAAATCAAAAGCGCAAAGCAAAGGGCGAAAAACGAGCAGACAAGAAGTTGACCCTTTAAAGCCTCGCGGTTTCCCCAAAGGGTGTTTACGTAAGCTGACATAGTTTCGCTGTTGTTAAGCGCAAGGCCTAAGCCATATATCGACAGTAAAACCGAAACCAAAGCGAAAACTAACCCCAAAGGCTTTCGGCTTTCAAAGCTTTTGACCTTTTCAAGCTCTTTTGCCGCTAGTAAGAGTCCAATGAAAACGGGGATAAAGCCATATCTTGCGGGGAAGGACATATAACTTCCCGTGTGCCACATAAGATTTATCGGCTCAATAATAAGCGGCAAGGATGTAAGGAAGAAAACAACAAATAAAAATTTCATTTCTTTTTCGCTGTGGTAAAGTCTTGGCAAAATGAGGGACAATGCACCAAAAATAATGCCGCTGCACAAAAGAATGGTGAGTGTGGTATCATAAGGGCCAAAAAATGAAGAATTTTTAATGTTATCAAAGAATCCGCCGCTTCTGGCAGAGGCGAAATACTGAAGCAGACTCGGTAACCACACAAATGCTGAACAAAAGAGGGACAAAACGCCCGAAAACATAAGGTTTATATATGTTCTTCGGTTCGCTTTTGGGTTAAAAATTGCAAAAATGCCAAAGAATAAAATAACAAAAATAAATACCGCAAAGCTAATGTAGAAATTGAAGATTACAGATAAAGTAAGGGTCACTGTGAGTAGCAGTGGCTTTTGTTCTTTTGTAAGCTTGTAAATTCCCAAAACAATAAGCGGGAAAAGATACTGTATGTCAAGCCACATTATGTTTTGGTAGAAAAGCATTCCGTAACCGCAAAGAGCGTACGAAACGCCGAGGGCAGTAACGGTTAAGGTTTTTAAATTAGGACAAAGCTTTTTTAAAACAAAACTTGCCGTAAAAGCCGCAACACTGAGTTTTAAAAGCACAAGAATGTTCATCAAAAAGGGAATATCGGCTTTATCAACGAATGCTACGGCAAGGGTAAAAGGAGAACACAAAAAGAAGCAAAAAACTCCGTAAAAATTCATGCCTCCCGCATTGGAGAAATTTAAAAAGAGGGATTTTTCGCCCGCTAAAATATCCTTAAAATCGCAAAAAAGAGGTATTAGCTGTTGATTCATATCGCACCAAGAAAGACTGCCCCAACCAAAGGGGTAAAGACCGCCTCTGAGATATGAGAGCAGCAAAACCGCGGCGGTGAGAAAAAAGGCATAAACTGCGGCAGAAAAATTTTTGAATTTTGGCACGAAAATCACCTCTTTAAAGTAAAATTTTTGCTTTCTTTTAATTAATATAACACTATTTTTTATTATTTTCAAGTTTGCTCAAAAAAACCTATAAAAATGCTTTATTTTTGACACAGTTTGTGCTATAATTTATCATGTATAGTTATGTGTAAGGAGGAAGCAAAATGTTAAAGAAAATTCTATGTCTTTTGGCGTGTTTTTTACTCGTCTTAACCCTTTGTGGTTGTGATATTTTCACTGCCGACACAGCAGAGCTTTTGTCCCCTCCTGCACTTACAGGTGACCTGCTTCCTATTGATACTGCAATTAAGGAAAGTGTTAAAACCTTATATACTTTGGAATATCCCTCAAGGGGTAATTACCGTTCGGCTATAATTCAGCACGATATGAATAACGACGGTGTCTTAGAAGCGTTTGCGTTTTATAGCACGCAGGACCGCGAAACCACAACTATGAATATAAATGCCGTTGCAAACAAGGGAGACCGTTGGGTTTCCATTGCAACGCAAAGTATATCTGCCGGTGGTGTTGACAGAATTGAGTTTTCCGATTTAGATGCCGACGGAATTGATGAGATTTTAGTTGGTTGGGAAATTTACGGTACCAGTGAGCGAAAACTTGCGGTTTACAGCTTGGGTGACAGCAGCCTTACTCAGCGTCTTTTAGAGCAGTACACCCACTTTACTTACTGCGATTTAGATGAAGACTCAAGAAGGGAAATCTTTATTGCCCGTTCTGCCCCTGCAGAGTCGCGCAACACCGCCCATCTTTATGCTTTGACTTCGGTTGGTGTGTCTATGATTTCTTCTTGTGAGCTTGATAGCACTGCAAAGACTCTGAATCACCCTGTAGTCTCGACCTTGTCAACGGGTAAACCCGCGATTTATATTGACGAAATCAAGGGCGTTGGCGCAGTTACCGAGGTGTTATTCCTCGAAAAAGGTCAGCTTCAAAATCCGCTTATGGACCCTGAAACCAGGGAAACTACCGCTACACTCAGAACGGCAACCCTTGAGAGCCGCGACATTAACGGTGACGGTATTATTGAAATACCTACAAGACGAGAGGTTGCTACCGTTACCAAAAACACCGAGGGAGAGAAGCAGTATTTGACCGACTGGTGCTCATTTACGGGTGAGACCCTTACCCCAAAGCTTACGGCATATATGAACCTTAACGATAAATTTTACTATACTATTCCTAAAAGGTGGCTCGGCTCCGTAGCAATTTTAAGTGACCCCGAAAATTCCTTGACCGAAATTTACGGTTTTGACAGTGAAAATAATGTGTCAACCGACCGTTTGCTTTACATTAAAGCGGTTAATAAGACAAAATGGGACAGAGGCGATTACAAAGGCGAGGATGTTCAAGAAATTGTCAACAACGGTCAGACTGTGCTTGTTTGCTATATTTCAGAAATCGCAAAACAGCAAGGCGTTACCTTACAAAAGATTAAAAACGATTTAAAATTTTATTAGGAGTTGAAATAAGTGAAAAGAATACTTATTGTTGAGGACGAAGCCGCTATCCGCGAGTTTGAAGCAATTAACCTTAAAAGGGTTGGTTACGATATTACCGAAGCGGGTTCGGGCGAAGAAGCTCTTGATATTTACGATAACGATATGCAAGGTTTTCAAATTGCGCTTTTGGATATTTCAATGCCCGGTATGGACGGTTTTACACTTTGCAAAGAATTAAGACAAAGAAGTGAAACCTTGGGCATCATAATGCTTACTGCCAGAACTCAGGAAATGGATAAAATAAGCGGACTGATGTTAGGTGCTGATGATTATATTACAAAACCCTTTAGCCCTACCGAGTTGTTGGCGCGTGTGGACTCTCTTTACCGCCGTGTTGAAATGCAGAATAAAAAGGTGGCTCCCGTTCAAAGTGACGATATAACACTTGGAGATTTCACCTTGAATCTTCGCCGTCGCACACTTGTTAAAAACGGCAGAAACATTGAACTTACTCAGGTTGAGTTTCAAATGGTTGAATATTTTTTCTCAAACCCCGATGTTGCTCTTGACCGCACCGATATTCTCAACAAGGTTTGGGGAACAAACTATTTCGGCGAAGAAAAAATTGTTGATGTTAACATCCGCCGTCTTCGCAAAAAGGTGGAGGACAACCCATCTGAACCCCGCCATTTAATGACAGTTTGGGGTATGGGTTATAAGTGGAATACAAATTAAAACTCTAGAAAATTTATAGAAAGGAGAAAGCAATGTTAAAGTTATTGAACAAAATTAATCTTAAAGGCATAACCGCTCGTTGGTTTTTAAATGTATTTTTAATTGTTGCGGTTTTTGTTACCGTTGCGGCATTTGCTTTCTCTATAATCTTCCGCTCGGTTTATTATGAAAGAATTGAGTCTTTGGCTAATGACTATGCTTATGAGTTTTATGTTTTAGAGGGCGCCACAAGGCAAAATTTTAAAGATTCGGCAATAGAGATTGCAGGAAATTTTAAATATAAAACAAAAATCGAGGTGCAGGTTTTCGACCATGACGGCGAAATGGTGGTTTCAACTACAGGCTTCCAGCTTGAAGAAGACAAAATACCCGATTACGAGAGGGCTATCCAAACCCAAAAACCGCAAACAGTAAAAACCGAAACTGCAGACGGCGAACAAATTTTGGTTTGTTCAACCCCTTTGTATGACAGCACGAGAAATCTGATTGGGGTTTATAGATGGATAGTTTCCCTTAAAGCCGTAAATAGAATGTGTAATATGTTTACGGGTATGTCGGTGCTTACATCATTCGGCGTTTTGGTTATTTTCGGCCTTTCGGGTCTTTATTTCATAAAATCTATTGTAAAGCCTATAAAGGCTGTTGGAAATATGGCAAGAAAAATTGCCATGGGTGACTTTGAATCGAGAATTGAAATCGGCAAGGACGACGAAATCGGTGAACTTGGCGAATCGATAAACTATATGGCGTCAGAATTACAGGCGGCACAAAACCTTAAAAATGACTTTATATCCTCGGTTTCACACGAGCTTAGAACTCCGCTAACCGCAATCAGAGGTTGGGGCGAGACGGCAAAAATGAGCCTTGGCACCGATGATGAGCTTGTAAGCTGCGGTCTTGATGTTGTGCTTAGTGAAGCCAACCGACTTTCGGGTCTTGTTGAAGAGTTGCTTGACTTCTCCCGTATGGAAACGGGCAGACTTCAGGTTAATGCCGCACCCTTAAATGTTACAAGAATTTTGGAAGAATCGGCAGATATGTATGCCGAACTTGCCCGTCAGAACGGCATTGATTTTATATGCAATTCCTATTTAGACGAGCTAGAGGTTTTGGGTGACCAAGACCGCCTAAAGCAGGTATTTATAAACATTATTGACAATGCGGTAAAATACACCGAGAGCGGCGGTCAGGTGCTTATAACCCAAACCACCGAAGAAGGTTGTGTGCGAATAACTGTTAAAGATACGGGTGTGGGAATACCAGAACAGGATATTGATAGAGTCAAAGAAAAGTTTTATAAAGCAAACAAAACTGTGCGAGGCTCGGGTATAGGTCTTGCGGTTGCCGATGAAATTATAAAACAGCATTCGGGACTTTTGTTTATTGAAAGTATCGAGGGTGCAGGAACTACCGTTACGATAGTACTGCCTTTATATGAGCCTCCCGAGGAGGAAAAACCTTACGAGGGCGAAACAATAGAGCTTAACGCTTTAAGCGAAAATTCAAGCGAGGAAACAAATGAGTAAATGCAAATATACTTCTATCGGCGGTCAGGCGCTGATAGAGGGAATTATGATGAAATCTCCCAATAAAACCGCAATGGCGGTTAGAACAAAAGAGGGAGAAATAGACCTTTGCGATGTAAAGGAACTGAATTTAAGGAAAAAGTGCAAACTTTTTTCAGTACCCGTTATCAGAGGTGTGGTTGCTTTTGCCGAATCTATGATAAATGGCTACAAGGCGCTTATGCTCTCGGCTGAAAAGTCGGGCTTTACCGATTTGGAGGACGAGTCTAAAACCGAAAAAGACGAGAAAAAACAAAGCCTTCTGATGAGCATTGTTATGGTTGTGGCTGCGGTACTCGGTGTTTTGTTGGCACTTGTTTTGTTTACCGCACTTCCCCGTTACATTGTTGGCGGTTTGCAGTGGCTATTTAGAACTGAGTTTTCGGCGGTTGGCCGTTCCTTTATCGAACAATTTATAAAACTTGCCGTTTTCGTTTTGTATGTTTGGGGCGTTTCCTTTATGAGTGATATTAAACGCACCTTTATGTACCACGGCGCAGAACATAAAACAATTTTCTGTTTTGAAAAGGGTTTGCCCTTGACAGTTGAAAATGTAAGAAAGCAAAAGCGTTTTCACCCTCGTTGCGGCACCTCTTTTATGATACTTATGATTTTAATAAGTGTTATAATTTCAACCATAGTGCAGATTTTATTCAAGGGTGTTTACGATTCGGCAGCACTTTGGATTGCCGTTAAGATTCTACTTATTCCTTTAACCTGCGGTGTGGGTTATGAAGTTTTAAAGCTTTGCGGCAGATATGATAACATAATCACAAAAATTATTTCGGCACCGGGGCTTTGGTTGCAAAGAATTACCACCAAAGAGCCTGATGACGGTATGATAGAAATTGCTATTGCGGCGCTTAACGCTTGTAACACCGAGGAAGAAAAGAATGACGATATTTGAAGCGTATAACTCTACAAAAAAGAAGTTGGAGGCGGCGGGTGTCAAGGACTTTGTTTTTGAGGCAAAGCAGATTATAATGCACATAACAGGCTTTACCCCGACGCAGATTTTGACCGATTATAACAAGCCTTTGACAGAGTTTCAGGAAAATAATCTGGTTGCAATAGTGCATCAACGCGAGGTGCATTACCCATTGCAGTATATATTTGGCAATTGGGATTTTTACGGCAGAAATTTTAAGGTTGGCGTGGGTGTGTTAATCCCCCGTGCCGATACCGAAACAGTGGTTGAAGCCGCCCTCGAGCAAGTGAAAGATATTAATGCCCCGAAAATTCTCGACCTTTGTGCGGGAAGCGGTTGCATTGGAATAACACTCGACCTTGAAAAGAGTGACAGTGAGGTTACCTTGCTTGAAAAGTATGACGAGGCTTTAAGATATGCAAAGGAAAACATTGAACTAAACAAATCGAAAGCGGTGGCTTTAAAGGGCGATATTTTCGAAAAGCCCCAATTTGAAGATGAGAGCTTTGATTTAATTGTAAGCAATCCGCCTTATATCTCTGAGGAAGAGATGAAATACTGCTCACCCGAGGTTAAATTCGAGCCCGAAACCGCCCTTTTTGCCCAGGATGACGGTCTAGAGTTTTACAAGGCGATAATTGAGAATTATACCAGTATTTTAAAAGAAAATGGCAGTTTTTGTTTTGAGGTTGGCTTTAAACAAGCCGAAAAAGTTGCAAATCTTCTCAAAGCAAACGGCTTTAATGTTAAAATAAAAAATGACCTGAACGGCATTGGAAGATGCGTTTTGGGTACTAAAGATAACGGAGGAAACTAAAATGGCTAAGGTTCAAGGAAAGGCTCCCGCAAGAAAAGTTGAGGACGAAGAAAAGATAAAAGCCCTTAAAACAGCGATGGACCAAATCGAAAAGAAATTCGGTAAGGGCGCAGTTATGCTTTTGGGCGAAAATGTTGGTATGAATGTTGAGCACATTAAAACAGGCTCACTTATGCTTGATATGGCTCTCGGTATCGGCGGTATTCCTAAGGGCAGAATTGTTGAGATTTTCGGACCTGAATCTTCGGGTAAAACCACCGTTGCGCTTCACTGTGTTGCCGAGGCTCAAAAAGCAGGTGGCACCGCCGCATTTATTGACGTTGAACACGCTTTAGACCCCGTTTATGCTGAGAATTTGGGTGTTGATATTGACTCCCTCTTGGTGGCTCAACCCGATTCAGGCGAACAGGCTTTGGAAATTGCCGAGGCTTTGGTACGTTCGGGTGCTATTCAATTGTTGGTTATCGACTCGGTTGCCGCTTTGGTTACCAAGGCTGAAATTGACGGTGAAATGGGCGACAGCCACGTGGGTCAACTTGCCCGTTTAATGTCTCAGGCAATGAGAAAGTTGGCTGGTGCATTATCAAAAACAGGCTGTGCCGCAATATTCATCAACCAGCTTCGTGAGAAAATCGGCGTTATGTACGGTAACCCCGAAACCACCCCGGGCGGCCGCGCTTTGAAGTTCTACTCAAGTGTTAGAATTGACGTTAGAAAGGGCGAGGCTATTAAAGACGGTGTTGAGGTTATCGGTAACACCACCCGCGCGAAAATTGTTAAAAACAAGGTTGCCCCTCCATTCAAGACTGCAGAGTTTGATATTATCTATGGCAAGGGCATAAGTCACACAGGCGAAATTCTTGACGCAGGTGTTGAACTTGGCATTTTAAGAAAATCGGGCGCTTGGTTCTATTACGGCGAAACCCGTTTAGGTCAGGGCAGAGACAATGCAAAACAACTCTTTGAGGATAATCCTGAATTGGCACAGGAAATCGAGAACAAGATTATCGCAGTGCTTACATCGGACGAAGAGGCTGTAGTGGAAAACAACGATATTGAAATTATGCCCGAGGAACCAACCTCAAGACCCCGCAGAAAAGTTGATATTGACATTGCGGTTGACGAAGATTAATGAGAATTACAGAGATTAAACCCTCTAAGCTTCACCTAAATTTGCTCTCCCTTTCAAACGGCGAGGAAATATTAATAGACAAAGATGTTTGCGCCGAGCACAGCTTGGATGTCGATTTGGAACTTGACTGTGAAGAATTAAAAGAACTTAAGTTTCAGTCGGATTATGTGAGGGCAAAGTCAAGGGCTTTATGGTATCTTGACCGAATGGATTACAGCGAAAAGGCACTTTTTGACAAGCTTGTGCTTAAAGGCTTTGACAAAAAAGCCAGTAGCGCCGTTATTGCAAAGTTTGTAGACCTTGGTCTTCTTGACGACCGCCGTTATGCCGAAAGGCTTTGCGAAAAGCTTCTAAATTCGGGCAATTCAAAACGGGCGGCGTCGCAAAAAATGAGGCAAAAAGGTTTGTCTTATGATTTGTGCAAGGAGATTTTAGAAGAAACCGCGGCCGACGAGGGTGACACTCTTTCAAGGCTTATTGAAAGAAAATATTTAGAGAAACTGAGTGACAAGGAAAATTATCACAAGGTTTATGCGGCGCTTGTACGCCGTGGATTTTCTTACAGCGATGTGAGAAACGCACTTAAAAAGTATACAGAGGATTTTAGTGAGGATTAAAAATGTTAAAGGTTTGTATGGTGTCATTAGGATGCCCTAAAAATCAGGTTGACGCCGAAAAAATGTTGGCGCTTTTGGTGGAGGGCGGTTTAGAACTTACCCCTGCCGAAGCCGAGGCGGATGCCATAATAATTAACACCTGCGGATTTATTGAGTCGGCAAAGGCAGAGGCTATTGAAAATATACTTGAAGCCTCAAAGTATAAGACCGACGGCAACTGCAAGGCGCTGATAGTTACGGGTTGCCTTGCCGAGCGTTACCGAGACGATATAACCGAGGAGATTCCTGAGGTTGATGTCTGTGTTGGAATTGGTTCGAATTCGCAGATTGCCGAAATTGTGAAAAAAGCGGTTTCGGGCGAAAAGCAGAATTATTACGGCGAGAAAAACGATTTGAATTTAAACGGCGAGAGAATTTTAGGCGGTGTGCCCTTTACCGCATATTTAAAGGTGGGTGACGGTTGTGATAACTGTTGCAGTTACTGTGCAATTCCTAAAATTCGTGGCAGAATGAGGAGCAGAACCATTGAAGACTGTGTTGCCGAGGCAAAGGAATTAGCATCAAAGGGTGTTACCGAGCTTATAGTTGTGGCGCAGGACACCACCGCTTACGGCACCGATCTTTACGGCGAGCCAAAGCTAGACTTGTTACTGACCGAGCTTTGCAAAATTGAGGGTCTTCACTGGATTAGAACACTTTATACATACCCCGAAAAAATAACCGACTCGCTTTTAGAGGTTATAAAGAACGAGAAAAAACTTGTTAAATATCTTGATATTCCAATTCAGCATATAAACGACGATATTTTAAAGAAAATGAACCGCAAGGGCGACAAAAAGTGTATAACAGCGGTCATTGATAAAATCAGGGAGAAAATCCCCGAAATAACCCTTAGAACAACCCTTATAACAGGTTTCCCCAGTGAAACCGACGAGCAATTTGTAGAACTTGCAGAGTTTGTTAAGGAAAAAAGATTTGATAAATTAGGTTGTTTCACCTATTCTGCCGAGGAAGATACGGTTGCAGCATTGATGCCTGAACAAATTGACGAACAGACGAAGCAGGATAGATGCGACAATATAATGGAAATGCAAAATCTCATTTCAGCAGAGAAAAACACCGAAAAGGTAGGTGTCTTGACCGAGATTTTGGTTGAAGGTTGGGACGATTACATTAAATGCTATTTCGGACGAGCTCCTTGGGATGCTCCCGAAATTGACGGTAAAACCTTCTTTATGTCGGACAGACCGCTTAAAATTGGCGATTATGTTACAGTCAGAATAAACGACTGTTTAGATTATGATTTATTAGGAGAGTTAGAATTATGAACACACCAAACAAATTAACAGTAGCAAGAATGATAGCAACCCCAATTTTCATGGCAACAATGGTTTTCAATTTCCCTTATCACTACTTAATTTCACTTGTTTTGTTTATCGCGGCATCCCTCACTGATATGATAGACGGCAAAATGGCAAGAAAATATAATCTTGTTACCGACTTTGGTAAATTCTTAGACCCTCTTGCCGATAAAATGCTCACCACCTCTGCATATTTAGGCTTTATTTGTATGTATGCCGACAAGCCCGTAATATGTTTGCAGATAACATTAATAACATTTATCGTTCTTTTTAGAGAATTTATGGTGTCTTCCATCCGTCTGGTGGTTGTATCCAGTGGTGGAAAGGTTATTGCCGCTAACATTTGGGGCAAGTGTAAGACTGTAAGCCAGATGGCAGGTATCGTAATTGCACTTTTCGCTTACACCCTTATTAAAGATTTCGGCATTGACGCACCCGCATTTGTAAATGTTTGTGATATAATTATTTGTGCACTTTTCTGGATTAGCGCCGTATTATGTACTGTATCGGGTTTAATCTACCTTAACGGCAGTAAGCAGTATATTAATTCCTCAAAATAGGAGGCAGTTTATGTTTGAAAGATTAAAAGAGGATATCAAGGCATTCCGCGACCGCGACCCCGCGGCAAAAAGCGACCTTGAAATCTACTTTTTATACCCAGGCTTTAAGGCTATAAGAATGTACCGCCGCGCGAATTTCTTTTATCGCCACGGTCACCACTTTATAGCAAGGCTTATTTCTCAAAGTGCCGCTCGAAAGACAGGCATTGAAATTCACCCCGGCGCCACCATCGGCAGACGCTTGGTTATAGACCACGGAACAGGTATCGTAATAGGTGAAACCACCGAAATTGGCGATGATGTTTTAATTTACCAAGGCGTTACCTTGGGCGGAACGGGTAAAGACACAGGCAAACGCCACCCCACCATTGGCAACAATGTTATGATTAGCGCGGGTGCTAAGGTGTTGGGTCCCTTTAAAATCGGGGATAATTCCCGTGTTGCCGCAGGTGCGGTTGTTTTAGAGGAGGTACCACCCAACTCAACCGTTGTGGGTGTTCCGGCCCGTGTTGTTCGTCAGGACGGTAAAAAGGTCGTAAACAACTCTCTCGACCAAATCCATATTCCTGACCCTGTGAAACAAAAAATGGATGCTATCGAGTCCCGTTTAGCCGAATTAGAGCGTTTAACCAAAGCTTAAGGAGCAAAAAGATGAAAATTTTTAATACACTAACAAGAAGTAAAGACGAATTTAAACCCATAACCGAAGGCGAGGTTAAAATCTACGCCTGCGGTCCTACGGTTTATAACTACATACACATTGGAAATGCGCGACCTCTTTGCGTTTTCGACGTGCTTCGCCGTTATTTTGAATGGCGTGGTTTTAAGGTTAATTTCGTTCAGAACTTTACCGATATTGACGATAAACTAATTAACAAAGCCAATGCCGAGGGCATAACCGTTCCCGAGGTGGCAGAGCGTTTTATAGGCGAATTCTGGACCGACGCTAAGGGTCTTAACGTGCGTGAAGCCACCGTTCACCCAAGAGCCACTGAGAATATCGAGCAGATTCAGAATATTATTTCTTCTCTTATTGATAACGGCTATGCTTATGAGTCTAAGGGTGATGTTTACTATCGTGCCAAGAAATTTGAGGGCTACGGCAAACTTTCCCATCAGCCTTTAGAGGATTTGGAGGCAGGTGCCAGTGAGCGACTTAATGTTGACACCTTAAAAGAAGACCAAATGGACTTCTGTCTTTGGAAATCGGCAAAAGAGGGAGAGCCTTATTGGGAATCTCCTTGGGGCAAGGGCAGACCCGGTTGGCATATTGAGTGCTCGGCTATGGCGGGTAGATATTTGGGTAAGACTATCGACATTCACTGCGGCGGTCTTGACCTTATTTTCCCCCACCACGAAAACGAAATTGCTCAGAGTGAGGCGGCAAACGGCTGTGAGTTTGCTCACTATTGGATGCACAACGGCTTTATCAATGTTGATAACCACAAGATGTCTAAGTCTTTAAATAACTTCTTCACTGTTCGTGATGTTGCTGAGAAATTCGGTTACGAGCCTATTCGTTATTTCCTCATTTCCTCTCAATACCGCAGTCCTATCAACTACTCTGTTGATATTATCGAACAGGCAAAGAACTCTTTAGAGCGACTTTACACCTGCCGTGACAATATTGATTTTGCGCTAAAAAATGCTGCTGAGGGCGGCGAAATTCCCGCATTTATTGAGGAAAGAAAGCAAGAATTTATCGCCGCTATGGAGGACGATTTAAATACTGCCGACGCTTTGGCTGCAGTTTTCGTTCTTGTTCGTGATATTAACACCGCCATTGCAAACGGTGCAGGTAAAGCCACACTTGAGGCTTGTGCTGATATATTCGACCAGTTAACAGGCGTTTTAGGTTTGGTTTACAACCGCAAAACCGAAGCACTTGATAGCGAAATTGAGGCTTTAATTGAGGAGAGAACAAACGCCCGTAAGTCAAAAGATTTCAAACGTGCAGACGAAATCCGTGACCAGTTAAAGGAAATGGGAATTGTGCTTGAAGACACTCCTCAGGGTGTAAAATGGAGCAGAATTTAAGAAAAGAGCCCTTGGGAAAGGGCTTTTTCGTCTATGTTACCGACCATCACACCTTTGGCACCGATGCGGTGCTTTTAAGCCATTTTGCGAGACCTAAAAAAAGGGACAAGCTGGTGGATTTGGGAACAGGCTGTGGAATAATTCCTCTTTTAATGCTAAGAGAGGGCAACTGTTCTTCTGCCGTAGGCGTTGATATAAGCGACGAGGCAACAATTATTGCAACCAAAACCGTTGCCGAGCAAAACATAGAGAATCTTAAGATTATTAACTCTAACCTTACCGATTTAAAGGGCAAGGTGGAGTTTGGTTGTCATACCCTTGTTACCTGCAATCCGCCTTACAAGGCACCAAACGGGGGACTCAAAAATCCTGACAGGGTTTTACAGGTTGCCCGTCACGAGACCGAGTGCACCTTAGAGGATATTGTATCGGTGGGCGCTAAGCTTTTGCAAACAGGCGGCAGACTTTGTATGTGCCACCGCCCTGAAAGGCTGTCTGAACTGATGAGTCTTATGACAAAACACAAGGTCGAGCCTAAGAGACTGCGACTTGTTTGTCAAAGAAAGGGCGAGGAACCTTGGCTTGTGTTGGTTGAGGGCAGACGCTCGGGCAACATAGGACTTAGAATTGAGCCGACCCTTTATGTTGAAGAAGATGGTGGGCTGTCACGTGAAATGATAGAAATTTACGGAGCGTATAAGGAGGCGTACCTATAATATGGGAAAACTTTATGTTGTGGGAACGCCCATCGGCAATTTGGGGGATATAAGTCCTCGTGGTTTGGAGACACTCCAAAAGGTGGATTTTATTGCCGCCGAGGATACAAGGGTTACTTTAAAACTTCTTAACCGCTTTGAGATAAAAAAAGAAATGGTTTCTTATTTCGAGCACAATAAGGGCCTTAAAGACGATATTATAATCGAGCGTATTTTAAAGGGCGAGTCTTGCGCTTTGGTTAGTGATGCGGGTATGCCCGCAATATCCGACCCCGGCGAAGATTTGGTCAGAAAATGCCATGAGGCAGGGGTGGAAATCGAGTCGGTACCGGGCCCCACCGCCGTTGCAACCGCTTTGGCAATTTCGGGTTTCCCCACAGGCAGATTTTGTTTCGAGGGATTTTTATCGGTTAACAAGCTCAGCCGAAAAGAGCATTTGGATGAGTTAAAACTTGAAAAACGAACAATGGTTTTTTACGAGGCACCCCACAAATTGCAAACAACCTTAAAGGATATGTTACAGGTTTTCGGTGATAGGGAGATTGCCCTTGTGAAAGAGCTTACCAAAATTCACGAAAATGTTTTCATAACCACCCTAAGCGGTGCTTTGGCTGAATATGAAATAAACCCGCCCAAGGGCGAGTTTGTGTTAATCGTTAAAGGCGCCAAGGAAATTAAAGAGGAATACACCCTAAAAGATGCTGTCGAAATCGCCAAAGGTTTGATGGACAAGGGTGAGTCGGCGTCAATGTCTGCCAAAGAGGCGGCAAAAATCACAGGAATTAAAAAGGGCGATATTTACAAGGAGATTTTAAATTGAGTATTTGCGACAGTTGTGTTAATTTTGTGCTTGATGATGAATTGCAGGAATATTTTTGCGATGCTCCTATCGACGAGGACGAAATGGGTAGATTTTTAAGGGGCGATAATAAGTCCTGCCCCTATTTCAGACTTGATGATGAATATGCTATAGTTCGACGACAAAACTGAGGTGAAAAAATGACCGCATGTAAATTATATTTAATTTTAAGCGCTGTGGGTGTGTTGATTTTTGATAGAATTTCTCCCCTCTTCAGCCAGAGCTACGGCGTGTGGGCTGTGCCCCTTGTTTTTATAGGCTTTTTTGTGGCATTGGTGCTTTTGCAGTTTATCACACTCGTTTTAATGATACTATTCACGAGCATAAAAAAAGCACCCAAGGGGGAGCGGTTTTTCAGATTCCTTGTTAAGCACTCTTTACCCATTGCACTTTCGGTTATGAGGGTTGAGTTTAATTTTGAGGGTTTGGAGAAAATGAAAAGCGATGAAAATATGCTTTTTGTTTGCAACCATCAGCACGACCTTGACCCCGCTGTTATAATTTCGGCTTTCCCCGACAAAAATTTGAGTTTTATTGGCAAAAAGGATATTTTGGAGGAACTGCCCTTTATTGCAAAGGCAATGCACTTGCTTTCGTGTCTTTTTATCGACCGTGAAAACGACCGTGAAGCAGCAAAAACAATAATTTCCGCCATAAAATATTTAAAATCGGATGAGCGTTCTGTGGCGGTTTTCCCCGAAGGGTATACCAGCAAAACCGATGAACTGTTGCCCTTTAGAAACGGCTCACTAAAAATTGCATTAAAGTCTAAAAAGTCTGTTGCCGTTTGCGTTCTTCACAACACAAAAAGGATAACTAAAAATATGTTTCGCAGAAAAACGGTTGTGAATTTAAGACTTATTGAGGTTATAAGACCTGAATTTTTTGAGGATATGACAACAGCAGAACTCGGCGATATAATACATAAAATGATGGAAGAAAATTTAGAGGAAATTAAAAATCAGTCGGTTTAAGCCGACTGATTTTTTTTCATACATTATATAGTCTCTTTTTGCCCGTTAAATATGTGGCGATTAAACTAGCCGCCGCAAAATATAAAATTCCTTTAAAGCCGAACATTTCAGAGCACAAAAGAACGGTTGCAACGGGGCAGTTTGTGGCGCCGCAGAAAAGAACTGCAACACCTAAAGCCGCACCAAAGGGCGCACCCAAACCTAAAATCAAAGCCACTGCGCCGCCAAAGGTTGCGCCGATGAAAATTGTAGGAACAATTTCGCCGCCCTTAAAGCCTGCCGCAACGGTTATTGCTGTGAAAAGAATTTTGAGTAAAAAAGCTTCGTTTTTAACTTGGCTGTGAGAAAATACCTTTTCCACAATGTCAAGTCCGCCACCGTTATAGTCTTTTGTGCCCACTATAAATGTGAGTGCGATTATGATGATAGCACCGACTGCAATTTTCAGATAATGGTTTTTAAATGTGCGTTTCATAAAATGCTCGGCAAAATGCAGGGCATTAACAAAGATAAGACACACACCACAAGACAAAATCATTAAAATCACGATTTTCCACAAAAGGGTTACGGAAAATGAGGGTAAGGCCATATTAAATCGCTCGGGGTGAACTAAAAGACCTTGAGCCACGATAAATGCGGTAAAGGACGAAACAAGGGACGGAATAAAGGCTTTAAAGCTTAACTTTTTATTAAAAACAACCTCAAGAACGAAAATTCCCGCACCCAAAGGAGTTCCAAAAAGGGCAGAGAAAAATGCCGCCATACCACAAATAACGGCAATTTTCGATTCTTCGTTATCAAGTTTAAAGATTTTAGACAGAAACTTTGCAAAACCGCCGCCCATTTGAAGCGCCGCACCCTCACGCCCTGCCGAGCCGCCGCAAAGATGGGTTAAAACCGCACCCGAAAAAACGGCGGGTAACAGTAAAGCGGAAACGCCCTCGCCCTCTTTCAAGGATTTTAAAACATTGTTGGTGCTAAGGCCGGTGGTTTTAAGTGTCTTGTAAATCAAAACGGTCAAAAGACCCGCAACGGGTAAGAAATAAAGCAACCAAGGGTTAGAGGAGCGTAAATTTGTAACAAAAGAAACGCTGTGTGCAAACAGCGCTCCAATAATTCCTCCAAACAAGCCCGTAAGGAGGCAAATCAAACTCCATTTTAAAACTTCCTTGATTTTTTTCATCTTAAAAATCCTTTGATTTTAAAGTTTTACCGCCCTATCAAGTGAGTGTCTTATACGGCTTTTCTCCCAGTAAAGCAATACCAAAACTGCAATTTCGGTTATAGTCATAATAACTGCCTGTTCTATACGGGTCACAAACATTGCGGGGAAAGCGTGAAGACCGCCCGAATAGAAAATTGCTATCCAAAGGGTATTTAAACATAAAGTGCAGATAACCTTGTTTGCAAGAACACCCAAAGAAATGTTTAAAAGACTGGCTTTTTTGCTAAGTGCCACACCGATAATTAAACCGGTAATCGCATTTGTAAGGGTAAAGAGTGGGTTGTAAGCCCCAAAGGGAAGAATAAGTGCGCCCAAAAGGTCACCTATTGCGGCAATGGTAACTGTATATCCAATTCCCAAATAAACCGCCGCAAAGCCCAGTGTTATAACCGAAAGGCTTATGTGGTTGTTAACACCCTTAAAGGCAGGAACACGCTCTATAATAATATTTAGAGCAATAAGCAAAGCGGTTAAAATGATTTTGATTAGTTGTTGTCTTTTTTTACTCATAAAAAATCCTCCTTCACCCGTTATACGAATAATAGGAGGATAAAATTTCCTTAAATTATCGTCAGCGGGATGCGATATTTTTACCGTGAGTTTTACCTCTTCGTTTCGAAAGCAACTCCCCGTCTTTCGAACACTTAACGCAAAAATATCTACTCTGTATGCCATTATTATACTACTACTTAGTTATTTGTCAAGCAAATCTTTGATGACCTCACTCGCAATTACAAGACCTGCCGTTCCTGTTACAAAAACAGCGCTTCCAACCTTGCCGTTTTGGGGTTTCACAGGTTTTTCGGCAGAGTAAAGGCACTTTAAGTTTTTAACCCCACGCTTTTTAAGTTCATATCTCATTGACCTTGCAAGAGGACACCCTTCGGTCTTATAAATATCGGCAATTTTAAAGGCGGTGGGGTCAAGCTTGTTGCCCGTTCCCATTGAACTGATAATAGGTACACCCAATTCCTGAGCCTTTAAAATAAGTTCTATTTTAGAGGGAACTGAATCTATAGCATCAATAATATAATCATATCGAGAAAGGTCAAAATCGCCTGAGTTTTCAGGGGAATAAAATACCTTAAAGGGCACAATTTTCGCCTCTTTATTTATACTCTCACAGCGCTTTTTTGCGGCTTCAACCTTTGCTTCGCCCAAGGTATCAAGAGTGGCGATAATTTGACGGTTTAGGTTAGTTGTTTCAACACAATCGCTGTCAAAAATATGAATTTCGCCAACACCTGTGCGCACGAGCGCCTCAAGGCAAAAGCTACCCACTCCGCCAACGCCGAAAAGGGCAACTTTTTTATTATTCAGTTGCTCGGTTGCCTCCCGACCTAAAAGCCAAGAGCTCCGCAAAAACATTTCCTTCATTTTATCACCTTATTTAATTTTAACCGCTTTTAAATATTTGTCAATACTTGAAAAAGGACTTCAAAAATGATACACTAATAATAATTGAAAAGAAGGGCGGTGGCTTTTATGAACGAAAAACTTAATATTTTAAAGCAAAAGGCCAACCGTCTGCCTAAAACCGCCGGTGTTTATATTATGAAAGACCGCTCAGGCGAGATAATTTATATCGGCAAGGCAAAGGCTTTAAAAAACAGGGTTACTCAGTATTTCGGAAAGGGCAGTCAGCACACCGAAAAGGTGCGTCAGATGGTAAGCCGTGTTGATGATTTTGATGTTATCCTTTGCGAAAGCGAGTTTGAAGCCTTAATTTTAGAAAACTCACTTATAAAACAAAATCAGCCCAAGTATAATATTCTTTTAAAGGACGACAAGGGCTATTCTTATATTAAAATCACCCGTGAAAAGTGGCCGCGAATTTCGGCGGTTAAGCAAACTGACAAACAAAATGAGTTCATCGGTCCCTTTAATTCGGGGTATGTTGTGAAAGAAACGGTTGACGAGGCACGAAAAATTTTTAAAATCCCAAACTGCAACCGTGATTTTGAAAAGAAGACTCGTCCTTGCCTTAATTACCATATTGGCATTTGCTCGGCTCCTTGCAGAGGAAATGTTTCTCACAGCGACTATATGGAAAGCATAAACTCCGCCAAGGAATTTATTAAAAACGGCGATAGCGGACAGTTTAGCATTTCCGTTTTGAGAGAGAAGATGGAAACCGCCGCCGAAAACTTGCGTTTCGAGGAAGCGGCAAAGCTTCGTGACCGCATAAACGCTATACAGAAAATCACCCAAAAGCAAAGGGTTGTAAGTATTTCTTATAAAGAGCAAGACGTTATTGCATCCGCCTTTTTGGACGAAAAGGCTTGTGTTTTTGTTTTGCAGTTTAGAAACTTTAAACTGACCGATAAGAAGTACTTTTTTATTGATGGCTTTAAGGACAAAACCGCCCTTTATAATGAGTTTTTGGCAAGATATTATTCCTCAAACGATGCTGTGTCCCGTATACTTTTAGATGTGGAGACAGAAAACTTTGCACTTTTAGAGGAATGGCTTACCGAAAAAGAGGGCAAAAAGGTAAAGCTCATCAACCCAAAGGTGGGTGAGCAACTGAAATTGCTTGAAATGTGTTCTCGCAATGCGGCGGAAAATCTTGCCGAAAAGACCGAGCACAGCGGCAGAGAAATGTCCGCCTTAAACGAGCTTCAAACCCTTTTAGGACTGCAAAACACACCAAGATATATCGAGGCTTACGATATATCCAACACCGCCGGCAGTAACAATGTTGCGGGAATGGTGGTTTTCAAGGATGCAAAGCCCTTTAAATCTGCATATAAGCGGTTTAAAATCGAGGGCTTTGAGGGTCAGGACGATTACCGCTCCATGGCGGAGGTTTTAGACCGTCGTTTTGAGGAATACAAAAACGGAACAGACCAAGGGTTTAAAGCCCTGCCCGATTTAATCTTGCTTGACGGCGCCAAGGGGCAAATTTCGGCAGTGCTCCCCGTTTTGCAAAAGCACGGGGTCAATGTAGCTGTCTTTGGTATGGTAAAAGACTCAAAGCACCGCACCCGTGCCATAGCCACAACGGGAGCGGATATTACAATTAAGTCAAACCGCAAGGTTTTTACGCTTATAACCAATATTCAAGACGAGGTGCATCGCTTTGCCATAAGCTACCACAAAAAACTTCAGTCAAAGAGCTTAAGGGAGACCGAGCTTTTGAATATCGAGGGCATCGGCAAAGAAAAAGCTAAGCTTTTATTAAAGCATTTTGGCAGTGTGACGAAAATAAAAAAAGCCTCGCTAGAGGACATCTGCGAAGTTAAAGGCATAAAAGAGCACACCGCCCAAAAGATTTTGGAATATTTTAATAAATAACAACAACCCCAAGTAATCTTGGGGTTGTTCTATTCTACAAATTCAGCGATATCTTCTATACGACAATGTAAAGCTGAGCAAATTTTATCTAATGTTTTTGTTTCAATATTTTCGTTAGCCTTTAATCTGCGGATAGTTTTGCTATCTATTCCGCAAGATTCTCTTAATTTATATGTTGAAAAATTTTTCTTTTCCATTGTAGTCCATAGTCTATCAAATATTATCATATTTAATCCCCCTTGACACAATTTATTATGGGGGTTATAATCCTAAATATTAAGGGGATATAATCCCCATATGGTAAGGAAAAATTTTATGGTAAAACGAGTTGTCATAGCGGGATGTAGGGGTTATAGTAATTATGCCGAGGCAAAAGAATATATTGATTATTATCTAAGCAATATAAGAAAGGAAAACGATATTGTGATTCTATCGGGTTGTGCAAGTGGCGCTGATGCTATAGGAGAAAGATATGCAAAAGAAAATGGCTTAAAGGTTGAAAAACATCCTGCAAATTGGGGGAAATACGGAAAAAGTGCGGGTCCTAGACGAAACAAAGAAATGGCAGAAAACTGCGACTATGTAATATGTTTTTGGGATGGGAAAAGCAAGGGCACAAAATCTATGATAAACTTTGCAAAACAGTATAAAAGACCAATAAAAATAATCAAAATTTAGCATAACAAACCCCCCAAGACTCAAGGTCTTGGGGGTTAAAATTATTTTATTTCATAACCGCCGACGGGACGGATGGATAAAACGTGGCAGTTGCCCTTGCCAAAGAACTTTTCGGAATATTCCTTAAATTCCTCAACCTTATCGGTGGGAACATAGCACTGAACCGCGCCTGCGAAACCGCCGCCGTGAACACGACAAGCGCCTGTTTCTTTCAGGAAATCCTTTGTAAATGCAATTCCCAAAGGAATACCCTGCATTGAAACATCGGAAAGTGAGTAAAGGTTTTGCAAATAGTCGAATGAGGACTGACCCGAAGCGTTAACAAGCTTTAAGAACTCCTCAAAATCACCCTTTTTAAGAGCGTTTTTCTGGTCTTCAACTCTTGCCTGTTCGTGGAAGAAGTGGAAAGCGCGTAAAATTGCTCTGTCTCCGCACTTCTCACGAAGCTCGGGGATTTGAGAATAGAATTTTTCCTCATCAGCATCTCTCAAAAACTCAACGCCCAAAGCCTCGCTTATTGCCTTACACTCAAGGGTAATACCTGCGTAATCGGGGGTGAGGTTTGTATGGTCGCCGCCTGTTTCAACAAAGCAAAGGCTGTAGCCGTAACCTGTGATATCAAGGTCAACACTCTCAGTAATGGGGTTTGCGGGGTCGTTAAAATCTGCGTATGTAAAGCCGCCCATACTACTTGCCATCTGGTCCAAAAGACCGCAGGGTTTATCGAAATAATCTCTCTCAGCAAACTGACCGATTTTAGCAATTTCTATGGGAGCCATTTTGTTTTCAAAGAACATTCCGTTCAAAATTGTACCGATAAGCACTTCAAATGCGGCAGAAGAAGAAAGACCCGAGCCTTTGAGTACATTTGAAGTGGTATAAGCATTAAAACCCTTAAGCTGACAGCCAGCCTCGGCAAACTTATGGCAAACGCCACGAATAAGAGCAATTGCTTTGCCCGATTCATTTTCCTTTTTAGCAAGGTCGCCGATTTCAACACAGTCTTCGGGGTAACCTTCGGACTTGATGCGGATTATGCCGTCTTCATTCTCCGAAACAACGGCAATAACATCCAAGTTAACACTTGCCGCTAAAACGCAACCGTGCTGATGGTCGGTATGGTTACCGCCAACCTCAGTTCTGCCGGGGGCAGAGAAAAAGCGGATTTCTCCCGATTGGGGATATAAAGCCTTAAAGCTGTCACAAGCGGCAGCATATCTTTTTTTAGCAATTTCGGTTTCGCCATATAAAAGGCGGAAGCTTTCGTCAAACTGACCTGCTTCTACAGCAGATTTAATTTCGTTAATATTCATAATATTACCTCGATTTTTATTTTACAAGTGCCAAGGTATCTCTTGCAATAGCAAGTTCTTCATTAGTGGGGATAACATAAACGCTAACACGGCTGTTGTCGGTAGAAATTTTATTCTCGCCTCTTAAAGCGTTCTTGTCAGCGTCAATTTCTAAGCCTAAGAAGGTTAGATGTTCGCAAACTGTTGCTCTTAACTCGCTGTCATTCTCACCGATACCGCCTGTGAATACGATAGCGTCAACGCCGTTCATAGCGGCAATATAGGAGCCTACAAATTTAACAATTTGGTAGCGTTGCATATCAATTGCAAGTTTAGCTCTCTCGTTACCATCGTTAGCGGCGGCGGCAACATCACGGTTATCGTTAGAAACGCCCGAAATACCCAAAACACCAGACTCTTTATTGAAAATGCGGTTTAAGTCTGCAGGTGAAAGGTTTTCTTTCTCAGCAATAAAGGTGATAGCAGAGGGGTCAAGAGTACCTGTTCTGGTGCCCATCATAAATCCGTCAAGAGGAGTAAAGCCCATTGAGGTATCAACACACTCACCGCCGTTTACTGCGGTAATGGAGCAACCATTTCCTAAGTGACAGGTAATAATCTTAAGGTCTTTAATATCCTTGCCCATAACCTCAGCGCATCTTTTGCTTACAAAGTCGTGGGATGTACCGTGAGCACCGTATTTTCTAACCTTATAATCGGTATAATACTTGTAAGGAATTGGGAACATATATGCTTTAGCAGGCATTGTCTGATGGAAAGAGGTATCAAACACTGCAACCTGAGGCTTTTTATCGCCAAAGGTTTCAATACAAGCTCTGATAGCCAAAACGTGAGCGGGATTGTGCAAGGGTGCCAATGCGCCAAGCTCGTCAATATCGTTAAGAGCCTCTGGAGTAATAATGCAAGAGCCCTTGAAGATGCTACCGCCCTGCACGATACGGTGGCCGATGGCACCGATTTCATCAAAAGAGTCAATAACCTTAGCGTCGCTTTCGGTCATAGCGTAAACAACCGATTGGAAAGCCTCGCTGTGAGTAGGCATTGGGGTTTCTTTCTCATAAGTTTTGCCGTCTTGGGATTTGTGGCTTATACGGCTTCCCTCAACACCGATTCTTTCACAAAGACCTTTACAAAGCACCTGCTCGTTTTCCATATCAATAAGCTGATATTTAAGCGAGGAGCTTCCTGCGTTAACAACAAAAATTTTCATTTGCTTTCCTCCTTGCATAAATGCAAAAAATATGTTAAATTATTCTTATATATAATACTTTATATCCGTATAAATTTCAAGGGTTTTTCGCAAAAAAGAGGTGGAAAAATGGCAACTGTCGGCATTATTGCAGAATTTAACCCCTTGCATAAAGGTCACGAATATCTAATAAGCCGTGGAAAAGAACTGGGAGAGGTTGTTTGTGTTATAAGCGGCAACTTCGTTCAGCGTGGCGACACTGCCGTTTGTTCCAAGGAAATAAGGGTCAAATCTGCCCTTATGGCGGGTGCCGATTTGGTGGCAGAACTTCCTGTTTTGTGGAGTATGTCAACCGCCCAAAACTTTGCTTTAGGTGGGGTCAGTTCTCTCGTTGCCTTGGGTTGCGATACCCTCATTTTTGGGAGTGAAGAGGGCGAAATTTCCCCTCTCTTAGAAATTGCGGATATTCTTTTGTCAGAAGAATTTTCGGTTTGTTTGAATGATTATCTTAAAGAGGGTATGACCTTTGCCGCCGCCCGTCAAAAAGCGTGTGAGGATTTGGGCGCAAAAAAAGGCGTTTTGGGCAGACCCAACAACAATTTAGGGATTGAATATATAGTTGCCGCCCGTCGCTTGGGAGCAGATTTAAAGTTTGAAACCGTAAAACGCCGCGGCGCCGACCACGACTCTGCAGATTTGGGCGAGTTTGTATCGGCTTCACTCTTGAGAGAAAAGCTCTTAAAGAATGACAGAGCATTTTGCTTAAAGTATATATCTAAGGAAATGCTCGACTTATACAAGCAAGAAAATTTATCCGATATAAAACGCCTCGAAACCGCCATTTTAAGCACTCTCAGAACTAAAACACCCCACGATTTAAAGAAATTGCCCGATTTAAGCGAGGGGGTTGAAAACAAACTTTTTTCTGCAATAAAGGTTGCAACCGACCTTGAATCTTTGTATAATGAAATAAAGGTTAAGCGTTATCCAATGGCAAGAATCAGAAGACTTGTACTTTCTGCCTTTTTGGGATTTGATAATTCCTATTTTTTAAAACCTGTCCCCTATGTCAGGGTCTTGGGTTTTAATGATGAAGGTTGCGAAATCTTGAAAAAAGCCACAGAAACATCTAAAATTCCCATTGTAACCAAGGTGGCGGATATTAAGGATACCGCTGTTTTCAAGACGGAAAGCAGGGCGACCGACCTTTATTCTCTTTCTCTTAAAAATCCGCAGGAATGCGGCAGAGAATACACCTTTAAGCTTATTAAAAATTAAAATCAATATAGAGGAGTTTTAAAAATGGTAACTTTAAAAACAGTTGACAACTATAAGGATTATGGCAAGTGTGTCGAGCTTTCAAACGGTGTGATTTCCGCGCTTGTTACTGTTGAAATCGGTCCCCGTATCATTTCCTTTGGCTACAAAGACGGTCAGAATTTTATGAACGACAACCGCGTTTTACTTGGCGGAAAACCAACGGACAAGCCTTATGCCGATTTCTTCGGCGAGGGAAGAAGATGGGAAAACTTGGGCGGTCACAGAGTTTGGCTTTCACCCGAAAGTTACCCTGAAACCTACACTCCCGACGATAAGCCTTGCAAGGTGGTTCCTACCGAAGACGGTGCAATTTTTGTTTATGCCGAGGATACTGAGATTGCAGTTCAAAAGGAAATGGAAATTAAAATGGACCCTGATGACACCAATATGCAGGTTATTATGCGTGTTAAAAACATAAGCCCTGAGACCCGCGAATTTGCGGTTTGGTCCCTTTCTGTTTGCGCTCAGCACGGCACCCTAATTCTTCCTATGAATACAGTTGACGCAGGTCTTCTCCCTAACCGTCAGATTACCTTCTGGACATACACTGACCCTACAGCCGATAATTTCTACTTTGGCAAAAAGTATACAACAATAAAGCAAATTGCCGAGGGCGAGGAATACTGCGCTAAAATCGGCACCGATTTGAATTGCGGTACTGCTTACTATGTCTTGGGCGATGAAATTCTTTGCAAGACCTATGAAACAAAGCACGGCAAAGAAAAATATCCCGACGGCAACTGCTCCTTTGAGACCTATGTTTGCAACGCTATGATTGAGTTTGAAACCCTTTCTCCCCTTAAAAAGATATCTTGTGGCGAAACAAATGAACTTATCGAGCATTGGAGTCTTTGCAAAAAGACTTGCGAGGTAGATTTCAAGGACGACGATTCTATTGATAATTTACTTTCCAAAATTTAAAAAATACTTGCAATTTATATATTAATGTGTTATACTGATTGCAGTTTGAAAGAAAGGTGAGTGGTGAAAGCCACTCACTTTTGTTTTGCTAATGTTTAAAAGGAGGTAAAACTTTGGCAAATGTAGCAGATAGAGTTTATTTTCTAATTGAAGAAACCGTTAAAAACGAGGGTGTGAGCCTCTGGGATGTTCGCTTTGTGAAAGAGGGCGCAAATTGGTATTTAAGGGTGTTTATTGACAAGGCCGACGGCGTGTCGATTGATGACTGCACCAATGTTTCCCACGCCATAGACCCCGTTATTGACAAAGCCGACCCTATTGACAAATCTTACTTTTTAGAGGTTTGTTCCTGCGGTTTAGAGCGTGAGCTTACAAAAGACTGGCACTTTGAAGCAGTCAAAGGGCAAAAGGTAAAGCTTAAACTCTATAAGGCGATTGACGGCAAAAAGGAATTTTCGGGAATTCTCACAGATTTGGGCGAAGAAATTATTCTTTCAACCGACGACGGAGAAATGACTTTCCAGAAATCCGATATTTCCAAGGCTTACCTGGATGATTTTGAAAATTAATTAATATATTTTGTTTGGAGGAATTTAGAAAAATGGCAAGACAGAAGAAAGTTACCAAAAAAGAAAATAATAATGCAGAGTTTTTCGAAGCTTTGAGACTTATGGAAGAAGAAAGAGGCATTCCTCAGCAGTTTATTGCTGAGAAAATTGCCGACGCTATCGTTGTTGCCGCCCGTAAGGACTACGGCGGAAACGAGATTGTTTCTTGTGTGATTGACCCCGAGAAAAAGATTTTCACAGTAACAGCCAGAAAGACTGTTGTTGATGAGGTTTTAGACCCCTACACCGAGATTTCCAAAGAGGCTGCGGCTGAAATTGACCCCGCTTCAATTGAGAACGGATTTGTTGACATTGTTTTAGACCCAAGAAAGTTTGGAAGAGTTGTTGCTCAAAACTCTAAAAACAATTTCCGTCAGGGTGTAAGAGAGGCTGAGCGCGGTCAGGCATTGGCAGAGTTCCAAAGCCACAACAAGGAGCTTCTCACAGCTTACGTTGAGAAAATCGACCCCAAAACAGGTAACGCTATTCTCACCATTTCGGGCAAAGAGGCAACTCTCCCCAAAATCGAGCAGGTTCCCGATGAAGTTATCGCAGAGGGAGACCACATTAAGGTTTATGTTGTAGATGTTAAGGAAACCGACAGAGGCGCCAGAGTAATGCTTTCCCGTACTCACCCAGGTTTAGTTAAGCGTCTTTTCGAGACCGAGGTCCCCGAGATTTTTGACGGTACTATCGAAATTAAAGCAATTTCCCGTCAGGCCGGTTCAAGAACTAAACTCGCAGTTTGGTGCAAGGACCCCGAGGTTGACGCTGTGGGCGCTTGTATCGGACCCAAGGGTGCTCGTGTAAACGCTATTGTTGAAGAGCTTAAGGGCGAGAAAATTGATATTGTAAAATACAGTGAAAATCCCGAAGAATTTGTGGCAGAAGCACTTTCTCCCGCAAAGGTTGTATCGGTTGAAATCCAGAGCGAAGAGCCTAAGGTTTGCAAGGCAAGAGTTCCCGAGGCTCAGTTATCATTGGCTATCGGCAACAAGGGTCAGAATGTGCGCCTTGCCGCTAAGCTTACAGGCTGGAAGATTGATATTCACCCCGAGAGCGGATTTTTCGGCGAATAATTTAAAATTTAAGGTGTTAGTATGACAACAAAAAAAGTTCCGATGCGTATGTGTATCGGTTGCAGAGAAATGAAACCCAAGCGTGAGCTTATAAGGGTTGTTAAAACCCCCGAAAATGAAATAAAGCTGGATAAAACCGGCAAACTAAACGGCAGAGGTGCTTATGTCTGCCCTGACGCTGAGTGCTTAAAGAAGCTCAGAAAACAAAACGCTTTGTCCCACACTTTTTCAATGAAGGTTGATGAGAGTATTTACGAGGGACTTGAAAAGGAGTTAGAACAAGGTGAGTGATAAAACCTTAACTCTTTTGGGATTTGCTTCAAAGGCTCGAAAGCTTTCTTACGGTTTTTCGGCTGTTTTGGAAAGTTTAAACCAAAACAAGGTGCGTCTTATTGTAGCCGCTTCGGATTTATCCGAGAAAACCTTAAAAGAGGCTGTTTTCCATGCCGAGAAAAAGAATATAGAGGTTTTAAGACTTAAAACTGCAGATATTTTTGTGTTGTCAAAGGCAATCGGTCGCAAGTGCGGTATTGTAGCTGTGAATGATGACGGTTTTGCCAAAGCCATAAAGGAGGATTTTCTTAATGACCAATAAATACAAGCTAAGTGATTTAGCAAAGGATTTCGGTTTGAAATCCAAAGATATTATAGATATAATTTCTTCTCTCACAGGTAGTGAGAAAAAATCGGGCGCAACCTTAGATGAAACCGAAATTGCGCTTGTTTTCAATAAGCTTACCCTTGATAATCAGGTTAAAAGTTTTGACAATTATTTTGCTACAGGTAAAGAGGCAAGAGAAAAGGAAAAGCAGGACCGTGAGGATAAGAAAAATAAGAAATTAGCCGAGCAAATGGCTATTTTAGAGCAACTCAAAGCCGCTGCTGCCGCTCAAAATGGCGAAAAAGTGTCGGAAGAGAAGAAAGAGGAGAAAAAGGCAGAGCCGAAGAAATTAGAAAAAAAGCCTGAGCCTAAAAAGGTAGAGAACAAGCCTGAGCCTAAGAAGATTGAAAAGAAAGAGGCAGAGGTTCCCCCAAAGGCTGAAATGAAGCCTGAGGTTAAAAAGCCTGAGGCTCCTAAAACTCCTGAAAACAAAGCAGAGCCTAAAAAGGAAACCAAAGAGGAAGTTAAGAAGGAAGAGACTAAGAAAGAGTTCAAGCCCTCTGACCCCAATCCCTTTGTTTCCAAGAAAAAGGATAAAACTCCGGGCGCTGCTCCCAACAGAGGACCTGCCGAAATCAGACATATTGATACTCGCACCTCTAACATTAATATTGATAAATACAATGAAAAATATGAGAGTATTGCCCCTGCAAACGCAATGAAGGACAATTACTCCAAAAAGCAGAAGATTAAGCAAAAATCTCAGGATTATCGCCGTCCTCAGGGTGCTAAACGCGAAACCGAGGCTGATAAGATGAGAAGAATGCAGTTAGAACGCATAAAGAAAACCCCCATCACCGTAACCGTTGGTGAGGAGATTACTGTTGGCGAGCTTGCTGCTGCAATGAAAAAGACTGCCGCCGAGGTTATTAAGGAATTAATGAAGCTTGGTATGATGGCAAACGTTAATCAGGTTATTGATTACGATACCGCCGAGATTGTTGTTACCGAGATGGGCGCAAAAATCCAAAAGGCAGTTGTTGTTACCATTGAAGAAAAGATTATGGATATTACCGAGGACAGCGACGAGAACTTAAAGCACAGAGACCCCGTTGTTGTTGTTATGGGTCACGTTGACCACGGTAAAACCTCATTGCTTGATGCGATTCGTGATACTGCCGTTACCGACACCGAAGCAGGCGGAATTACTCAGCACATCGGTGCTTACAGAGTAAACTGCAACGGAAACGACATCACTTTCCTTGACACACCAGGTCACGCCGCATTTACATCTATGCGCCAAAGAGGTGCAATGGCTACCGATATTGCTGTATTGGTTGTTGCCGCAGATGACGGTATTATGCCCCAGACTATTGAGGCTATTAACCACGCTAAAGCCGCCAAGGTGCAGATTATCGTTGCAATAAACAAGATGGATAAGCCCGAGGCTAACCCTGACAGAATTATGCAACAGTTAACCGAGCATGAGCTTGTTCCCGAAGAGTGGGGCGGAGATATTATCTGTGTTCCTGTTTCGGCTAAAACCCATATGGGTATTGACAATTTGTTGGAGAATATTCTTCTTATTGCAGAAATGCAAGAGCTTAAAGCTAACCCCGATCGTAAGGGTCACGGTATTGTTATTGAGGCCCGTCTTGACAAGGGTCGTGGACCTGTTGCTACCTTGCTCGTTCAAAACGGAACACTCAAGAGCGGCGATATTATCGTTGCAGGTACTGCCGTGGGCCGTGTTCGTGTTATGACTAATGAAAACGGCAAATCCCTCAAGGAAGCAGGACCCTCTGTTCCTGTTGAGATTACAGGTCTTGCCGAAACACCAAATGCCGGTGATGTTTTCGACGCTGTTTCTGATGAGCGCCTCGCTAGAGAACTTGTTGAGCAGAGAAAGCAAAAGGCTAAAGACGAATTAAACAACGCTAAACAAAAGGTTACCTTAGATAACCTCTTCCAGAACTTAAGCCAAGGCGAACTTAAAGAGCTTAATGTTATCGTTAAGGCTGACGTTCAGGGTAGTGTTGAGGCTGTTAGAGAAAACCTTATTAAGCTTTCTAACGAAGAGGTTAGAGTAAATGTTATCCACGGCGGTGTTGGTGCTGTTAATGAATCTGACGTTATGCTTGCAGGCACCAGCGGTGCTATTATCGTTGGCTTCAATGTTCGCCCCGACTCTGTTGCGGCTGCCGCTGCTGAGAGAGACGGCGTTGATATGAGAATGTACCGTGTAATTTACGATTGTATTGAGGAAATTACTGCCGCTATTAAGGGTATGTTGGCTCCTAAATACCGTGAGAATGTTATCGGTACTGCCGAAGTTAGAAGTGTTTATAAGATTTCAAATGTTGGTACAGTTGCAGGTTGTTACATTACTAACGGTAAGGTTAGCCGTAACTGTGAAATCCGCTTAGTTCGTGACGGTATTGTTATCTGCGAGGATAAGATTGACTCACTCCGCCGTTTCAAAGACGATGTTAAGGAAGTAGCTCAAGGTTACGAGTGCGGTATTGGTCTTGAAAAGTTTGCCGACATTAAAGAAGGCGACATTTTCGAAGCCTTTATTATGGAGGAGTATAGGGATTAATGGCTGGATATAAAATTAACCGTATCACTTCTGATGTTAAGATTGCCTTGTCCGAATTGTTAAGAGAGGTTAAGGACCCGAGAGTAAGTAAACTTTTAAGTATTGTAAAGGTTGACGTCTCGGGCGACCTTTCCTACGCTACTGTATATGTCAGCGCTATTGAAGGCTATGAAACCACCGTTTCATCGGTTAAGGCTTTAAAGGGTGCATCGGGTTATTTAAGAAGAGAATTGGGTGCCAGACTGAAACTCAGAAAGGTGCCCGAACTTCGATTTGTTGCCGATGATTCCATTAACATCAGCGCCAATATTTCACGAATTATTGAAAACATTAAAGAGGATAATGTGAATGATAAGGAAAACTAAAGAGGGAGTCAGAGAACTTACCCTGCGTCAGACGGCGAGGTTTCTTAAAAAGCACAACAACTATATCATTTTAACCCACGCCTCTCCCGATGGGGACACTTTGGGCTCTGCTTATGCGCTTTATTATGCGCTAAACGAAATCGGCAAGGTTGCTGAGGTAATCTGTCCTGATGTTATTCCGAAAAAGTATGATTACTTTGCACGCAAAACCGACCATATTGACAAAACTCAGGCAACTGTTATTGCAGTGGATGTTGCAGATAAGCGTCTTTTAGGTGCTTTGGAGGAGGAATTTGGGCATAAGATTGACCTTTGCATAGACCACCATGTTTCTAACACACGATATGCTAAGAATTTGTATCTTGATGACGATGCCGCCGCTTGTGCCGAATGTATTTTTGACTTGATTTCGGTAATGCGAGTTAATATGAACGACATTACAGCTAAGGCAATTTACACAGGTCTTGCCACCGATACGGGTTGTTTTAAATATTCAACCGTAACCGAAAAGACCTTGCTTATTTGCGCAACCCTTTACGAATATAATATTGACGCGGCAGAGATTAACCGCCTTATGTTTGATACAAAATCTAAAAAACTAATCGAATTAGAGGCTATGGTGCTAAACGGCGCCGAGTTCCATTTTGACGATAAATGTATGTTGCTTACCGTTACTGCCGATATGCAAAAAGAAACAGGCTGCAGCGGTACCGAGCTTGAGGGTATTGCCGTTATTTCCCGCAGTGTTGAGGGAGTAATTGCAGGTGTAACCCTTAAACAAACGGGTGATGATGAATTTAAGGTATCCCTTAGAACATATCCCCCACTTGATGCTTCGGCAATCTGCAAAAAGCTTGGCGGCGGCGGTCATAAGGGCGCCGCAGGTGCCACAGTTGAGGGCAGTCTTGCAGAGGTTAAGGAAAAGGTTCTTTCGGCTGTTAAAGAAAGCCTAGATTTGCTATGATAGGTTTAATTCTTGTAGACAAGCCAGAGGGTATAACCTCTTTTTCGGCTGTAAATGCTATAAAGCGTAAAGCACAGGAAAAAAGAGTGGGTCACACAGGCACTTTGGACCCAATGGCTACAGGTGTTCTGCCCATTCTTTTAGGCCGTGCTACCGCACTTTCTTCTCTGCTTTTAGAGGGAGATAAGCGGTATATTGCCGAAATTAAGTTAGGTGTTACAACCGATACCGACGATATTACGGGTAATGTGATATCCAAAGCAGAGGTTGACATAACACAAGATAAGGTTGAGACTGCTCTTAAAGACTTTTTGGGGTGCAGTGAGCAGATTCCACCTATGTATAGTGCTATAAAGAAGGACGGTGTCCGGCTTTATAAACTAGCGCGTGAGGGTAAAACCGCTGAAATTCCAAGCCGTAAGATTACGGTTTACGAGGTTAACATAATCTCGAAACTTAATAGTGAAAATATTATTAAGGTTGAGTTTTTTGTCTCAAAAGGCACCTATATCCGTTCCCTTGCCCGTGATTTGGGCGAGAAACTCGGCTGTGGAGCGACACTATATTCTTTAAGGCGTACCGCAACCTGCGGTTTTAATATTGATTCTTGCGTTTGTTTGGATGATTTATGTGAAGAAAACATAAAAGACTACATTTTAAGCGAGGAACTTGCCGTTTCTCACTTAAGAGAAATTTTTGTAACCGAAAAACAGGCTGTTCGTTTTTCTAATGGCGGTCAGTTGAGCTTTGACCGTTTGGGTATTTCTACCGAAGATTTTAAAGAGAATGAACTGTTCAGAGTAAAATATAAAAACATTTTTCTAGGGGTTGGCTTTGCCGACACCGAAAAAAGAGAAATTGGAATCAAATGTGTGATAAGGAGTGAATTTTAATGCTAAATGCTGTGGCTTTGGGAACCTTTGACGGTCTGCATAAGGGTCATTTATCGGTGCTGTCTATACCCGACAGTTTCAAGAAAACAGCATTAATTTTCACAATTCCGCCCAGACAGGTTAAATCGGGAGAAATAAATCTCCTTTTAACCACCGAAGAAAAGATCAAAAAGTTTGAAGATTTAGGTTTTGAGGTTAAAACCTTGAATTTCAACGAGGTTGAACACCTTTCCCCCGAGGAGTTCTTACAGTTTATTAAAAATGAGTTAGACCCATCTCTCATTTCATGCGGTTTTAACTATCGCTTTGGTTTCAAAGGCTCGGGCGATGGCGAAACCCTTAAAAGATTTTGTAAGGAAAATAACATCGAGTTAAGGCTTTGCGACCCCGTTTGCGAGGGTGGAGAGCCTATTTCCTCAAGCCGAATCAGAAACTGCCTAGAAAATGGAAGAATAGATGAGGCAAACCGCCTTTTAGGGTATGATTTTTACTTTACCGCACCCGTTATAAAGGGCGACGGCAGAGGTAAAACCTTAGGTTTCCCAACAATCAACCAAGCCTACCCCAAAAGTTTGACACCATTGAAGTTTGGTGTTTATAAAACCAAAATTACAATTGAAGATAAAATTTACAAGGGGATTACAAATGTCGGTAACCGACCCACCTTCCCTTTGGATTACATAATAAGCGAAACCTTTATAAAAGATTTTTCGGGCGATTTATACGGAAAAGAAATTAAAATCGCCTTTACAGAGTTTTTAAGGGAAGAAAGAAAATTTTCTTCCAAGGAAGATTTAAAAATACAGGTTTTAAGTGATATAGAAAAAATATAAGGAGTGTAAATATGGCAGCTAAGAAAAGAACTCGCTCGGCAAAAAAAGCCGCCGTTCAAAACAATGCTAACCGCCAGCTTCTGTCGGTTATATGGTTTGCGGTATCGGTATTTTTCCTTTGTGTTGTATTTATAAAGGGAGAAAATTTGTGGCTAGGACTCCACAATATAATTTTCGGAATTTTCGGTGTTACCGCTTTTGCTGTGCCCTTTTTGCTGGGCTTCATTGCGATTATGTACGCACTTGATAAAATAAAAGGCTCCTTTAAGGCAAAGATGATAGAGGCGGCGGTGCTTATCGTACTTGTCGGCTCGGCTATTGATGTTTTCTCCTCTCACAGTGAGGTTAATTTTTGGGAACATCTTGTTTTAGCTTATACAAACGGCGTTGCCCTTAAAAGCGGTGGATTTTTAGGCGCTTTAGTAGGTCAGCCTATATATTTGGCATTTGGAAAAGTTGGTGCTTGTATCACCGTTGTGCTTTTAATTTTTGTTCTTCTGATGTTGGTTACGGGAACTACACTAATTGCCCTTTTCAAAGCGCTTTCCAAACCCGTTAAATCTGTGAAAAATCAGGTTGAAGAAGCATATCAGGAGAGTCAGGAAAGAGAAGCAAACGGAAAACAGCTTAAAATTATTAAGGGCTTTGACCCCGACATTTCGGTTGATGATATCCCAAAAAACCGCAAAAAGAAAACCGAAAATTTACAGGAAAAACAGGCTAAGGTTGTTAGCACTTATTACGACGAGCCTATCCCTGTGGAGAATTTATCACAGCCTGACGGTGCCGAGGACAAGCAAAATCTTGACCGCGCACTCCAATTGGCAGAGGAAGAAAAAATCGACTTTAAGGCAGAAACCAAGGAGTTTACCGAAAACCTTGAAAATGCCGAAAGAAAAGAAAACACCTATGTTTTCCCACCTTTGAGCTTACTTAAGCAGTCAATGAACCCCGAGGCCACTTCTCAGGGCGCACAGCTTACTGCCGAGCATTTGATTAACACACTTAAAAGCTTCGGTGTTGAGGCAAGGGTTGTAAATATCAGCCGCGGACCCACAGTTACCCGATACGAGCTTCAGCCGTCGGCAGGTGTTAAGATTAGCAAAATCACAAATCTCGCAGATGATATTGCCCTTAATTTAGCCTCTGCAGGTGTTAGAATTGAGGCTCCTATTCCTAACAAAGCTGCTGTTGGTATTGAGGTGCCAAATAAACAGAGCGATGTTGTTGATGTTAGAGGAATTTTCGAGTCACCTGACTTTATTTCAGCTAAATCAAAACTTACCGTTGCTCTCGGCCGAGATATTGGCGGTAACGCTGTTGTTACCGACCTTGCAAAGATGCCCCACGGACTTATTGCGGGTGCTACGGGTTCTGGTAAATCGGTTTGTATAAACTCAATTATTATGAGTATACTTTATAAAGCAACACCCGAAGAGGTTAAGCTTCTGATGATTGACCCCAAGGTTGTAGAACTTGGCGTTTATAACGGCATACCCCACCTTTTAGTACCGGTTGTTACCGACCCGAGAAAAGCTTCGGGCGCTTTGGGTTGGGCTGTTACTGAAATGGAAAAACGCTATAAAATGTTCGCCGACCGTGGCGTTCGTAATGTTGAGGGATATAACAAATTTGTGGAGGAATCAGGCGATGAAGAACTTGAAAAACTCCCCCACATTGTAATTATTATTGACGAGTTGGCTGACCTTATGATGACCTCGCCTAAAGAGGTTGAGGATTCCATAAACCGCATTGCCGCCAAAGCCCGTGCCGCAGGTATGCACTTGCTTGTTGCAACTCAGCGTCCGTCGGTTGATGTTGTTACGGGTGTTATTAAGGCGAATATTCCAACCCGTATTGCATTCGCGGTTTCAAGTCAGATTGACAGCCGTACTATTTTGGACGGCGCAGGTGCCGAGAAGCTTTTGGGTCGCGGCGATATGCTCTTCCGCTTTGCAGGTGCACCAAAGCCCAACCGTATTCAAGGTTGTTTCGTTAGCGACAGTGAGGTTGAGTCGGTTGTTGAGTTTATCAAAAAAGGCAAGACCGCCGATTATGACGATAACATTATGGTTGAAATTGAGCGTCAGGCAGCGGTTGAAAAGAAACAAAAGACAGGACTCCCCGAGGACGGACCCGAGGAGGATTCAATGCTTGGCGAGGCTATTCGTGTTGTTGTTGAAAACGGAATGGCTTCCACCTCACTTTTGCAAAGAAAGTTAAAATTAGGCTATGCCCGTGCCGCCCGTATTGTTGACGAAATGGAGCAAAGAGGCGTTGTGGGACCTTATAAGGGCGCTAAACCCCGTGATGTTCTTATAACAATGGACCAACTTTTAGAAATGGAAGCAGCAGGAGAAGAATAAATGGCGAAAAGCTTTAAAAGAAAGCTTGAAAATATACTTAAAATAGTAACGGTGGCGCTTTGCGTTGCCGTTACTGTTGTTTCTCTTATAAAATTTGATAACGCCGCCTTTGATTTAACACGAAAGCTGACCCGCTCGGCAGAGTCTTATGTAAGGGTTGTGGATGTGGGTCAAGGCGACTGTATCTTGCTTCACAGTAACGGGTATACTGCTTTGATAGATACGGGTCCCGCTGAGAATTCAGAGCAGCTTGTCTCAAATCTTAACTCTTCTGGTATTGAGATTATTGATGCTTTGATTTTAACCCATCTTCATATTGACCACACAGGCGGAGTCACCGAAATTTACGATAATTTCACGGTAGAAAATTTAATTTTGCCCCAGCTTTCCACCTTTAGCGAGGGTATATATTCCGCCTCTTTTGCTATTGACAAAATGACAAGGGCAGGTAAAGGGGTTTATTCTGCCGAGGAGGGTATGAAATTTTCTGTTGGCGAAATTGAAGTCGAGATTATTGCGAATTACGGAGATTTTGACAACGAAAACAACCGTTCCCTTATAATAAAAGCGGTTTTAGAGGGTAAAAGCTTTCTGTTTACGGGCGATGCCGAGTCCAAGACGGAACGGCGCTTAATTGCCGATAAAAAGGATATCGACTGCGATGTTTTAAAGGTGGGTCACCACGGAAGCAGTACCTCCACAATAAAGGATTTCCTCGAAATTGCAACACCCGAGGTATCTTTAATATCGGTTGGCAAGGGTAATATGTATAGGCATCCCCACAATTCAACCCTAAATCTTCTTAAAAGCTTTGGCAGTAAAATCTACCGCACCGATAAGCACGGCAGTATAACCGTAAGAGTAGAAAATGGCGAAATTATAGTTGAAACCGAAAAATAACCCCCAAGGCGTATAAATGTTCTTCAAGAACATTTATACAGTTCTATTCGCCTAATGGCGAGTTTTATTGCTTCGCAGTGATATTATGCTACGCATAGTGATATTGTCCTATGGACAGTTTAAGGCGAATAAAATATCACTGAAACCGTAAGGTTTCAATAACACTTTTGCATAGCAAAAATATCACTCCGACAAAGTCGGAATATCACTATACAAATAAAAAGAAAGAGAAGACTCGCCCTAAAAAGCGAATCTTCTCTTTTTTGGCATTATTTTTACGACGCTTCTTTTTGCGGACAGTCGGGGACGCCTGTCCCTACATTATTGAAAATGCTCTGTGCGTTTTCTAGCATATTTTCGGCAAAAATCCCGTAGCCTTTCGTTGGGTCGTCGATTAGGACGTGTGTAACTGCTCCAATTAGTTTACCGTTCTGCAATAAAGGACTACCCGACAGGCCTTGCACAATACCGCCCGTTGCCTCTAAAAGCCTTGTATCTGTAACTTCGACCAAAAGATTTTGGGTCTTAGAATTAAAGTTACCTTTTTTAAGGCTTATTTTACAGTCGTAAAGCTTAGGTGTTTTGCCGTCTGTTGTGCAAAGAATTTGTGCCTTACCGTTTTTAATTTCTGATTTTAAAGCGATTTCGGTGAGAGTTGACAAATCAAAGCTTTCAGTGGCCTTTGAATAAACTCCGCCCTCGCAATTAAGGGCAATTTCGCCCAAAACCTCGGTGGTTAGTCTGCCTTTCAGTTGTCCTGCGTTACCTTTTTGCCCTGTTACAATATCATAGATTTCGGCTGACACGATTTCTCCGCTTTCAAGGTTTAAAATTTCGCCTGTGTCCTCGTCGCAAACGCCGTGTCCTAAGCCACAGATAATGTTAGTGGTGGGGCTGTAGAATGTTAGGGTACCGATACCCGCCGATGAGTCTCTGACCCAAATGCCCAGTTTGTATTTTCCTGTTTCTTTTGAAATAACAGGGGTTAAATAAAGGGTTAATTCCTTACCGTTTCGCAAAATTTTAAACTGCATTTCTTCTCCGCGGCTGTTTTCAATAAGATATAGCAAATCTTCATTTGTGGAAATTTTTTTGGAATTTACGCTTAATATATAATCGCCAACCTCAATTCCGCCTTCCTTGGCGGGATTTTTTGTGTCTTCTTCGGTAGGAACAGCGGTAATATCTACCACCAAAACACCTTTGGTGTAGAGCTTCATACCAAACGGTTTGCCCAAAACTACTACATGCATTTGGTCTACAATCTGCACATTTGCGGTGGAAAACGGTATTATTCCAAACATTTTAAGGTCAACCTTAAAATAACTGTTTTCGCTTTCGGTGTGGCGTGAGCTAAGCTCAGTCCCGTTGTAAACCGCCGTTACAGGCAAAGGCGAATTAATGTTTAAAGTGTCCCCTTTTTTGATTTTAAAATCCGCCCCAACAAGGTCGCCCAAATAGAAGATTGCGCCAAAAACTGCTATATCAAATATTAAAAACATAAAAAATAATACTTTACTTATAATTCTTGCGGTTTTCATTTTTTTCACCCATACTATTTTGTGCCGTTTTTTAAAAGTTAAATGTTTAAAAAAATTCCAAAATTAAATTGATAAAAATTTAAAAATATGATATAATTAAAAAGATTATTTTGGTGCTTAGGGAGAAGTACGATGGATTTAATAAAACAGCTTTGCGAGGAGCTATCATTAAAGGCTTTTCAGGTTGAAAATGCAGTAAAACTCATTGATGACGGTAACACCATTCCTTTTATCGCCCGTTACCGTAAAGAGGCAACAGGCAGTCTTGATGACCAGATTTTGCGAAAGCTAGATGATAGACTTTTATATCTTCGCAATATGGACGAAACAAGGCAGAAAATTTTAAAATCCATTGAAGAACAGGGTGCTTTGACCGACGAGATAGCAGAGGCTGTTGCAAATGCAAAAACCCTTACTGAGCTTGACGATATTTACCGCCCATATAAAAAGAAAAAGAAAACCAGAGCAAGTGTTGCCAAGGAAAAAGGTCTTGAGCCGTTGGCTGACATTATTTATGCTCAGGGTGAAAGTGAAAAAACGGTAGAGGAAATTGCCACAGAATTTATAAACGCCGAACTCGGCGTTGAAACTGCAGAGGATGCCATTAGCGGCGCTTTAGATATTATTGCCGAAAAAATTTCTGATGATGCCGATATAAGAAAAAGAATGCGTTTTGTGTGCTCCGCTCACGGTATTATAAATGTTAAAGCCACTGTGGAGGACGCAGGGGTTTATGAAATGTATGCCGATTATTCTGAGGCTATTTCAAAAATTCCCGACCACCGCATTCTTGCCATTAACCGCGGTGAAAAGGAAAATATTTTAAAAATAAACATTGATTTTGACAATCAAAAGGCAATGTTTATAATATCCAAAAACCACATTAAAGAGGGGTCGGTTTTCACTGAGCTTGTTGTTAAAGCGGCAGAGGATGCTTATTCGAGACTTATTTTCCCCTCGATTGAAAGGGAAATCCGCTCAAGCCTCACCGAAAGGGCAAGTGAAAGCGCAATTAAGGTTTTCTCTACAAATCTAAAGCAACTTCTTATGCAACCGCCTGTTAAAAACAAGGTGGCGTTAGGCTTAGACCCAGGTTACAGGACAGGCTGTAAGGTTGCGGTTGTTGACGGTACTGGTAAGGTGCTTGACACGGCTGTGATTTATCCTGTTCCGCCAAAATCTAAAATTGAAGAAGCCAAGATCATTATAAAGGCTCTTGTTAAAAAACACGCGGTCGAGGTTTTTGCCATCGGCAACGGAACTGCAAGTCACGAGACCGAGGTTTTTGCCGCAGAGGTTATAAAAGAGTTAAATGACGGACTTTCATATATGGTAGTTAGCGAAGCGGGTGCGAGTGTTTATTCCGCTTCCAAACTTGCCGCCGAGGAATTCCCCGAATATGATGTTTCTTTAAGAAGTGCCGTTTCAATTGCAAGACGTCTTCAAGACCCACTGGCTGAGCTTGTTAAAATTGACCCAGAGGCAATCGGCGTCGGTCAGTATCAACACGATATGCCAAAGGCTAAAATGACGGTAGCGCTTGACGGTGTTGTGGAGGACTGTGTAAACTCGGTCGGCGTTGACCTTAACACTGCATCGGTACAGCTTTTGTCCCATGTTGCAGGTGTTGGAACTGCAGTGGCTAAAAATATTGTATCCTACCGTGAAGAAAACGGCAGATTCAAGGATAGAAAAGAGCTTTTAAAGGTTGCAAAATTAGGACCCAAGGCATACGAACAGTGCGCGGGATTTTTAAGGGTGGCTGACGGCAAAAATGTGCTTGACAACACCTCGGTTCACCCCGAAAGCTACAAGGCGGCAGAAAAGCTTTTAAAGCTTTGCGGCTTTGATTCAAAGGATGTTAGCGACGGCAAGGTTAGTTCTCTTCCACAAATCGTGGAAAACAGAGGAATCGAGAAAACCGCCGAAGAATTAGGTATTGGTGTGCCAACCCTTGAGGATATGGTAAAAGAATTGACCCGACCGGGCAGAGACCCCCGTGACGAGCTTCCTCAACCTTTGTTGCGCAAGGATGTTATGTCTATCGAGGATTTAACGGTTGGAATGAAGCTCAAAGGTACGGTAAGAAATGTTATAGATTTCGGTGCCTTTGTGGATATCGGCGTGCATGAGGATGGACTCGTTCACATTTCCCGTATATGCGACCGCTTTATAAAGCATCCCTTAGAGGTCTTAAAGGTTGGCGATATTGTTGATGTTTATGTTATAGGCGTGGATGTCCCCAAAAAACGAATTTCTCTAAGCATAAAGGAACCTAAAAATGAAAAATAACAATTTAAAAGGCACCTTAATTCTCACGGTTGCCGCCGTTATTTGGGGACTGGCCTTTGTGGCTCAAAGCGGTGCTGCCGCTTTGGTACCACCCTTTGCTTTTAATGCATTGCGTTCGATAATCGGCGCCTTGGTACTATATCTTTTTTGGTTTTTTGCCCAAAAAAGAGGGGAAAGATTTTTCCCTGAAAACCCAAAAGATAAAAAACAATATTTTGTCTGCGCTTCTGTGTGTGGACTTTGTCTTTCGGTTGCCATCAATTTCCAACAATTTGGAATTGCGGCTTACCCTAAGGGAGTTGCAAGTGAGGCAAGAGCAGGGTTTATAACTGCTTTATATGTAATTTTAGTTCCGATTTTCTCTATATTTTTGAAAAAGAAGGTAGGACTTCCTGTTTTATTGGGCGTTTTAATTGCAATATCGGGTATTTATCTTCTTTGCTTTTCAAAAGGAGTCAGTGGAATTTACATAGGCGACTTCCTTATATTCCTTTGCGCTATCTCTTTTGCGTTGCACATAATGGCAGTGGACAAATTTGTTGGATTTACCGGTGGTGTAAAACTCTCAATTATGCAGTTTTTGGTGGCAGCAGTTGTTTCGGCGCTACTTGCGACAATTTTCGAGTTTGATGAAATATTACTTTCAAATATTCTTGCCGCCGCGCCACAGATACTCTATCTCGGCGTAATGTCAAGCGGTGTGGCTTACACTTTGCAAATTGTGGGTCAAAAATATGCTGAGCCGACGGTAGCTTCAATAACTATGAGCCTTGAAAGCGTTTTTGCCGCTTTGGGCGGTTGGCTGATTTCAGGCAACGGTTTAAGCGTTAAAGAATTAATCGGTTGTGTGCTTGTTTTTGCGGCTATAATAGTGGCTCAAATGCCCCAAAAAGTTAAGAATTAAATTTACAGTTTATTAAAAAAAGTATATAATTTTTTTGTTATTATACTTACAATGATATATTGCAACTAAATTAGGAGGAAATAAAATGATTAATGTTTCAGGCCTTAGCAAAAGGTACGGTACTCACCTTGCTGTTAAAGATGTAAACTTTAACATTGAAAAGGGCGAGGTTATCGGCTTTTTGGGACCTAACGGCGCCGGTAAATCAACCATTATGAATATTTTGACCGGCTATCTTTCTATGACACAGGGAAAGGTGGAAATTGACGGTTTTGATATTGTGGAATTTCCCGAACAGGCAAAACGCCGTATAGGTTATCTTCCCGAAATCCCCCCTCTTTATACTGATATGAAGGTTAGGGAGTATTTGAATTTCATCTACGACCTTAAGAAAGTTAAATTCCCCAAGAAACCCCATATTGACGAGGTTTTGCGTTTGGTTGGAATTGATAATGTGGCAAACCGCCTTATCAAAAACCTTTCAAAAGGTTACCGCCAGAGAGTGGGCTTTGCTCAGGCGCTAATCGGCAACCCTGATGTGCTTATCTTGGACGAGCCTACCGTTGGTCTTGACCCCAAACAGATTATTGAAATCAGAAATTTAATCGGAAGACTTGGCAAAAATCACACAATTATTTTGTCTTCCCACATTTTGTCTGAAATTCAGGCAGTTTGCAAAAGGGTTATAATCATTAACCGTGGCGAAATTATTGCTGACGATACTGCCGAAAATTTGGCTCACCGCTTGTCTGACAATAAGACCTTACTTGCAAGAATTGTTTGCAACGAAGAGGATATGTTAGCAACCCTTAAAACCGTTAAGGGCGTTAAGTCGGTTACCTCTTTGGGTCAGATGGAGAGCGGAAGCTATGACTTTGTTATTGAGCCGATGGACGGCAATGATATCAGAGCCGATATTTTCGATAGGGTTGTATCCCGTGGTAAAAAGCTTTTGGCTTTGAATGATAACAGACTGTCACTCGAGCAGGTATTCCTTCGTTTAACCGATATGGATACAAAGGAAGCTAAAGAACTTTTAGGCAGTGAAACAGTTGCCGAAACTAATACTGAGGAAGAGGAGGAAGTATAAATGACTGCAATTTTTAAAAGAGAATTCAAGGCTTACTTTACCACACCTGTTGGATACATAGTTTTAGCCGCTTTTTATTTCTTTTTGGGTTTGTATTTTTACATTGTTTATTCTGCAGGCTCTCCTCAGATTCCTGTAATTAACATACAAATGTCTACAGTTGCTACATTCTTAATGCCCATTATCACAATGCGACTTATGAGTGAAGACCGCCGCCAGAAAATCGACCAAGCCTTAATCACGGCTCCCGTTAAGTTAAGTTCAATTGTGTTTGGAAAGTTTTTTGCCGCCTTTGCGGTTTACGCGCTATGCTTTGCTCCAACCGTGATTTTTGAAATTATTGTGGCTTCTAAGGTTAGTGTTAATGTGCTTTCCTATTTATATTCCTTACTTGGAATGTTGCTTTTGGGCGGCGCCTTAATTGCCATTGGTATGTTCATCTCTTGCTTGACCGAAAGCCCCGCAATTTCTGCAATTTTAACCTTGGTTATAAATATTTTAGTGCTTTATATGTCTAACTTTGCATCAATGATAAGTGTTCCCGAGGGAAGCGAAACCTTTTTCGGTAAAATTTGGGAAAAGATTGTCTCGGCTTTTGTTGTGTTTATAGAAAAAGCAGGATTTATTGCGGCAGTCAGTGATTTTGCTGACAGTGTTTTCTCTGTAAGCGATGTCGTTTATTTTGTAAGTATTATTGCTGTATTTGTCTTTTTAAGTGTTCGTTCACTTGAAAAGAGAAGATGGTCTTAAAGAGGAGGTTTTAAAATGGAAAAGAAAATCAAGATTAAAATTCCTAAGCAAAAACTCCTTAAAAACACCCTTTTTGCTAAAAAAGGAGGTTACTCTATTGCAATAACCGCAATAGTTTTAACCGCTATTATTGTTTTCAATGTTTTGGTAACTGCACTTAGCGACCGATTTGTGCTTGAATTTGATATGACAGCGCAAAAAGAAAACTCCATAAGTGAGGAAAATATTGAGTACATTAAGTCTATCGACAAAGAGGTAGATATTATCGTTTGTGCTACCGAGGAAAACTATTCAGGTTATGTTGGCTCACTTGCTGAACAGACATATAGCGTTATTGCTGACGCATCTACCACATCTTATTTTAATCAGACTGTAAAACTTATTGAAAAATATAATTCTTATAACGATAAGATTAATGTTAAGTTTATGGATACCCAGTCCTCTGAGTTTACAAAAATAGCCGCTGAATATGGCACCGAGGACTTGGAGATTGGCGGTATTATCGTATCGTCCACCCGTGAGGATGGTACAAAGAAATTCAAAAAGTTAGGTTTTACCGATATTTACGAATTGCAAGAGGATAACTCCTATGCTTCTTACGGTATAACCACCTCTGTTGTTACAGGTAACAACATCGAGACCGCTTTAACAAGTGCGGTGGCTTATTCTTTAAGCAAAAAGGATGTAAGCGTTGGTCTTTATGTGGGTCATTCCTCAAATGATTTGACCGCAAGCTATAAAGATTTGCTTGAGAAAAACAACTACAAGGTTGAAGTTCTCACAGAGGGCGTGTTGGGCAAAATTTCAGACAAATACGATGTTTTCGTAATTGCCGCTCCCACCACCGACTTTATCGAGTCTGAACTCAATGAAATTGCCGCTTTCCTTAAAAATGACGGAAAGTTAGGAAAAGGTCTTATGGTATTTGCCGATGCCTCTGCGCCTTATCTCACAGCCCTTTACTCATACCTTAACGAGTGGGGAATTGAAATTAGCGACGGTATTCTTTATGAAACCAGCGAAGGCTATTACATTGTTGACGAGCCGACAACATTTGTGGGTCAAAGCACAGGAAAGATTAAGGACATTTCAACCTCGCAAGTCACTATTACAGGAAACAACGTTCCTATGAAATCTTTGTGGGATGACAAGACCGATTCAAAGACCGTTTCGGTTGTTGAATGTTTTGAGACTACTGTAAAGGCTCCCAAGGGCGTTACTGCCGGTTGGGACGGCGCAAAGGAAGCCGAAAAGGGCCCCTATTCTTTGATTGTTGAGTCAAGCAAAGTTGACTATGATGATGATAACAAGAAAATTCAAAGCACTGTGACAGTATTCTCAAGTAGTTATTTCTTAGCATCGGATTATAATGAGGCTGGGTCGGTTGCCAATAAGAATTTGGCTCTTGCTATGACCGACCGCGCTTCAAATGTTGGTGACACAGGAATTTCCTTTGTTACCAAGAGCATAACTAACGAAAGCTTCTATGAGTCTGTAACCGAGGCTTCCGCAAACACAGTTAGAGTTATCTTTATGTTTATTATCCCGATAGTTATCTTGGCTGTTGGTATAGTAGTATTTGTTAAGAGAAGGAACGCATAATATGGCTGATTTTCCCGAAAAAGAAAATAAAGGTACAACCGAAGAGTTTTCCACAATATTTTCAGACCCCACAGCTCATAATGACACAAATGTTAAAACCAAAAAACTCCTGCCTAAGATTTTGGCAGGAGTCTTGGCGCTTTGTGTGTTGATTGGCGGCACTGTTGCGGTTGTAAAACTAATCCCCGTTTTAGATGATGGAAGCGGTAATTCTTCTACAGATTCAGCTTCTATTACGGTTAAAAAAGCGAAAAAAGAAAATGTCCAGACAGTAACTCTTTTAAAGGGCGAAGAAAAAATAGAACTTTTCTCTGAAACCGAGGATGATGTTTTAAATTGGTACACCCGTCAGGTTTCAAAGGAGCTTACCGACTCTGCCACAATAGAGGCGGTAGTCAAAGCCTTGACCGATATATCGGCAAAAAGAGAAATCACCCAAAAAACCGCTGAGGAGTGCGGTTTGACCGCTCCCACCGTGAAGGCGACCGTTACACTTAAAGAAGGTGAGTCTTACACAGTAAACTTGGGTCAAAAATCTCCCGATAACAGCGGATATTATTTAAAGTTGGACGGAGGAGACAAGATTTATCTTGTAGACGAAAGTGTTAACACCTCTTTACAGGTTGAACTTCTTGATTTTGCAAATACCGATAGTATTGCAGGTTTCGGCGCAGAACTGGAGGTGTTTAATACCTTAACTATAAGCGGTAAAAACTTCCCTCAAACTTTGAAGATTGAAGAAAATAAAGACAATTCCATTTCCGAATATTTCAGATACTTGGTAACCTCTCCCCAAAGACGCTTGGCAAAGGGAATAGAGAATGTTTTACCCCTTTATCAGAACGGAATTTTGGTTGCGGGTGCATATTCTTATGATGTTTCTGCAGCTTCCTTGCAAAAGTTTGGTCTTGACAACCCCGACCTCACAACGGTTATGACTGCTGACGGTAAGACCATAACCTACAAGTTTGCTTTGCAGGAGGACGGTGATTATGCTGTTGTCGGAGATGACAGTAAGCTTATTCATAGAGTAGCTGCTTCTAATATAGGAGTTTTTGTAAGTTGCACACCTGTTGATTTCTATGAAAATATGCTGTTTACAGTAAATATTGATAACATTTCTAAATTCACCTTTGAAACAAAAGATAAGTCTTATTCTTTTGATATTTCTAAAAATGACGAGGAAGACGAAGAAAAATATACAGTTATCTATAACGGCAAAAAGCTTAAATCTTCAAACTTCCAAAACTTCTATGCTGAGTGTATTTCAATCACAACTCAGGACCATACGACTGAAAACATAACTCCAACTGCCGATATTGCATTCAGACTTAAGAATAAAGACGGTAATGATATCAATGTTATATTCACAAAGGTTAATGCAACCCGTTATCAGGCAACATTAGACGGAATTGATATGGGTAAGGTTACCGCAAGTGCGCTTGACAATATAGCAAAACTTGTTGAAAAACTGATAAATGGCGAAACAATAGAATAATAAAAAAGACTCGATGAATTTCATCGAGTCTTTTGTTTTGTATCAATTAAAACTGAACTGAATCTAAAGCCTGTTTAATGTCGGCAATTAAGTCTTCGGCATCTTCAATACCGCAAGAGAAACGAACCAAGTCGGCAGAAATTCCACAGGCCTCTAATTCTGCATCGTTCATCTGTCTGTGGGTAGCACTTGCGGGGTGCAAACAGCAAGAACGGGCATCGGCAACGTGGGTTTCGATAGCCGCAATTTTAAGACCCTTCATAAAGGCTTCTGCATTCTTTCTTCCACCCTTAACACCAAAGCTTACAACACCGCAACCGCCGTTTGGCAAATATTTTTGTGCGAGTTCGTAATACTTGTCGCCCTCTAAATTAGGACAGGTAATCCAAGCAATGCGGTCGTCGTCCTTTAAAGCCTTTGCAACTGCAATAGCGTTTTCGCAGTGGCGTTTCATTCTAAGATGAAGACTCTCAAGTCCTAAGTTTAGTAAAAATGCGTTTTGGGGAGACTGAATTGAGCCAAAGTCTCTCATAAGCTGAGCAGTAGCTTTTGTGATAAATGCGCCGCCAAGACCGAAACGCTCGGTATAGGTCACGCCGTGGTAGCTTTCGTCGGGGGTGCAAAGACCTGCAAACTTTTCGGGATATTTAGTCCAGTCAAATTTACCCGAGTCTACGATACAACCGCCAACACCTGCACCGTGACCGTCCATATACTTTGTGGTGGAGTGGATAACGATATCTGCGCCCCACTCAAAGGGTCTGCAATTAACGGGGGTTGCAAAGGTGTTGTCAACAATAAGGGGAACACCGTGGCTGTGAGCCGCATTTGCAAACTTTTCAATATCCAAAACTGCCAAAGCAGGGTTTGCGATGGTTTCGCCGAAAACTGCCTTTGTGTTGGGTCTGAAAGCCGCGTTCAATTCTTCCTCGGTACAGTCGGGGCTTACAAATGTAAACTCAATGCCCATTCTCTTCATTGTAACGGCAAAGAGGTTGTAGGTTCCGCCATAAATTGTGGAGGAGGAAACAATGTGGTCGCCGCAAGATGCAATATTAAAAATGGAATAGAAGGATGCTGCCTGACCCGAAGAGGTAAGCATTGCGGCAGTACCGCCCTCTAACTCGCAAATTTTAGCGGCAACACTGTCGTTAGTGGGGTTTTGCAAACGGGTGTAGAAATATCCGCTTGCCTCTAAATCAAAGAGCTTACCCATATCTTCGCTGGTAGCATATTTAAAGGTTGTGCTTTGAATAATGGGGATTTGTCTAGGTTCACCGTTGCCGGGGGTGTAACCGCCCTGAACACACTGTGTACCCTTTTTGTAGTTACTCATTTATATCACTCCAAATTGAAAACTTTTTTAGCGTTTAAACTAAGTATACTCTTTATTTGGCATTCGTCAAGACCTAAAGAGAAGAAATAATCAAGTTCGCTTACCGCATCCCACATTGGATAGTCGGTGCCAAAGAGGATTTTGTCAGCAGTATAGCGTTTTATAAGTTCCTTTGCCTGTTGCTTTTCTATGAAAGGAAAAGAGGAAGAACAGTCAACATAGAAATTATCTATACCGCATAATTTCTCTGCCGCCTCGTCCCAAATCGAGTAACCCCCGAAATGGGCGCCGATAAAGGTGAGGTTTGTATAGGTTTTAAGCAAAGGCAAAAGACGGTTGGGGTTAGAATAGTCATAACGGCTGTCTCCTGTGTGGAGAAGCATTATAAGACCTCTCTTTTCGCACTCCTCATAAATTTTAAGGCAACGGTAATCATCAAGCTTAAAGGCTTGAATATCGGGGTGGAGTTTAACACCCTTTAGTCCCAATTCAACAAGTCTTTCAATGTCGCCATTAATGTCCTCACTTTCGGGGTGGAGAGTTCCAAGACCTGTAAAGCGGTCGGGGTAAAGCGCCACACTGTTTGAGATAAACTCGTTTATGCTGTTTACCTGTTTTGGGGTTGTTGCAACCGACTGAACTATAAAATGGTCAACCCCTGTCTTGTCGCCACGCTCCAAAAGGTCCGAGATGGTGCCCTTGTTTGCCGAAGTAACACCGTAAAAATTATCGGTCCCCGCAACCGCCTTTGAGGCGATTTTTTCGGGGTAGATATGGCAGTGGGCATCAATTACATAAAAGTCCTTATACATTACTTATCAAGTCCTAATCTTTTTGCCGCATCCTCGCGCATTTTGTATTTTAAGATTTTGCCTGCGGCGTTCATGGGGAAAGAGTCAACAAATTCAATATAACGGGGCACCTTGTGACGAGCCATATTAGCGGCAATATATGCCTTCATTTCGTCCTCGGTCATGGTTTCGCCTTTCTTAAGGATAATGGAAGCGTAAATCTCCTCGCCATACTGCTTGTCGGGAACGCCGATAACCTGAACGTCCTTAACCTTATCACAGGTGTAGATAAATTCCTCAATTTCCTTGGGATAAATGTTCTCACCACCGCGGATAATCATATCTTTGAGTCTGCCTGTGATTCGGTAGTTACCATCACTGTCACGACAAGCCAAGTCGCCTGTGTGGAGCCAACCGTCCTTGTCAATAGCCTCGGCGGTGGCGGTGGGCATTTTGTAATAGCCCTTCATAATGTTGTATCCTCGGGCAACAAACTCGCCGTTTACACCGTCGGGACAGTCAAGACCTGTTTCGGGGTCAACAATTTTACACTCAACATTAGCAAATGCCGAGCCAACCGTTTCGGTGCGAACTTCGAGAGAGTCAAAATAACTACTCATAGTGCAACCGGGGGAAGCCTCGGTCTGACCGTAAACCGAAACGATTTCTTTCATATTGAAATCAACCGTCGCTCTCTTCATAAGGTCGGCAGGGCAGTTAGAACCTGCCATAATTCCAACGCGGATATGAGAGAAATCGGTTTTGGCAAAATCGGCGTGGTTCATCATTGCAATAAACATGGTGGGAACTCCGTTAAATGCAGTGATGCGCTCACTGTTGATACAAGCCAAAGATGATTTTGGCGAGAAATAAGGCATGGGACACATTGTGGCGCCGTGGGTCATTGAAGATGTCATAGAAAGCACCATTCCAAAGCAGTGAAACATTGGTACTTGTATCATCATTCGGTCGGCAGTGGAAAGCTCCATTCTGTCGCCGATGTATTTTCCATTATTAACAACATTGTAATGTGTTAACATAACGCCCTTGGGGAAGCCTGTTGTACCCGAGGTGTATTGCATATTGCAAACATCGTCCTTGTCAACCAATGCAGCCATTCGGTAAACCTCGCTCACGGGCACCTGAGAAGAACGGGTAATTGCTTCATCCCAAGTCATTGCGCCCTTTAAACGATAGCCAACAGTTATAACATTTCTAAGGAAGGGCAGTCTCTTACTGTGCAAGGGGGAGCCCACCTTTGTGCTTTTAAGTTCGGGGCAAAGCTCGGCAATAATTTCGCCGTAGTTACAGTCCTTTGAGCCTTCGGTCATAATAAGGGTATGGGTATCCGACTGCTTCAAAAGATATTCAATCTCGTGAATTTTATATGCTGTGTTAACGGTTACCAAAACAGCACCCAATTTAACGGTTGCCCAGAAAGCAATAAACCATTGGGGAACATTTGAAGCCCAAACAGCAACATGGGAGCCTGCTTTAACACCCATTGAAATAAGGGAGCGGGCAAAGGTGTCAACATCGTCTCTGAACTCGCTGTAGGTTCTTGTGTAGTCAAGTGTTGTGTATTTGAAAGCATATTGGTCGGGGAATTCTAGGACCATTCTGTCAAGCACTTCAGAGAAGGTGCAGTCAATAAGACGGTCTTTTTCCCAAACATATTTTCCTGTGTGGGCACGGTTGTAGTAAAGGGAATTGTCACTCTTTGAAGTGTCGCTAAACTGCTTCATATAGTTTACGAATTGGGAGAAGATAATCTCCATATCGTCTAACTCTTCGCACCATTTGGGGTCCCACTCAAGAGAAATGAAGCCGTCGAAGTTAACACTTCTTAAAGCCTGCATCATTTGCTTAATGGGAGCCTCGCCCTCGCCCATAAGGCAAAATTCAGTACCGTCTGGGGTTTTGACAGCGTCCTTAATATGAACATGCTTTATATAAGCGCCTAAGTTCTTAATTGTGGTATCGGGTTGCTCGTCGCAAACGAAATAGGGAGAATACATATCCCAAAGCGCACCCAAGGTGTCACTTGCAAAGCTTTCCAAAATGGCTCTGAGCTTTGAAGTATCGGCATAAATACCGCTGGTTTCCAAAAGCAGACAAACATTTTTCTCCTCCGCTAAGGGAAGCACCTTTGTGATAATGTTTGCAACATTTTGGTTTTTCTCTTCGGTGTATTCCTTTTCACTGGCATAAATGCGGATATAAGGAATTTTAAGGTTTGAAGCAATATCAATACAAGCTTCAATTTCCTTTATGTTTTCATTTTCCCGAGAGGCATCTGCCAAGTTGCAGATGGTATCAATACAAGGGATTTGAAGCTTCATTTCAAACAATTTTCGAACGGTTTTAGCCGCAGCGTAATCGTGAAAAGCACCGTCCTTATCGGTGAAAAGGCGGTTATGAATATTGTGAAGCTCAATTCCTTTAAATTTTAAGTCTTTTGCAATGGCGCAAAACTCGTCAAAAGTATTATTGTGCCAACCCTTTGTTAAAAATGAGTATTTCAAGCTTTACGCCTCCTCATAAACAATTTTGTTAACGGCGTTAATGTAAGCACGGACACTTGCAGACAAAATATCAGTCGAGATACCGTTGCCTGAATAAAGCTTTCCGCCGCTTCTGAGTTTAACAACAGCCGAGCCCAAGGCCTGTTTACCCTCGGTTACCGACTGAATTTGGAAATCGTCAAGCTCATAGTGGTGACCAACAATCTGTTCAACGGCCAAAAATGCCGCATCAACAGGACCGTCGCCAAGACAGATGCCCTGAAGCTGTTTGCCGTCCTTTTCCATTGTGATTTGAGCGGTGGTGGAAATAATGTTACCGCTGTTTATAACATAACTTACGAGTTTATATGTGGGAGGAACCTGCAAAGCAACACTTGCCACAACGGCGTCAAGCTCGCGGGCGCCCACAGTCTTTTTACCTGCAACGCGCAAAAATTCTTCGTAAACCTTTGTGCCGTCTTCCTCGGTTAAATCGTAGCCGAGCTGTGAAACAGCGGTCAGAACAGTCTCTTTAGAGTCGTTTTTGTCAAGATTAATGCCGCTTTCGTCGTGACTTGCAGATGTTACAACGCTTCTTTCGTCCTTAGCGGTGGCAATGATTCTGCCGATTTGCTTTAAAATGCGGTGCATTTCGGTGTATTTAAGTTCGCTTTCAAATCCGTTCTTAGCGCCGCAGTTTTTAATGATATTGCCAACAGTTTCAAGCGAAATCTCGTCATTTGAAACCGATGTTTTAAGCATTTCAGCGCCGTTCTTGACAGCCTCAATACCACAAGCGGCGGCAAGACCGTTTTTATTGTCTGCCGAAACGCCCAAAACAACATTTTCGGGAATAAAGTCTGCGATTTCTTTAATGAACTTGCCAAAATCGTCTGGCATCATTTCAGCCGCATTGTCGCAAACGGTCACAATGTTAGCGCCCTTTTCACAAGCGGTCAAAATAATGTCTTTTAAGAAATCAGCCTCGGCTCTTGTGGCGTCAACAGCGCAAAATTCAATGTCTGCACACTGCTTTTTGGCTTCTTCAACCAAAAATGCAACAGTTTCAAGCATTTTAGGTGCCTTTTTGTGGCAGGTGTATTCCATACCAACAGTTGAAACAGGCACCTCAATTCTAATGCGTGGGTGTGCGGCAGTTGCAAGAGAGGTCAAAGCGTTTTTAAGGCTTTCCTCGGTGTAGCCTGCGCCAACCGAAATAACGCTGTTTTTCACAAAAGAAGCAACGGTTTTCACAAGCAAAATATCGGTAGTGGGATTTTCAATTGCGGGAAGCTCAATGGCGTCAACACACAGCTTTTCAAGCTGACGAGCAATTTCAAGCTTCTCCTTAAAACTAAAGGTTTGATTTTTTGAAGACACGGTCTTGTCGAAAATTTGGATTTTCATAAAATTTTCTCACTTTCTTAAATGTCAGTCTCACAATAAAAAAGCCCTGAGACTGCTTTTGCAATCTCAGGGACGAAAAATTCGCGGTACCACCCTGATTACCGTTAAAAACGGTCTCTCTGTAAAGCTCCAACAAGCTTTTTGCCATGATAACGGGGCACAGCCGTAACGACTTACTGAAAATTCAGCCGTTCTGCTCAGGAATGAGGCTTTTTAAGCATTGCCGTACCGTCTTGCACCACCCGACGGCTCTCTAAAACGCGCAAAATACTAAAAATAATTCCTTCAACGCATTTAATTTTTAAATTAGTATATCATTATGATATGTTTTTGTCAAGTTTTTGTTCCAATTTTTCAAAAAACTTCTTGACTAATAATTTACTTTGTGATATGATATTATCTGTTCCAAATATGCGGGTGTAGTTCAATGGCTAGAATCCCAGCCTTCCAAGCTGGTCGTGTGGGTTCGATTCCCATCACCCGCTCCAAAAGAGGAGTTGTGCCTTTAGGCACGGCTTCTCTTTTTTTGTTGTATTGATGGGAATCGAACAAGGAGCAATAACAAACAGTCCAGTGGACTGTTTGTGCGACGCGGCAACGAGCGTTAGCGAGGCGATAGGCACGGGAGTGCCGAGACAAATTCCCATCACCCGCTCCAAAAAATAAGACAGTCTTCGGACTGTCTTATTTTTATCCAAGCCGAAGGCTTGGTATGTAATCGCCGTTAGGCGTATGTAATCAGTTCGCCGTGCGAACTGTATGTCATCAAGGCTTAAGCCTTGAATCTCGTTGACTTTGGCTTGATTACATACGCAACTAAAGTTGCGATTACATACAACACTTCGTGTTGATTACATCCACACCTACGGTGTGATTATATTCATAAAACCAACCCTCAACAGTTTTGTTACTGCTGAGGGTTTATGATTTTAATTCTTAAGACTCTGAAGCGGAGCGGGGATACGACCTGCACGGTCTATAAACTTTTTAGGCGATTTTGTAAGGTTTACCTTCATAATGGGACCCGAGCCTAAAAGTCCGCCAAATTCCAATTCCTCGCCAGCCTTTTTGCCTATGGCGGGGATTACTCTTACAGCGGTGGTCTTGGTGTTTACCATACCGATAGCCGCTTCGTCGGCAATAATTGCGGAGATTACCTCGGCGGGGGTTTCGCCCGGAATTACTATCATATCAAGTCCGACCGAGCAAACGGCGGTCATAGCCTCTAACTTGGAAAGCTCTAAATCGCCCGACCTTGCTGATGCTATCATACCTGCATCTTCCGAAACGGGGATAAATGCGCCCGAAAGTCCGCCAACGGAAGATGACGCCATAACGCCGCCCTTTTTAACAGCGTCGTTTAGCATTGCCAAAGCTGCGGTGGTGCCGTGGGTACCGCAAGCCTCAAGACCCATTTCCTCTAAAATGTGGGCAACCGAGTCGCCGACAGCGGGGGTAGGAGCAAGGGACAGGTCAACAATTCCAAAGGGTACACCCAAGCGTTTTGAAGCCTCACAACCAACCAACTGACCCATACGGGTAATTTTAAATGCAGTGCGCTTAATAATCTCGGCGAGTTGACCTAAATCACCGTCGGGGCATTTCTTTAGTGCCGCTTGAACAACGCCCGGTCCCGAAACGCCAACGTGAATAACACAGTCGGGCTCGCCAACACCGTGGAAAGCGCCCGCCATAAAGGGATTATCCTCAACAGCGTTGCAGAAAACAACCAATTTAGCGCAACCGATACAGTCGCGGTCGGCTGTGATTTCGGCGGTTTCACGAACAATTTGACCCATTAATTTAACGGCGTCCATATTAATACCTGCCTTGGTAGAGCCAATGTTAACCGATGAGCAGATATTGTTTGTAACCGATAATGCTTCGGGGATAGAGCGGATAAGCGCTTCGTCTCCCGCAGAGAAGCCTTTATGTACTAAAGCGGAATAACCGCCGATAAAGTTAACGCCCGTAGCGTCAGCCGCCCTTTGAAGAGTCTTCGCAAACTGAACAGGGTTGCCGCCCGAAGCCGCCGCTATCATAGCGATAGGAGTAACAGAGATTCGCTTGTTTATAATCGGAATACCGTACTCACGCTCGATATCCTCGGCAACCTGAACTAAATTTCCCGCAAGGCGTGTGATTTTGTCATAAATTTTCTGACAGGCAACATCGGGGTCACTGTGGGCGCAGTCCAAAAGAGAAATACCCATAGTAACGGTACGAATGTCAAGATTTTCTTCGGAAATCATATTTATGGTTTCCATTATATCATTAAGATTAATCATTATTTTTCCCCTTAAATTCTGTGCATAGAATTGAAAATATCCTCGTGCATAACACGAATATCAAGGCAATTTTCCTTACCCAAAGACATCATTTTATCTGAAAAATCGGCAAAACTGCAGTTTGAAGCAGAAATGTCGGTAAGCATTACCATTACAAAGATATCATCAAGCACCGACTGTGTAATATCTAAGATATTAACATTACACTCGTTACAAACGGCGCTTACCTTTGAAATAATGCCTACAGTGTCCTTTCCCATAACAGATACAACAGTTCTCATAAATATTCTCCTTAAACTATATAATTTATATGTCGATAATTTTCCCGCCGCCTACCACAGTGTCGCCGTCATAAAAAACAGCGGCTTGACCTGCCGATGGCGCTCTTTGAGGCTCGTCAAAAACAATTTTAACCTGCCCGTTTTCCAAAGGATATATTGTGGCGGGTTGTTCTGTGTGGCGGTAGCGAAGCTTTGCCTTTACCCTCATTTCCTTTTCCAAGGTGTCAAAGGGGATAAAGTTCACATCACTCACCAAAACCTTATTTTTAAAAAGATGTTCTTCGTCGCCTAAAATAACGGTATTTTTTTCGGCGTTTTTATCAATTACAAACTGTGGTTTTCCGAGAGCGATTTTAAGACCTTTTCTTTGACCTATTGTGTAATGAATAACGCCCTCGTGTTTGCCCAAAACATTGCCCTCAAGGTCGACATAATCTCCTGCCTCACTAACAAATCCGTCGGTTTTTTGTATAAAGGCGGCATAGTCACCGTCGGGCACAAAGCAAATATCCTGTGAATCGGGTCGGTTTGCGTTTACAAGCTCTGCTTTTTCAGCCTTTTCTCTGATGTCACTTTTTGTTAAATCACCCAACGGCAACAATAAATGCTTTAACTGATGTTGGGTCAGACTGTATAAAACATAAGACTGGTCTTTGGATAAATCCTTGGCTTTTTTGAGGACATATCGGTCGCCCAGCTTTTCAACCCTTGCGTAATGACCCGTTGCGATTTTGTCAAAACCCTTATCAAGAGCGATATCTAGCATCTTGCCAAATTTAATGTATTTGTTACACTCAAGGCAAGGGTTTGGGGTAAGCCCCATTTTATATTCATCTATAAAAGGGATTACAACCTTTTGCTTAAAGTCATTTGAAAGGTCAATGTTAAGGTGTTTTATATGGAGTTTCTCGCAAACGGATTTTGCGTCGGATATATCTCTGCTGTTGTCCTTTTCGCAAAGGGAGAGGGTAAGTCCTGTAACAGAAAAACCCGTTTCTTTTAAAATCAAAGCACAGGCAGAGGAATCCACCCCACCGCTCATGCCGACTAATACCTTTTCCATCAGCCTTAAACCTTTCAAAATATTATTGTAATTATATCAGTAAATTAACTAAAGGTCAATTATTAATATAACTTTCCCACTGTGAAAAAGGTAAAAAAATGTATGATATTAGCAATTTTTTATTGACTCACAAAAAAAATAGTAGTATTCTATATAGGTGAAAATTTTATTATTATTTTAACGGAGGTAATTTAGATGTTTAAATCAGCTTATTTAAACAGGGTTTACGAAGATGTAGCCAAGAGAAGTGCCGGTGAAAACGAGTTTTTACAGGCAGTTAAAGAGGTTTTGGAATCTATCGAGCCCGTTGTTGAAGCAAACCCCAAATATGAGGCAAACGGTGTTATTGAAAGAATGGTTGAGCCTGAAAGAATGATTTCTTTCAGAGTTTCTTGGGTAGACGATAATGGTAAGGTACAGGTTAACCGCGGTTACCGTGTTCAGTTTAACTCTGCTATCGGTCCTTACAAGGGCGGTCTTCGTTTCCATCCCACAGTTAACGCTTCTATTATGAAGTTCTTAGGTTTCGAGCAAACCTTTAAAAACAGCCTTACAAGTCTCCCCATGGGCGGCGGTAAGGGTGGCTCCGACTTCGACCCCAGAGGCCGTTCTGATGGAGAGATTATGCGTTTCTGCCAAAGCTTTATGACTGAACTTGCTAAGCACATTGGCGCAGATACCGACGTTCCTGCAGGTGACATCGGCGTTGGCGCTCGTGAGGTAGGTTATCTCTTTGGTCAGTATAAGAGACTTCGCAATGAGTTTGTTGGCGTTTTAACCGGTAAGGGTCTTCCTTACGGCGGTTCTCTTATCCGTCCTGAGGCTACAGGCTTCGGCGCTGTTTATTACACTGTTGAAATGCTCAAGCACTTCGGCGAAGACATTAAGGGCAAGACCTTTGCAGTTTCCGGCTTCGGTAATGTTGCTTGGGGTACCGTTAAGAAACTCACCGAGCTTGGCGGTAAGGTTCTTACAATTTCCGGTCCTGACGGTTATGTTTACGATAAAGACGGTATCAGCACCGATGAGAAAATCAACTATCTTCTCGAGATGCGTGCTTCCGGTCGCGATATGGTTAAGGACTATGCTGATAAGTTTGGCGTAGAATACTTCCCCGGTCAGCGTCCTTGGAACACTAAGGTTGACATCGTAATGCCTTGCGCTACTCAGAACGAGGTTGGCATCGAGGATGCTAAGAACATAGTTGCAAACGGTGTTAAGTATTATGTTGAGGTTGCTAATATGCCTACTACCGAAGAGGCTATGTCTTACCTCAGAGAGAGCGGACTTTTAGTTGCTCCCTCCAAGGCTGTTAATGCCGGCGGTGTTGCAGTTTCCGGTCTTGAAATGAGCCAGAACTCTATGAGATATAGCTGGACTGCTGAAGAGGTTGACGCAAAGCTCTATCAGATTATGTCTAACATTGTTAAGAACTCCTATGATGCTGCTGCTAAATACGGCATGGACGGAGACCTTGTTGCAGGTGCTAACATTGCAGGTTTCGAAAAGGTTGCCGAAGCAATGATTGCTCAGGGTATTGCTTACTAATATTTATACATATTAAAAGACCGCTTTTGCGGTCTTTTTTTAATGCTTTTTAGATTCATACAAAAGCTTTCCCTTATTATCGTAAACGTTGAGGCGGTGTTTTTTTGCCGTTTTAACGGCCGACTCGAAAAGAAAAAAGGCGCCCTTTTGTGATTTTATATCCTTGAAACTTTTTCTTACTCTATAAATTGTAATTTCCCTCATAATAGATACTCCCTTAAACGCTCTATGGCTCGTATTTTGAGTTGGTTTACCGATTGACGTGTAATATTCAACCTTAACCCAATTTCAACATCGCTGTAATTATATATGTATTTAAGCTGTATAACTGCCTTTTGCTTTGGTGTTAAATATTTTAATGCATCTTTTAAAAATGTGAGCTTTGAAGAATCCTCTATATAGGTGCATTCGTTTGGAATACAAAGTATAGACTTTTTGAATTTATCGTTTTGACTGGAGTATGCTATATATTTGTTTCTCAGGCTAACGGCTATATATCTAGAAAGTCCGTCGCCTGATATTCCAGCAAAACGGGAAGCATCTAATTTATACAAAAGCTCGAGCAAAAATACCGAGAGTTCCTCGGCGGTATCTTCGGCTTCGCTTTTCCTTGAATAGTGCTTTATAAGCCCTTCAAACTCCGAAAAAATTACGGGGAATACCGACATATCGCCTTTTCTAAATTTACCCAAAAGGGTAAGCAAACAACTGTTTTCCATAATTTTCCAACCTTCCTTTTTTTCTATAGAAAGAGGAAGGTTTTTGTTTTGTAAGGCTTTTGATTTTAAATTCCTTTCTCTTTCAAAAGACCATATATACGAAGTTTGGAGAATTTTGTAGAAAAAGGGAGTAAAAGGTAGAAAAAAAGGAACGAATTACTAAAATAACATAATTTCACATTAAAGTATTGACATAAATTGCATATTATTGTATAATCGTAGCAAAAAAATAACAATCCGCCGTAACGCGCAGACTGTTAAAAAAACAAAATTACAAAAAATGTCAGTGCTTTTTGAGAAGGATTTGCGAATAAAAACAGGGAAAAGGTATGATTTTGAAATGAGGGTGGCTGTTTGTGATATTGATAAAGCGTTTTTATTACAGTTTAAAAGAGCGGTTTACCTTTATGCGAATAAAAACAAAATCGAAATTGTAGTGGAATGTTTTATTTCAGGCGAGGAAATATTAAGGTCAAAATATGACTATAATTTAATTTTTATGGAGTATCATCTAAGTAGTATAAACGGTCTTGAAACGGCAGAGTGTTTAAGAAGCAGAGGGGATAATACCCCTATTATATTTGTGAGTGATTATACCGATTTTATTTTTGAGTCTTTTAAGGTTAATCCTTATGGATTTCTTTTAAAATCCGAGTGGAAGGAAAATATTTTTTCGGTTTTAGAGGATTTTTTTGCCAAAAAGGGAGAAAATTACCCCATTCTTGTTAAGGACGGTACGGACACCGTTTGTATAAGCACCGAAAATATTTATTATTTGGAGGCGGACAATAAATACTGTTATATACATCTTTCGGAAGAAACCCTTTATTGTCATAAAACAATGGCGCAGGTTTTTGAGTGTCTGCCTAAAAGTCGTTTTTGCAAAACAAACCGTGCTTTTATTGTGAATTTAAGCCATATAAGTAGGTATAACAATGATACTATAAAATTAAAAAACGGCAAGGAAATTCATCCAAGCCGTAAATATTACAAAAGTTTTAAAGAAGATTACCGCCGTTTTTTAAAACCTGTGGAGGTTTAAATCTTTCTGCAGATGTAGAATACTCTTTCCTCGGTATCAGAGGGTGGGTTTTGACTCATATCGCCGAAAACGGCTTCGATTTTAAAACCAGCCTTTTCCAAAAGAACTTTAAGTTCTTCGCTTGTATATGCCTTTTCGCTGAACTCCTCACCGCTTCTTAGATATATATCGTCCTCTTTAGTGAAGAAGTCTAGCGAAATATTTGTCATTCTGTTTTCACTATCAAATTCGTTTTGCCAAACGCAATAAATATCCTCCTCGTCCAAAACAAAGGTATTGTTTGCGAGGATTTTTTCATGTTTATACAATGTGTTAACATCAAAAATGAAAAGACGCTCGGGCTCTAGGAAAAGAGATATCTTTTTGAGAGCGGTTTCCAGTGTTTTGGGGTTTGTTATGTGGTTGATACTGTCCATACAGCAAACTGCGCCGTCAACCGTTCCGTAAAGGTCAAGTTCTTGAGTCTTTTGGCAAAGGTAGAGAATATCAAGACCCTCTTCGGCGGTTTTTTCGCGAGCTATGGAGAGCATATCCTCCGACATATCGGTACCTATAACCTCAATGCCACTTTTTGCAAATTCTATTGAAAATCCGCCCGTTCCACAGGCAACATCTAACAATAGAGTGGGTTTTCTGTCAAACTTTTTAAAAAGATTTAAGATATATTCGGTGCGTGACGGGTAATTGGCATCGCCCATCAAGGCATCGTAAACATACGCAAAGTCGGTGTAAGACATTATTTAAGTCTCCTAAAGGCAGTCTGAAAACCCTCGTTAATCGCGCGGGAAACACGGCTGATGGTAGCGGTGGATGCTCCGGTTGCCTCGATTATCTCGTTATAAACCTTTTTGTCGTTTAGCATTTTAGCGACAACAAAGCGTTGGGCTATGGTATTTATCTCTTTGGGGGTACAAGCATCCGCAAAGAATTTCTCCAATTCCTCACGGGTTTTAAGGGTTAAAATAGCATCGTAAAAATCGGCGGTAAAGTCCATTTTTGCCATAAAGCATACCTCCTTTATTAACACATTCAGTTTAGCACATAAAAGCGCTAAAGTCAAGTTCGGCAAAGCTATAATTATTTAAGGCTAATAAAATGTGCCTTTGGCACACCCTAAAACCGTTTAGGGGGTTGGAGGTGTCGGAGAAAAATATTTGGGTTTTAGCAAGACCTGTCTTTCATTTGAGCGTAGCGTTCTATGAAAGACTTTAAAATAAGAGTTTATTAACGACACCTCAAAGGGGGAATCGGAATCCCCCTTAAAAACGAATCTTTGCTTCCTTTCTTTTCGTAAGAAAGGAAGTGCCCTGTCACGGCATGAGCGACTTAGAAAATAAGTTTTACGAATTCAAAAAAATTGTGACAATTAACGCCTATATTTTGAATTAAAAAACACTTGCATTTTGATAACAGTTGTGATATACTATATCGGCTAATGGAAATTAGCAAATAAAAACACACATCTTACTCTTTAACGGCATTTTGCTGTCACCCAAGCTGTCGGGTGTTTTCGGACGGGTAAGATGGAGGAAAATTCTTAGGAGGAAAAAGAAATGGCAGTAGTATCAATGAAACAGCTTCTTGAAGCAGGCGTTCATTTTGGACACCAGACAAGACGCTGGAACCCGAAAATGGCTGAGTACATTTTCACAGAAAGAAACGGTATTTACATTATCGACCTTCAGAAAACCGTTAAGAAGCTTAACGACGCTTACATGTTCGTTCGTGACATCGCAGCTGAAGGCGGAGACATTCTCTTCGTAGGTACCAAGAAACAGGCTCAGGATTCTATTAAAGAGGAAGCTGAGCATTGCGGTATGCCCTATGTTAACGCTCGTTGGCTTGGCGGTATGCTCACAAACTTCACAACAATCAAAACCCGTATTGCTCGTTTAAATCAGCTTCGTGCTATGCGTGACGACGGAACATTCGAGCTTCTCCCCAAAAAGGAAGTTATCAAACTCAACCTTGAGATTGAAAAGCTTGAGAAGTTCTTAGGCGGTATTCAGGAGATGAAGAAGACTCCTGCTGCTATGTTCATCGTTGACCCCCGCAAGGAGAGAATCGCTGTTGCTGAGGCTAAGAAATTAGGTATCCCGATTATCGCTATCGTTGATACCAACTGTGACCCTGACGAAATCGATGCCGTTATCCCCGGTAACGATGACGCTATCCGCGCTGTAAAGCTTATTGCTGAGACTATGGCTGCTGCTGTAATCGAAGGCAGACAGGGTACCGAGATGGGCACCGCTGCTGAAGAAGCAGAAGAAGTAGCTGAAGAGGCTGCTGAATAATCAAATTTACGGAGGAAACTATAATGGCTTTTACTGCTAAAGATGTTCAGGCTTTAAGAGAGAAAACCGGTTGCGGTATGATGGACTGTAAAAAGGCTCTTACCGAAACAAACGGCGATATGGACGCCGCTGCTGATTACCTTCGTGAAAAGGGCTTGGCTTCCCAAGCTAAAAAGGCTGGCAGAATTGCCGCTGAAGGTACAGTTTGCGCTTACACCAAAGACGGTGTTGGCGTTTTAGTTGAGTTAAACAGTGAGACCGACTTCGTTGCTAACGGTGACGGCTTCAAGGCTTTGGCTCAGGAAGTTGCAGAAATTGTTGCAGAGCAGAACCCTGCTGACCTTGACGCTTTACTCGCTTGCGAGAAGGACGGTATGACCGTTGAGGCTAAGGTTCAGGAGTTGTTCCTTGCTATTCGTGAGAACATTAAAGTTCGCAGATTTGTAAGAGTTGAAGGAAAGGTTGTTTCCTATGTTCACGCTGGCGGTAAAATCGGTGTTATCGTAAACTTCGATACCGATTTAGCTGCTGACAATGCTGACCTTATTGCTATGGGTAAAAACATTGCAATGCAGGTTGCTGCTATGAACCCCTCTTATCTTGACGAGGCTTCTGTTCCTGCAGAAGTTTTGGCTAAGGAAAAGGAAATCCTTATTGCTCAGATGAAGGAAGACCCCAAAATGGCTAACAAGCCTGAGGCTGTTCTTGGCAAAATCGTTGAAGGTAAAATCGGCAAATACTACAAGGAGAACTGCCTTGTTGAGCAACAGTATGTTATCGATGGCGATTTAACCGTTGGTAAATACATTGCTAACACTGCTAAAGAGCTTGGCGCTAACATTACTCTTACCTCTTTCGTTCGTTTCGAAAAGGGCGAGGGCATTGAGAAGCGTGTTGACGACTTCGCTGCTGAAGTTGCTGCAATGGCAAAATAATTTAAGGCTTAAAGCTTTTAGACCCCTACATATTGTGGGGGTCTGTTTTTTTGTATCTAGAAAATTAATAAAGTTTAAAGGTTTGATGATTTTTATTGAAAATTTTGGTTGCTTGTGGTAAAATATAATGTGGATTTTACCGTTTAAAGGAGAGTGACAATATGGCTTTTTTTCAAAAGATTAAAGAAAAAGCTATAGCACTTAAAAATATAATATTTAAATTTGTGAAGGAGAAGGCACCTGTTGTCAGAGACTGGGTACTTACCTTTTTAAAGAATACCTTTGAAATTACTTCTTCTAAGAAAAGTAAAATTACAGGTATTGCTTTCCTATCTGTAACACTCATTTGGGTGGTTTTAAGCGTAAATACCTTTTTGTCTATGGAAACCTCAAGCAAATGGGTGCTTCTGGCGTTTGCACTTGCCTGTCCTTTCCTAATCGGTCTTAATATTGCTTTTACCGTCAGAATTAAAAACAATTTAATAAACCAAATTTGGCATTTTGTAGCTTTACTTCTTATGCCGATTTTAATTATGTCAATGACCGAAGCTCTAAATAACATATTTATTTATGATATGACCTATTTGGGCTTTTTGGGTAATTACCTTGTAATTCTTATAATGCTTTTCATTTTCTTTGCGTTAACCGGAAGCTTAAAGGTTGCATATTTGGCGGTGCCCACTATTGTTTACGGTTTTGCCTTGGCACACAGTTATATAATGAATTTCAGAGGAACGCCCTTTATTCCTATGGACTTTTTGAGTGTTACCACCGCCGCAGGTGTTGCCAGTACCTATAACTTTATGCCAACCTATAAGGAAATTGTCGGTACATTCCTTTTCATAATTATTTTTACAATTGCAGTTAAAACCAGAACACCTAAATTCAATATTTTAACAAAGGTAATTTCACGCACCTTTACCGCAACCTTTAGCACGGTGCTTTTAACCCTTTTCTTTGCAACAAGTGTCTTTGCAGATATGGGTGTCCGCCCCGACTTCTGGAATCAGACCAGAGGCTATAAAAACTACGGTTTTGTATTCAGTTTCTTTTCTAATACAAAATATCTTTATATGTCAGAGCCTAACGAATATGACCCCAATGCGGTTGGCAACGATGTTAACGAGACTATTGACAAGGAAACCGACAAGGTACCCACCGAAAAAACCCCTAATGTTATTTGTATTATGAACGAAACCCTTTCTGACTTAAGGGTTTTAGGTAACCTTGAAACAAATGCAGAGTATATGCCTTTCCTAAGCAGTCTCACAGAAAATACTGTAAGAGGAAATCTTTATGTTCCTGTTATCGGCGCGGGTACATCTAATACCGAGTTTGAGTTTTTAACAGGCCACTCAACCGCATTCTTACCCTCGGGCAGTAATGCTTATATGCTTTACATTAAAAACCATATTGCTTCCTTGGTCTCCACAATGGAGGCTCAGGGTTATTCCTCTTGGGCGTTGCATCCTTATTATAAGGACGGTTGGAAGAGAACTGAAGTTTATAACAATTTGGGCTTTAATAATTTCTTTGCATTAGAGCACATTTTGGGCGAGGATTTGATTCCCGAATTCAAAGCAAACGGCAGTGACCCCGATTATTTGCAACAGCTTATAGACCAGCATTTCCCCGGTAGTAATATGCTTCTTCGCCAGTATGTAAGCGATAAATATAACTATAAACTGCTTATAGAAAATTTCGAAAACCGAGATAAATCCGTTCCTTATTTTGCCTTTAATGTTACAATGCAAAACCACGGCGGATATACTATCGATGCTCAAAACTTTGTTGAGGAAATCTATGCCACAAACACCTCAAAGGCATATCCGAAGGCAAACAAATATCTATCCCTTATAAAGCATACCGACGAAGCCTTTAAGGAACTAGTTGAGTATTTCTCAAAGGTTAAGGAGCCTACTGTTATTTGTATGTTTGGCGACCATCAACCCTCAATTGAAACCAAGTTCGTTGAAGAAATTATCGGTGTTAAGGATTTGGCGGATTTGACCCCCGAACAAGAGCAAAGCCGTTATTGCACACCTTTCTATATTTGGGCAAATTATGATATAGAGGAGAAAACAGTTGAGAGACTAAGTACTAACTATCTTTCTTCTTTGGTGCTAGATACTGCGGGAATTAAGCTTACAAAATACAATAAATACCTTTTAAAACTTGCCGAGACCTTGCCTGTTATCAATAACGCAGGTTATATTGACAAGGACGGTAACTATTATAAGTGGAGTGACGATTCTCCATATTCCGAAATTCTTGATAAATACGAGAAAATTCAGTATAACAATATTTTTGACCGTGAAAATGTAGACCTTGATACCTTTTATATCGAGGGGTATACTCCCGAAGAGCCCGAACCCTTAGCACGAGAGGTCGAGGAAAGTGACTAACACCTGCCTTTGTTATATTGAAAGGGATAATAAATATTTAATGCTCCACCGTGTTAAAAAGGAAAACGACCTAAACCGTGATAAATGGGTTGGAATTGGCGGTAAATTTGAGGAGGGCGAAACTCCCGAGGAATGTAATTTAAGGGAAGCCTTTGAGGAAACGGGACTTACCCTTAAAAATCAAACCTACCGCGGAATTGTAACCTTTGTGTCGGACAAATGGGGCACCGAATATATGCACCTTTTCCACAGCGACTGTTTTGAGGGAAAACTCAAGGAGTGTGACGAGGGAAACCTTGAGTGGGTGGAAAAATCTAAGGTTTATAATCTGCCTCTGTGGGCAGGGGATAAGATTTTTCTGGGTCTACTAGACGAAAAAATCCCCTTTTTCTCCCTTAAACTCGTTTATGAGGGAGAAAAGCTTATAAGTGCGATTTTGAACGAGAAAAAATTAGATTTGGGTGAAGTTTAATGAATATTTGTGTTTACGGAGCTTCAAGCAACAATATTGATAAAAGCTATATAACCGCAATGGAAAATTTAGGGGAAGAAATGGCAAAAAGGGGCCACACCTTGGTTTTCGGTGGCGGCGCAAATGGTCTTATGGGTGCGGTTGCCCGAGGTATGACCAAAGGCGGCGGCAAAATTGTTGGAATTTCCCCCAAGTTTTTCGATGTTGACGGTGTTTTGTATGATAAATGCACCGAGTTTATCTATACCGAAACCATGCGTGAGAGAAAGCAGATTTTAGAGGATATGGCAGAAGCCTTTATCGTTATGCCCGGTGGTCCCGGAACCCTTGATGAGTATTTTGAAACCTTGTGTTTAAGACAACTGGGTCACCACAATAAACCTATGGCAGTTTTCAATGTGAACGGTTATTATGATAACTTAAAGGGTATGCTTGAAACGGCTTTCAACGGCGGTTTTATGACCGAGGAAATGATAAAGCTATCGCCCTTTTATGATGACGAAACCGCTCTTTTAAAGTATTTAGAGGAAAATAAAGGCGGTACGGGAGATTTTTCTATACTCAAGGATTTAAAGTAATATGGAAAATGCCATATACATTTTAAAAACAACCGAAAAAAACAAAAAAGCCATTTCAAAAATCGCGTATGATTTTGTTATCGCTTTAGCAATGAAACGGCTTAAAATAAATCAAAAACCAAGGCTTACCTGTGAAAGCAGCGGCAAGCCTTTTTTTGAGGATTACCCAAATTTTCATTTCAACATTTCCCACAGTGAAAATTTAATTGCGGTGGCAGTGGCGGACTCCCGAGTTGGTGTTGATATTGAAAAAAAGAGAGACACAAATTTGAAAATTGCCGAGCGGTTTTTCTCAGAAGAGGAAAAAGACTTTGTGAAAGACAACAACAGCTTTTTTTATGTTTGGACAAGAAAAGAAGCCCTCCTTAAAAAAACGGGGGAAGGCTTAAAGGATATTTCAAAGGCTCAAGTTTTGGAAAACAGTGAAATTAAAACCTTTGAAGAAAACGAATTTATATTGTCGGTATGTTCAAATAATCCCGACAGCTTTAAGATTATTTACGAGGAGAATTTTTAGTGGCAGACCTAAGAAAAGAAATTGAAAGGCGCAGAACTTTTGCGATAATTTCCCACCCCGATGCAGGTAAAACAACCTTGACTGAAAAGTTTTTGCTTTACGGCGGCGCAATTCAAACTGCAGGTTCGGTAAAAGGAAAGGCAACCGCCAAACACGCTGTCAGCGACTGGATGGAGCTTGAAAAACAAAGAGGTATTTCAATTACATCTTCTGTTATGCAGTTTGAATATGACGGATATTGTATAAATATTCTTGATACCCCAGGTCACCAAGACTTCTCGGAGGACACCTACCGTACACTTATGGCGGCGGATAGTGTTGTAATGGTAATAGACGCTGCAAAGGGTATCGAGGCTCAAACCCGTAAGCTTTTCAAGGTTTGCGCTATGCGAAATATCCCCATTTTCACCTTTATAAACAAGCTTGACCGAGAGGCAAGAGACCCCTTTGAACTTTTGGACGAGGTTGAAAAGGAATTTGGCATCGGCACCTATCCCATCAACTGGCCCATAGGCTGCGGTGTTAGTTTCAAGGGCGTTTTTGATAGAGAAAAACGCGAAATTTTAACATTTAATGAGTTTCATAGAGGTCAGGATAAAATCAAACCTATCCAGTGTGATATTACCGATACTGAAAAGTTGGATGAGTTAATCGGACCCTATCAAAGAGAAGAATTGGTAGACCAGATTGAACTGCTTGACGGCGCAAGTTTCGAGTTTGATTTGGAAAAGGTGAGATGCGGAAAGCTTACCCCCGTTTTCTTTGGTTCGGCCCTTACAAACTTTGGTATCGAGCCGTTTTTGGAAAACTTCCTTAAAATGACCACCTCTCCCTTGGCTCGTAAATCGGGGGATGAAGAGGTAAGTCCCTTTGAGGAAACCTTTTCCGCTTTTGCCTTTAAAATTCAGGCAAATATGAATAAAAACCACCGTGACAGAATAACATTTTTCCGCATTTGTTCGGGTAAGTTTGAGCGTGGCGCTGATTATTTCCATATGCAAGCCGGCAAACCCGTCAGACTTTCTCAGCCTCAGCAGATGATGGCGGATGACAGACAAATTATAAACGAAGCCTATGCAGGTGATATTATCGGTGTTTTCGACCCCGGTATTTATTCCATTGGTGATACAGTTTGCTCTGCTAAAAGAAAGGTTACCTTTGAGGGTATTCCCACCTTTGCTCCTGAGCATTTTTGCCAAATTGAGCAAAAGGACTCTTTGAAGAGAAAACAGTTTGTAAAGGGTGTTGAGCAGATAGCCCAAGAGGGTGCAATCCAAATTTTCCACGACCCCGGAACAGGTATGGAAAGGGTAATCGTTGGCGTTGTTGGTGTGCTTCAGTTTGAGGTGCTTGAATACCGCCTTAAAAACGAATACAATGTTGATGTTATCCGAAATGATTTGCCTTACAGTTATATCCGTTGGGTTAAGAACAAGGATATTGACATTAAGAAACTCAACCTCACTTCAGATACAAAGTGGGTGCAGGATTTTAAGGGTAATAATCTTCTCATTTTCACAAGTGAGTGGAATATTAACTGGGCGCTCGAGCGCAACGAGGGTCTTATTTTAGAGGATTTCAGTAAGGATTAAAAAAAGTCTATGCCATTAACGGCATAGACTTTCTTTTTCTATTATAAGCAGGCGGTTGTATTTGGCAACTCGGTCGCTTCGACAGGGGGCGCCTGTTTTAATTTGTCCCGAATTTACGGAGACGGCAATGTCGGCTATTGTGGTGTCCTCGGTCTCCCCCGAGCGGTGGGAAATTATTGTTTTATATCCGTTTTCGTGGGCTAGATTTATAACATCAAGAGTCTCGGTGAGAGTGCCAATTTGGTTTGGTTTTATTAAAATTGCGTTGGCGCATTTTCTTTCAATTCCCATTTTTAGTCGGCTACTGTTGGTAACAAAAAGGTCGTCCCCCACAAGCTGTAAAGATTTGCCGAGCTTGGCGGTCAGTATCTTCCAAGCCTCCCAGTCTTCCTCGGCAACACCATCTTCAATAGAAATTATGGGGTATTTCTCGCAAAGGGCCTCATAGTAAACAATAAGCTCGTCGGCGGTCAGGGTTTTCTGTCTTTTGGGGAGCTTGTATTTGCCGTTTTCATACCACTCGCTTGAGGCAATATCTAGGGCGATTTTAATTTGATTTTCGTCATAACCCGCAGCTTTAACGGCACGCATTATATAGTCAAGCGCCTCTTCGTCAGAAGCGAGGTTGGGGGCAAAACCGCCCTCATCTCCAACACCCGAGGCTAAACCCTCGCTCTTTAAAAGTTTGCCCAAACTCATATAAATTTCACTGCAAACACGAAGGGACTCAGCGAAGCAATCGGTTTTTACGGGGATTATCATAAACTCTTGAATATCAATGTTGTTGGAAGCGTGGGCGCCACCGTTTAGGATATTCATCATGGGTCGGGGCATTACTTTTGCATTGGCGCCGCCCAAATATTTATAAAGGGGCAAATTGTGGGACACTGCCGCCGCCTTGGCTGTAGCTAGTGACACCGCCAAAATGGCGTTGGCACCCAAGCGGGATTTATTTTTTGTGCCGTCAAGGTCTATCATAGTTTGGTCGATAAGGCGTTGGTTACAAGCATCAAGCCCTATTAATGCGTTGGCAATTTCAGTGTTAACGCTTTCCACTGCATTTAAAACACCTGCGCCGCCGTAACGACTGCCGCCGTCTCGTTTTTCATAAGCCTCAAACTCACCTGTTGATGCGCCCGAGGGGACTGTTGCAAAGCCTGTGCTTGAGTCTTTAAGGGTGACTCTAGCCCCTACTGTAGGTCGGCTTCTTGAGTCTAAAAGCTCAAAGCCCTCCACCTTTATAATTTCTGTTTTACACATAAAATCACTCCTTTTACAGTATTGTTCCAAAAAATGTTATAATTATTTGACTTTTCTTTATGGCTTAGGTATAATCTTTTTGTTATGAAAATAGGAAATATTGAAATTAAAGGTTATGCCGCTCTGGCTCCTATGGCGGGTGTCGCCGACAGGGCTATGAGGGAAATATGTAAAGAGCACGGCTCGGCGTTCAGCGTTGGTGAGCTTACAAGCTCTAAGGGTATAAGTGTTGGGGATAAAAAGTCCCATACACTTCTTTTTTGTGGCGATAAGGAACGCCCCATGGCTTCTCAGCTTTTCGGCCGTGAGCCTGAAACTATGGCAGAAGCCGCCAAAAAAGCCTTGGAATTTAACCCCGATTTTATTGATATAAATATGGGTTGTCCCGCCCCAAAGGTTTCGGGTAACGGGGGCGGAAGCGCCCTTTTGAAAGATTTGCCCTTGGCTGAGAAAATTGTCAAGGCTGTGGTAGAAGCTGTCGATATTCCCGTTACGGTCAAAATGCGAACAGGTTGGGATGATGACAGTTTGGTTTCTCCCGAACTCGCTAAAATTTGCGAGAGCGAGGGCGCTAAGGCTATCACTATTCACGGCAGAACGAAAAAGCAGATGTATGCCGAGGGGATAGACTTTAAAACCATTGAAAAAACCGTTAAAGCGGTTAAAATTCCCGTTATTGCAAACGGCGATATTTGTGACGGCAAGGGCGCCAAATATATGTATGAAGCCACAGGCTGTGATTTTGTAATGGTGGGCAGAGCCGCAAGAGGTAACCCCTTTGTTTTTGAGGAAATTAATGCTTTTATGGAAAACAAAGCCTACACACCGCCCACTTTGGAAAAACGGTTTGAGGTTTTAATGGAACAGGTACGACGAATGGTGGAATATAAAGCCGACCATCGAGCATTTTTAGAGGCAAGAAAGCACACCGCTTGGTATATGCAAGGTCTTAAAGGCGCGGCAGAGCTGAGGCGCCTTGCGGGTGCGGTTAGTTCTTATGAAGATATTGAGGCAGTCTGCCAAAAGGCACTTGAACTCAACCGCGATTTGTGGTAATATGTTAGGGTTGAAAGGAAGTTGTATTTATGTCAGGACATTCTAAATGGAACAATATAAAAAAGAAAAAGGAAAAAACCGATGCCGCTAAAGCTAAAATTTTTACCAAAATTGGCAGAGAAATTGCGGTTATCGTTAAAACAGGCGGCGCTAACCCCAACGAAAACAGCAAGTTAAAGGACGCTATCGCAAAGGCAAAGGCTAACAATGTGCCTAACGAAAATATTGAGCGTATCATCAAAAAGGCTGCAGGCGATGGTGAGGCTAACAACTACGAGGAATTGATTTACGAGGGTTACGGACCTAACGGCATTGCCGTTGTGGTTGAAACCTTGTCTGATAACCGCAACAGAACCGCGGGTGAGATGCGTCACTATTTTGATAAGTGCGGCGGCAACCTCGGTCAGTCGGGCTCGGTTATGTTTATGTTTGACCGCAAGGGTGTTATCAACATTGAGGCTGAGGGTCTTGATGAGGATACCGTTATGGAAGCGGCACTTGAATGCGGAGCCGATGATTTTGAGTTTGACGGCGATGTTTTCTGCATTACCTGTGAGCCTAACGACTTGGGAACAGTTCGTGACGGCTTGGAGAGTCAGGGTTATAAATTCCTCTCTGCCGAGGTTGAGTATATACCTCAGACAATGTCTAGTCTTGATGACGAGGAATCTATCAAGAAGATGGAAAAGCTTATTGATATGCTGGAAGAAAACGATGATGTTCAGGCTGTTTGGCACAACTGGGAAATGGCTGAAGAATAACTTATATGTATATTATAACATACACCTTGAAAAGAGGTGTATGTTTTTTTATTTTTTCTTTCGGGTGTAAAGAAAAAAACTTGACAGAGCGTAAAATGTGTGCTATAATTCAAACTCGGTGAGATTATATGGGAAAAAATTTAGAATTTTCTGCCCTTTTAGATGTTTATGGCAGATTTTTAAGCCAAAAGCAAAAAAGTCTGACCGAGCATTATTACAACGAAGACCTTTCCCTTTCGGAAATTGCCGAAAACGAGGGCATTACAAGGCAGGGCGTTAGCGATAATATCCGCCGTGCCGAAAACAAAATGCTTTCTTGGGAAAAGGAATGTGGCTTTTGTCAAAGTTTTTTGAGACTCAAAGAACTTTCTGAAAAGGCCGAAACGGGCGATAAAAAGGCAGTAAATGAAATTTTAAAAATAATCGAAACTTTGTAAAGGGGTGACAAGTAGTGGCATTCGAAAATTTATCTGATAAGTTAAGCGGCGTATTCAAAAAATTGCGTTCTAAAGGCAGACTTACCGAGTCTGATGTTAAAACCGCAATGCGTGAAGTGCGTTTAGCTTTGCTTGAAGCCGATGTCAACTACAAGGTAGCCAAGGACTTTACCAACACTGTTGCCGAAAAATGTATCGGCGCCAATGTTATGGAAAGTCTTACCGCACCTCAAATGGTGGTAAAAATCGTTAAAGAAGAGCTTACCGCTTTAATGGGAAGTGAGCATGCCCGTCTTAAAACCGCCAACAAAATCCCCACAATAATTATGATGTGCGGTTTGCAGGGTTCGGGTAAAACTACCCACTCGGCAAAACTTGCAAAATATTTAAAGGCTAAGGGCCACAGACCTTTACTTGCGGCTTGTGATATTTACCGTCCCGCCGCTATCGAGCAGTTAAAGGTTGTCGGACGTGCGGTGGATACACCCGTTTTCGAAATGGGCATCGAAAAGCCTGAAAAAATTGTTAAAAAGGCAGTGGCATATGCGAGAGACTACGGCCACGATTACCTTATTATAGATACTGCGGGTCGACTCCACGTTGACACCGAGCTTATGGACGAATTAAAGCGTATCACCCAAGCGGTTGAGGTTGATAACATTTTGCTTGTTGTTGACTCAATGGTGGGTCAGGATGCGGTTAACATTGCCAAGGCTTTCAATGATATTTTGGAAATTGACGGCATAATCTTAACCAAGCTTGACGGTGACACAAGAGGCGGTTCGGCGCTTTCTGTTAAAGCGGTTACAGGCAAACCCATTATGTTTGCAGGTATGGGCGAAAAGCTTGACCAGTTGGATGAGTTTCACCCCGACCGAATGGCTTCAAGAATTCTCGGTATGGGCGATGTTCTGTCGCTAATTGAGAGAGCAGAAACTCAGCTTGACGAGAAAAAAGCTGAGGAAACCGCAAGACGCTTGGCTGAAAACAAGTTCGATATGAACGATTTGCTCGACCAGTTCCATCAAATCAAGAAAATGGGTTCTTTAAAGAGCATCCTTTCAATGATGCCGGGTATGGAAAAACAACTCAGAGATGTTGATATTGACGACAGGCAGATGCTTCGCATTGAGGCGGTTATAACCTCGATGACTAAAAAAGAGAGAGCAAAGCCTGACATTATAAATGCCTCAAGAAGAAAGAGAATTGCCGCAGGTGCGGGAGTTAAGGTTGAGGATGTAAACCGCCTTATGAAGCAATACGAACAGATGAAAAAGATGTTTAAGCAAATGAATTCAAAGGGTGGCAAAAAGAAGATGATGAGGGGTATGAATTTGCCCCCAAACTTCGGTAATTTCGGTTTTTAAGGTTTAAAATCTTAAATATATAAATTTCACAAACGGAGGTGGAAAAACAATGGCAGTTAAAATCAGACTTCGCAGAATGGGTGCAAAGCGCGCTCCTTTCTATCGTGTAGTTGTTGCTGATTCCCGTTACCCCAGAGATGGTCGTTTCATCGAGGAAATCGGCACCTATGACCCCACTAAAGACCCCGCTATCGTAAATATCGACAGTGAGAAGGCTAAAAAGTGGATTTCTAACGGAGCTCAGCCTACTGATACAGTTAAGGCTTTACTCAAGAAGAACGGTGTACTTTAATCTTTAACAGAGGAATTAACCATGAAAGAACTTTTAGTATCTTTGGCTTCGGGTTTGGTTGAAAATCCTGAGGCTGTAGAGGTTACTGTTGACGAGCCCAATGAGGAAGGCGTTACAGTTTACCATCTTCACGTTGCTGAGGGTGATATGGGCCGTGTTATCGGAAAGCAGGGCAGAATTGCCAACGCTATACGTGTTGTAATGCGTGCCGCCGCCACCAGAAAAAATGAAACCGTTTCGGTTGAGATTGATTAATTAAAAAACCACCCTTTTGGGTGGTTTTATCTTTTATAAATTATAATGATTGTAGTTTGTCGAAACGCGAAAAAGCGCTTCGACAATCCACTTTACAAGTGGATTTGGCAAAATCGAATTTATAAATTCAATTTTGCACAACACTCATTGCAATGGATATGAACAAATTTCAAAAGAAATTTGTTGCAAAATCAAAGATTTTGTGTCGAAACATTATTGTTTCGACTAATCATAACCATTATAATTGCTGTTCCCTTGTGGGCAGTGATTTTGGCTTTTTTGCCTATAAATTCGTTGCTGACACCTATGGGAAAATCATAGGTGATTTTTTTGTTTTCTGTGGTGTATAAAAGCCCGTCTATCGACACTTCGCATTCGCTTGTTGCGGCAAAAACCGAAATGTTGCCCTTTCTTTCTTCGCCGAACTCCAAACTGTCATCTTTAATGGCCGTTGCAATAAAATCCTCGCCAAACAAGTAACCGCGGCAGCCTCTTTCAGCTAAAAATGAAAGGTTTTGCAAAGCACCTAGCGTGTGGTCTAAGCGGTTTCCGGTGCAACCGTAAAAATGAAACTCCCTAAAGCCTTTTTCTATTCCGATTTTTATCGCCAAAAGTGTGTCGGTATCATCTTTTTTTACAGGGTGTTTTACAACCTCGGTGTCGGTTGGAATTTCTCCTAAGGAATCAAAATCACCCACCGCTAAATCGGGTGTGACTCCCAAATTTTTAAGTTTCAGGTAACCTGCATCGGCGGCTATCACAAGGTCATTGTTTTTTGGTGTAAAAGAGTCAGGTTCTCCCAAAGCGGAACCAAAAATATAGCATATACTCATACTATTTCACCCTCAACCGTCTCGCCCGAGGCAAAATTTATTTTAACTTTTTTAAGTTTGCCGCTAAGGTTTTCTTTTGAGGTGGTTTCCACTCGGGCGTAATTTTTAGTGTAACCCACCCATTTGCCGTCTTCCTCGGTTTCAAATAAAACCTCAAGCGTTTGACCTATTAAGGAATTGAGGAAATCTGCCTCGCTTTTAAGGGTTGTCTTTATCATTTTTTGACTGCGTTCAGTTTTTTTGGCGTTTGAAATTTGAAAATCCATCTTGTCGGCAACTGTTCCCGCACGCCTTGAATAAGCAAAAACGTGGGTTTTTGCAAAGCCGATTTTTTCGGCAAATGTAAGGCTTTCTTCAAATTCTTCTTCGGTTTCGGCGGGGAAGCCCACCATAATATCGGTAGAAATTGCGGCATCGGGGAAAATTTTGCGGATTCTGTTTACTAAATCCTCATAAAATGTCGAATCATAATGTCTGTTCATTCTTTTAAGCACACTGTCGCTACCTGATTGTAAAGATAGATGGAATTGGGGGCAAAACTTTTCTTGTTGCGAAAAGCGGGTGAGCATTTCGTCGCTTATATGGTCGGGCTCAAGGGAACCTAAACGCACCCTTTTAATGCCGTTAATACTGCACACAGCGTCTACCGCATCGCAAAGGTTAATATCCTCGCCCTTGCCGTAAGCCGAAAGATTAATTCCAACAAGAACAATCTCCTTAAAACCCTTTAAAGCAAGGTTTGAAGCCTCTTTTTTAATGTCATCCAAAGGCTTTGAACGAACAAAACCTCTGGCATAGGGAATCATACAGTAGGTGCAGTATCTCTCACATCCGTCCTCAATTTTAAGATATGCCCTTGTTCTCTCGGCAAAATCTGAAATTAGGGGTGTGTTAAAGACCTCGTCTCTTGTGTGGGGCTCGATTTGATTTGTCTTTTCGCCCTTTTCGGCTAAGTCTACGAGTTTTTCCAAATCGGTGTTACCCGTTATAATATCTGCATTAATGTTAGATGTGTCCTTTAAAACTTGAGCCATACAGCCTGTCAGCACAATTAAGGCTTTTGGGTTTTCACGGCGGAAACGATTTAAAAGCTGACGGGTTTTGCGGTCACTTTCGGCGGTAACCGTGCAGGAATTAACAACAATACAGTCAAAATTATCACGGTGGGAAACCACATTATGACCCCTGTTTACAAAAAGCTCTCTAAGGCTTTGTGTTTCATATTGATTAACCTTGCAGCCCAAGGTATAAAAAGCAATATTCATACTCTTCTCCTGATGTTTATTGCTTTAATTATACCTTTTTTTTGGCGCTCTTTCAAGGGTTTAATTGTGAATAGATTTAGCACCCGTAATTGTGGGAATTTTGCCTATGAAATATGCACCTATGGCAGTGAAGATTATTTCGGGAATCATATAAAGTCCGTTATAAATTACCGAGTAAATCAAAGAAAGTCCAAAACCGCTGTATCTTGTTAACATTTCGGCACCAAACTCTCCGCCTAAAGCGTCGGTAAAAAACCACTCAGCCCAAGTGCCAAAGATAATTGCGCCAGATAAAATATGTACCAAATATCTTGCACTAACAGCCACAATAGCGCCAAAGCAGAGTGAAACGGGTGCCTCGCCCTTTTTTCTGAAAAGTCCCGCAACACAAAGGACAGAATAAGCCACAATGTAATCTAAAAGACATGAAGCGAGAGCGGCTGGGAGAGCCATTTTGCTGTCTCCCACAAAAAATCCTGAAACTGTTTTAAAGCCTACAAGCATTTGCAAAACCGCATAAGTAAGGGATGAAACAGCACCCCAGGCTACACCGTAACGGTAAGCCAGAATTATAACTGGCAACATACTTAAAAGGGTAATTCCGCCGCCCTGTGGTAGGCTGAAGGGCTGAATAATGGATAAAATCGTGCCAAGGGCAATAAAAATTGCACTCACAGTTAATTTTTCGGTTTTTGTTGTTTTAAACATTGTCTTTTTCTCCTTTTTTTGCAAAACAAAAGCGTCTGCACAAATAAATGCAGACGCGAAAACACAAATACTCTTTCCCTACGCCGGCATTATCCGTATCAGGTTAAAGGGTTAAAGCAGCGTTATTGCTTAGTCTCAGCCGAGTAGCCTCAGCACCCCATTCACTTTTTCTTCATTATAGACCCCAAATCATATCTTGTCAAGTGTAATTTAAGAAATTATTAACAGTTAAAAATATGTTGAAAAAATAGGATAAATCTGCTATTATATAAACGGATATGCGCTTTTTCTAGAATAATAAAAAAGAGAGAGTAAAAAGTATGATAAACTGGTTAAAAACATATAAAAGCAGAATAAAAGTTTACACGGTTTTAGTTTTGCTTGATGCTTGTTCTGTGGCATTGTCATTTTTAGCATCGATGTGGGTTAAATTTGACTTTACTCCTGCAAACATACAGCAAACTTATGTTGACGAATTTTTTAGAACGGTGTGGATTTGGGTACCGTTTTATGTGGTGGTTTTTGCACTTATGAGGCTTTACAATAACGTCTTAAGCTTTGCAAGTGTAGATATCTTGTTGCGTGTATTTGCCTCTTATGCCGTGATTTCTGCAACAATGATGGTAGCATATCACTTGAACTTTATTAACTTAGCACCCTCTTACTACATAATAACAATAGTAATAAACTTTATTCTTACCGCTACTATTCATTTCGCGTGCAGAGTTTTGAAGGATTTTAGAAGAATGGTAAAAAGGATGCATTCTGATTCTGATGAACGTGTTATGATTATCGGTGCGGGAGCAGGTGGCAGAACACTTATAAGAGAAATTGCAAGAACTGAGAAATTGAACTCCAAGGCGGTTTGTATCATTGATGATGATCCTGCTAAAGTAGGATGTCTTTTAGATGGCATTCCTGTTGTTGGCGGTCGTGATTATATTGTAGAGGCTGTAGACAAATATAATGTTGACAAGATAATCTATGCTATTCCAAGCAGTAGCGCCGAGGAAAGAAAAAAAGTTCTTGAAATTTGCAGCACAACTAAATGCAGCGTTGAAATTCTGCCCGGAATTTACCAAATGGTAAGCGGTCAATATGTTTTGGGTAAACGCCGAAAGGTTAAAATCCAAGACCTTTTGGAGCGCGACGCTATAAAGGTTAATCTTGACGAAATTTATAATTACATTTCGGGCAAGGTTGTAATGGTTACAGGCGGCGGCGGTTCTATAGGCAGTGAGCTTTGCCGTCAGATAGCAATGTCTGCACCCAAGAAACTTATAATTTTTGAAATTTACGAAAATAACGCATACGATATTCAGATGGAGCTTGTAAAAAAATACCCTTATCTTGATTTAGAGGTGCTTATAGGCTCTGTTAGAAATACTGCAAGACTTGACTATGTTTTATCAAAATATAAGCCAGACATAATTTTCCACGCGGCAGCTCACAAGCATGTGCCGTTAATGGAGGAAAGTCCCAACGAAGCCATTAAAAACAATGTTTTCGGTACCTACAAATTAGCTCAGGCGGCAGTTAAATACGGCGTTAAAAAATTTGTTTTAATTTCAACCGACAAAGCGGTAAATCCTACTAATATAATGGGTGCATCAAAGCGTCTTTGTGAAATGATAGTTCAAATGATGAACCGCGAAGCACCTGATACCGATTTTGTTGCAGTGCGTTTTGGTAATGTTTTAGGCTCTAACGGAAGTGTTGTGCCCTTGTTCGAAAAACAAATTGAGCAAGGCGGTCCCGTTACTGTTACACACCCTGAAATTACCCGTTTCTTTATGACTATTCCTGAGGCAGTTTCCTTGGTGCTTCAAGCGGGTTACTATGCTAAGGGCGGGGAAATTTATGTTCTTGATATGGGTGAGCCTGTAAAAATTGCCGATATGGCAAGAAAGCTTATAAGACTTATGGGTTATCAGCCTGATGTTGATATTATGATTGAATACACCGGTCTTCGTCCCGGTGAGAAGCTTTATGAAGAACTTCTTATGGATGAGGAAGGTTTGCAAGAGACCGAAAACAAACTCATTCATATTGGAAAACCTATTGAAATGGATGACGAACTATTTAAGGAACATCTTAAACGCCTTGAGGTGGCTTACAAGGAAGAAACTACCGATATGAAGCAAATTGTAGCCGAGATAGTTCCTACTTATAAAATAACCGAAAATTAATCAACAAAGGAAGTAAGTAAACTTGAAACACGCAAAACATTCTCAAAGAGAAATATATTCCTCTTCAAAAAGCCGCGACCTTAATTCTTTTGCAGGTAGGGATATTGTTTCAAAAACTCCGAAATCAAAAATAATATTGGATATTATAAGCAAGATACTTTTTCCCATAGAGATGATGTTGGTAATTGCTTTAATTCTTTATGCAACCTTAATACAAATTTTCCCAATTTTATATATCTTTATTTTTATAGTTCTTCTAGGCATTTTGGCAGGAGTTCACATTAAACTTTTGTCGGGAAGGAAGAGAAGAATCAGAAGAAAAAGAATAATAAGTTTATGCCTTAGCGTTATGATGTTTGTGGTTTCTGGCTTTGGTATGTCTTATATGGGTATATTAAACGGTGCTATAGGTGATATTGCTTTGGGAACGGGCGAAAACGCGGACCAGGTTAAAAACGTTGCAAGAGAACCGTTTATAGTTTATCTTTCGGGTGTTGACACAAAGAATGCAACTGAAATTAAAGACAAAGATTTGTCTGATGTTAATATGATTGTGGTTATAAACCCCAAAGATAAAAAGGTTTTAATGGTTTCAACCCCTCGTGATTATTATGTTCCATTAGAGGGAAATGCTAATAAGATGGACAAGCTTACACATGCCGGAAGCTATGGTATTGATTGTTCCATGTCTACCTTGGAAGCACTTTATGATATTGAATTTAACTATTATGCCAAGGTTAACTTTAAGTCGGTTTATGATATTGTAAACTCTTTAGACGGCGTGACTATTCATTCGGATTATAATTTCACATCTACTCACTCATACACAGGAAAAGCCTATACCTTCAAAAAAGGCGAAAATTATGTTTTGGGCGATGCCGCTTTAGCTTTTGTGAGAGAGAGAAAGCTCTTCGCAGACGGCGACCGTCAAAGAGGCAAACATCAACAGGAATTAATTTCGGCAGTTGTTAAAAAGGCAATTTCACCTTCTATGTTTGTTCCGTCTAATATAGAGAGTATGCTTGAGTCTATCTCAAACAACACAAAGACAAACTTTTCTGAAAAGGAAATTAAAAAACTTATAAGCTATCAGATGAGTTCAATGGGTAAAGAGTGGCAGTTTGAATCTATATCGGTTGACGGTACAGGAGCTTACAGATTTACTTATTCATACTCTGCACAGGAATTGTATGTAATGATACCTAAAATGGATACGGTAAATACTGCAAAAGAGGCTATTAAGGCTGTTTTAAACGGTGAAGATATACCAAAAGACACCGAGAGTAATGTTAGCGGTAAGTAAAAAATGCGCCAATGGTGTTTTAATTTGGCGGGTTTTCTTTTCACTGGGAAAGAGGTTTTGTCATGAAAATTATCATTGCGGGTTCAGGCGAAATAGGAGCCACATTGATTTCAAGTCTTGTTGACGAGGGGCATGATGTGGTCGTAATCGACCGCGACCCTACGGTTGTTGAAGAAATTACTAATATCTATGATGTTATGGGTGTTTGCGGAAACTGTGCCGATACTGATGCTTTAGAGGAAGCGGGTGCTAAATCCGCAGAGCTTCTTATAGCTGTTGCAGGTTCTGACGAGCTTAATATGTTAAGCTGTTTTTTAGCCAAGAAAATGGGAACTAAAAACACCATTGCGCGCGTAAGAGCCCCTGAATATAACGATAAAAGTCTTGGCATTATGAAGCAAAACCTAGAACTTTCAATGGTTATTAATCCTGAACTTGTGGCGGCAAGGGAATTATTTCATAATCTAAAGCTTCCCTCTGCTGCTAAGGTGGAGACCTTCAGTGTTAGAAACTTTGAAATGATAGAGCATGTCTTAAGAGATAATTCTCCCTTAGACGGTGTGGCTTTAAGTGAACTTCGTTCAAAATATAAAGCAAAGTTTCTCATCTGCGCCGTTAAAAGAGGGAGTGAAGCCTACATACCTGATGGTAACTTTGTTCTTAAGAGCGGCGACAGAATCGGTATTGTGGCCGAAAACTCAGAAATTGTCAAGCTTTTAAAAGAAATGGGAATTGTTTCTACAAAGGCTAAAAATGTTATGATTTTGGGTGCAAGCCGAACAGCCTTTTATCTTGCAAGACGCCTTTGTATGTCGGGCAGTAAGGTTACTATTATTGATAAAAGCCGTGAATGTTGCGAACAACTTAGCGAAGCTGTTCCAAAGGCAACCGTAATCTGCGGCGACCCTGCCAATCACGAGCTTTTGCTTGAAGAGGGTCTTATGTCGTGTGATGCTTTTGTATCCCTCACTGAAACTGACGAACAAAATATACTTCTTTCTTCCTATGCTTCCTCGCAGGGTGTTCCTAAGGTTATTGCAAATGTAAACCGCAATTCTTTAATACCTATGGCTGAACATTGGGGACTTGATACCATTGTTACCCCTAAAAAACTAATTTCAAACGTGATTTTAAGATATGCGAGAGCCCTACAAAATTCTGAGGACTCAAGTGTTGAGACCCTTTACAAGCTAATGGATGATATGGTAGAGGCTTTAGAGTTTAATGTTAAAACCGATATGCCGTTGCTTAATAAATCATTCAAAGAACTTGATTTGAAGAAAAACATCCTGGTAGCTGGTATTATAAGAGATAGGAAAATTATCATTCCGTCCGGTGACGACTGTATAAAAACCGGAGATAAGGTTATTATTTTGGCAGCAGGTCAGAGAATCAACCGCCTTTCTGACATTTTGAATCAGAGGTAAATTATGAACGGAAAAATGATAATTTATATGTTGGGTAAAATTGCTCAACTTGAAGCGGTTATTATGCTTCCCTCACTTATTTGTTCGATTATATATAGAGAAAATCAGGTGATTTTAGCCTTTGCTGTTACAATTCTTCTATGTCTTGGAGTAGGTCTCTTACTAAGCCTTATAGGCAAACCTCGTGACAAGGTAATTTTTGCAAAAGAGGGCTTTGTTATAGTAGCACTTGCTTGGATAATAATGTCGGCTTTAGGAGCGTTACCCTTTGTTATAAGCGGAGAAATTCCTGAGTTTGTTGACGCTTTTTTCGAAACGGTAAGCGGATTTACAACAACAGGAGCATCAATTTTAACAAATATCGAGGCTTTGTCTAAAGGTCTGCTTTTCTGGCGAAGCTTTACCCACTGGGTAGGCGGTGTCGGCGTTTTAGTGCTTGTAATGGCAATTTTGGTTTCCGATTCGGGTCGCACAATGCACATTCTTCGCGCCGAAATGCCGGGACCTACTGTTGGAAAACTTTTGCCGAGAGTTAAAAGCACAGCTAAGATACTGTATCTTATCTATATCTTTTTAAGTGCTTTACAGGTAGCATTTCTACTTTTTGGCGGTATGAGTCTTTATGAAAGTCTTATCCATATGTTTGGCACTGCAGGCACAGGCGGTTTTAGTGTGAATGCAGATAGTATTGCTAGTTACAGCCCTTATTTACAATGGGTTATAACCATATTTATGATTATATTTGGCGTTAATTTCAACCTTTACTATTTTATTTTGGCAAAACGCTTCAAGGCAGTTTTAAAAAGCGAAGAGTTTTGGGTGTATTTGTCTGTTGCATTTGTTTCTTCGGGCGTAATTGCTGTAAATATTTTCAATAATATAAGAGAAATGGCTACTGTATCTGACAGTATACGCCATGCAGCTTTTCAGACGGCATCCATTATGACTACAACGGGATATGCTACAACTGATTTTAACCTTTGGCCCACACTTTCCAAAACAATTTTACTTCTTTTAATGTTTATTGGTGCTTGTGCGGGTTCAACTGCGGGTGGCTTAAAGGTGTCGCGTGTTATAATGCTTTTCAAATCGATTAAAGCGAACTTAAAACACGCTCTTCATTCACGTTCGGTAGAAACCGTAAAATTTGAGGGCAAACCCCTTGACAGAGAAATGGTTTCGGGTGTTAACGGATATTTGTGTATATATGTTTTTTGCTTTGCCGCCATTGTGGTTATTTTAGGTTTCGATATTTTCGATTTTGAAACCAATTTTTCGGCTGCTGCTGCTTGTTTTAACAATGTAGGCCCCGGTTTTGGTTTTGTCGGTCCTGCGGCGAGTTATGCCGATTATTCGGTGATTTCAAAACTCACATTATCGGCGGCAATGCTGTTGGGGAGACTGGAGATTTACCCGATAATACTTCTTTTCTCACCCCATATTTGGACCAAGAAAAAGGTGAAATAGATGAAATTCACAAAAGGTATAACAATTATTTTAGCTATTGTTTTGGTAGTGCCATTTGTATGTGGTTGCGGTAGTGAAAAAGAGCCTAAAAAGGAAAATCAAAGCTCACAGGTTTCTTCTTCGAAAATAGAAAATACTATTGCAACATCAGTTGCCGAAGACCCTCAAGGCGGAGAAACCGGAAGACCGTTAGGCGAAACTGTAGATATTAAGAATATAAACGCTAAAAAAGGTTTGCAAAACGGTATAGATGTTTCCAAGTGGCAAGGCAAAATTGATTGGGGTAAGGTTAAAAACCAAAAAATAGATTTTGCCATTATAAGAATAGGTTACAGAGGAGAAAACGGTAATATCTATAAAGATGAGTATGCCGATTATAATATTCAACAGGCTGATAAGGCTGGTATTTTGGTGGGAGTATATTTTTTCTCCACAGCTGTAAATACTGCCGAAGCCAAAGCCGAGGCAGAGTGGGTAAAAGAAAATATTAAGAATTACCCAATATCACTTCCCGTTGTTTATGACTGCGAAGGTTTTACAAAAAGCGATAGCAGAATGTATAACTTAGGTTCAAAGGAAAAAACCGATAATGCGTTGAGTTTTATAAGCACTATAAAGAACTTTGGCTATGAGGCTATGTTCTATGCTTCTAAAAATGATTTGCTAGGAGAATTTGAAACTCAAAGAATAGAAAATGTTGCAAAAATTTGGATAGCCCATTTTGACGGTAAAATTTATCCCGAGGTGCAAAATCCACAATACAGCGGTAAATATGCAATGTGGCAATACACCAACAAGGGTGTGGTTGACGGTATTAATTCAGATGTTGACTTGGTTGTTTCTTATGAGCAATTTTCAAAAAAAGCGCCTCTCGAAAACGGCGTAGTTTCAGAGGTTCAAGCACCTAAACCTGTTGATAACACATATAAATCCGTAAGTGACCGTGTTACGGCAAAATATCAGGTAAACTTGCGTGAAAGCGCAACCTCTACCTCTGCACAGGTAGGTGTCCTAAATGCAGGTGAATATTTAGAAAGAACTGCTATAGGAAGTAATGGTTGGTCCAAATTAATATTTGGCGGAAGAACTGTGTATGCTGTCTCAAGTTATTTAACTAATGAGGAGAATTATCAAAAGCCGCAAGAAAATTCACAAACTTCTTCAGTAAGTGATGGATATACTATTGCAAACGATAAGGTAACGCCTAAAAACTCTGTGAATTTAAGGCGTGAACCCACAACCAATTCTGAAGTGATTGTGGAAATTTCCAACGGTACGGTTTTAGAGCGTGTAGCAAAGAATAATGACAAAGGTTGGTCTAAAATTTCATATAACGGTGAAATTTTATATGCGGTAAGCCAGTATCTTACTACCGACCTTAATTACAAGCCTTATAATTCCGAGCCACCATCAGACCAAAATAATGAGATGTTCTTTCATAAAACTGCAGATAGAGTAACGGCAAAAACCGAAACCAATTTGCGTTCCAATCCCGCTGGCGGAGAGGACTCTCAGGTAGTATATCTCCTTAAAAACGGAGAAATTGTTGAAAGAACAGGATATAGCGACCGTGGTTGGTCTAGAGTGATTTGGCAAGGTCAAACACTTTATGCGGTTACAAGTTACTTAGAGGTAACACCTTGAAAACAACACCGAAATGTAATATAATTTTTAAAAAAGCAAAGGAATTTGAGTATGAATTTTAATCCTTTAGATAATAATGGTTTGGTTGAGGGCTTTTGTATTATAAAAAGCATAGATGTTAAAACCTCCTCAAGAGGAGACAACTATCTTGATATGATGCTCTCCGATGCCGACGGTGAAATTAATGCGAAGCTCTGGCGTTATTCCAAAGAAATTCACGGCGAATACACACCTAACGCCTTAGTAAAGGTGAGAGGTAATATTTCCCCTTATAACGGCGTGGACCAGTTGAAGATTGATAAAATCCGCCCTGCCGTTCAAAGCGACGGCGTTGACCCTGCTGATTTTGTGAAAACCGCCCTTTATTCGGGGGAGGAAATGTTTTCTGAACTTTACGGCTTGGCTGATAGCTTTGAGGATGAGGATTTGAGAAAAATTGTTTGCGCCATTTTAGAGGACAATAGACTAAAACTTCTTTATTGGCCTGCCGCATTTAAACTTCATCACGCTGTTCGTTCGGGACTTATGCTTCATACACTCTCGATTGTGCGTTTGGCTCAAAATGTGTGTAAGGTTTATCCCTTTGTGGATGAAGAACTTTTGATTGCAGGTGCAATTCTTCACGATATAGCTAAGCTTTCTGAGTTCGAGGTTGCTGATACAGGAATGGCAACGGGATATTCGGTTGAAGGCAATCTTTTGGGTCATCTTACAATGGGTGCTGAGGTTATAGGAAAATATGCTGAAAAGTTAGGAATCACCAGTAATGTGCCCGTTTTGTTAAAGCATATGTGCCTTTCACACCACGGTGAGCCTGAGTTTGGCGCCGCTGTGAGACCTATGTTTATTGAGGCTGAACTGCTTAGCGAACTTGACCTGATGGACTCAAGGGTTTACGAAATGAAAGAGGCGGTAGAAGCTGCCCAAAGCGGAGAGTTTACAGGTAGAATTTGGGCTATGGAAAACCGCAAGCTTTATAACCATGCAAGAAAAGATATAACTAAAGAAACAAAACTTTTTTAAGGAGAAAATATTATGAAAATTACAAAAGATATGATTATAGGCGAAATTTTGGATATTGATTCGGGCTGTGCTCAATATTTCCTTGAGATTGGTATGCACTGTCTCGGTTGCCCTGTTTCCAGAAGTGAGACTGTTGAACAGGCTTGTATGGCACACGGTACCGATTGTGATGCATTACTTGAAAAATTAAACGAGTATTTTAAAGATAAGTAATGCAAAATTTGTCTTTAAGACTTAAAACAATTTTTGATTTAATCCCTCAAAATGCCAAGGTTTGTGATATTGGTTGCGACCACGCCTTTTTATCAATTGAGCTTGTAAAAAGCGGTAAGGCTAAAAGCGTTATTGCCGCCGATATTAACGAAAAACCTTTGAAAAAGGCAGAGGAAAATATCAAAAAAGCAGGGGTGGAGAATATATCTCTCCGCCTTTGCGACGGACTTTCAAAGCTTGAAAAAGGCGAGGCTGATACTGTGATTATAGCTGGTATCGGTGGCGAGGTCATTTGGGGAATTATATCCCGTGGTATGGAAATTGTCGCAAACAAGGATACAACCCTTATTTTACAACCTACAACCTCGCCTGAGTTTTTGCGAAAAAATCTATACGAAAACGGATTTGAAATTTTGAGTGAAGCTCCCGTGGAAGAAAACGGGAAGCTTTATTCTGTTATGCGTTGTGTTTATTCGGGTGAAAAAGCAAAGCGTGAAGAATATTTTTATTTTTCGGGTCTTGTGGACCCTAAAAACCCTATTGGTAAAAAGTATATAGAAAAACAAAGAGACCGTGCATATAAGTGTATGGCGGCTCTTTGCACGGTAGAGAATAAAAAGGAAGAATTAGCTTTCCATAAGGAGATTTACGAGAATTTATGGCGTTTGACGGCGGATTCCTAAACAAAGTCTTGGGCGAATTAAATGAAGCCTTAGACTCCCATATTGATAAAATATACCAGCCGTCTCGGGACGAGCTGGTTTTACTGCTTCGTAAGAAAGGTTTTGCAAAAAGGCTTTATATAAATATAAAAACAGGCTCGGTGCGACTTCATTTTACCGAAAGCCGACCCGAAAACCCTGCAGTGCCACCTAATTTTTGTATGCTTTTGAGGAAATATATTTCCTCTGCAAAGCTTGTGAAAATTACTCAGCCATCACTGGAAAGGGTTGCAGAATTTCATTTTTCTGCCTCTAACGAGATGGGAGATATTGAAAATTACCGTCTGGTTTGCGAACTTATTGGCGCTAAAGCCAATGTTATTTTGCTTAGAGAAAACGGTAGAATTGTAGACGCTCTAAAGCGCAGCGATGTTGAAACTGCAAAGCGGTATATTTTGCCGAATGCGGTTTACGAATATCCCGAAAAGGAAGAAAAGCTAAACCCGATAGAAAACAAGGCGGAAATTTTAAAGAATTTATCGAAGGACACACCCGACCTTGCCAAAAAGCTTTTAAGCCGTGCAGAGGGTTTTTCTCCCCTTATTTGCCGAGAAATCGAATATAAGGCTGAGCGTTTGGGCATTGAGTCGTCTTTTGATTTATGTTTGGCCGATTTAAAAGTAAATACATTGCCGGTTTTAGTCTTAAAGCCTGACGGAACACCTCTAGATTATTCCTATACAAAAATTGAGCAGTATGGTACGGGTTATAATCTTAAGGTTTGCGACAGTTTCTCATTGCTTTTAGATGAATTTTACTTAGAAAAAGATAATTTAAGCCGTATAAATAATGCCGCGAGAGATATTGTAAAGCTTGTTAAAAATCTTAAAGACAGGACAACAAGGAGATTAGCCCTTAGACTTGAAGAACTCAAAAAATGTGAAAACCGTGAAACCTTTAGAATTTACGGTGAGCTTATAAAGGCTAATCTTTATAAATTAAAATCGGGCGACAGTGAGGCGGAAGTTGAGAATTATTATGACGAGAATTTATCGGTTATAAAAATTCCTCTGAACCCCGCACTTTCTCCCTCTAAGAACGCAGACAGATATTTTAAAGAATATAAGAAAACTTATACCGCCGCTGAGGCTTTAACGAAATTTACCGAGGAAGACAGATTAGAGCTTGTGTATTTTGATTCGGTTTTAGAAAGTATAGAACGCTGTTCTACCATTTTAGAAATCGGTGAAATCAGAGAAGAGCTTTACGACGGCGGATATATAAAACGTCCCCTTCAAAAGGGTGCCAAAAGAAAAGAAATCTTGAAGCCTTTAGAGTTTATGTCGACTGAGGGTTATAGGATTTTGGTGGGCAAAAACAACACCCAAAACGACTATTTGACAACTAAATTTGCCTCTAAAAACGATATGTGGTTTCACACAAAGGATATACCGGGCTCTCATGTTGTTGTGTTGTGTGGCGGTAAAGAGGTTAGCGACGAAACTGTTATATTAGCTGCTACATTGGCTGCCAAAAACTCCAAGGCAAAAGAGTCTTCACAAGTCCCCGTTGATTACACACCTGTAAAATTTGTCAAAAAGCCAAAGGGTGCTAAAGCGGGTATGGTTATATACACCACAAACAAAACTGTATATGTAGACCCAAAAAAGATTTAGGGGAAGTGAGTAAGATGAATTTAGGTATTTCGACTGCATCCTTTTATCCTTTAGAGACCGAATTGGCTTTAGAGGAAATAGGCAAAGCAGGGGTGAAAAATACCGAAATATTTTTTAACTGCGAGAGTGAACTTAAAGACAGTTTTGTTGATATTTTGCTCGAAATTAAAGAAAAATACAATATGAATATAACAGCTGTTCACCCCACAATGTCCCTTGCAGAATCTTTTATGATTTTTTCGGCTTATGAGCGCCGTTTTAATGAGGCTATAAAAAAATACCGCCGTTATTCTGAGGTTGCAAAGGAACTTGGCGCCAAGTATATTATAATGCACGGCGGAAAACCCAACGGGGTTTTGACAGACGAGGAATACTGTCAGCGTTTTATGGCAATAAAAGAGGAATGCCGCAAAAACTCGGTTACTGTTTTACAGGAAAATGTAGTGAATTACCGCTCGGGCGATATTGATTTTTTGCGCAGTATGAAGAATATCTTAAGGGAAGAAGCCGAGTTTTGCTTTGATATAAAGCAGTGTATTCGCAGCGGTTATCTGCCGATGGAACTTATAGAAGAGTTTTATGATAATATAAGGCATTTTCACATAAGCGACCATTCGGTTGCAGGAGACTGCTTGTTGCCTTTAAACGGAAAATTCGATTTTACGGGATTTTTTGAGTTTTTAAAGAATAAAGATTATAAAGGCGCTTTAATGACCGAGGTTTACCGTTTTTCTTACAAGCATGAAAAGGAAATTTTTGAGTCATATAATAAACTTTTAAATATAAAGGGCGAGATTTATGGAAAGTAAAACCCTTAAAATAGTAAAAAAAGACGAGCTTGTTTATATTCAGTTTCCAAAGCTTTTGAAGTGTGACGGTGTGCGTCATATTTTCTCCACACGCCACGGCGGTGTAAGTGAGGGCGACTGCAAGAGTATGAACTTGAATTTCGAGCGAGATTCAAGCAGAGAAAATGTAATTAAGAATTACAAGATTCTCTGCGATGCAGTGGGAATTGATTTTGACGGCTTGGTTTTAAGCAAACAAACCCACACTAACAATGTTGTAACGGTCACTGAGAAACATAGAGGAACAGGGATTTCAAAACCCTCATTTAATGATGTTGACGGACTTATTACCAACTGTCCCAAAGTCGGTTTGGTTACTCAGTATGCCGACTGCACCCCATTAGTTTTCTATGACCCTGTAAAAAGGGTTATTGCCACCTCTCACGCAGGCTGGAGAGGCACTGTTAAGCTCATAGGCAAATGCACAGTCGATAAAATGGTAAAGGAATTTGACTGTGACCCCAAGGATATAATTGCGGGGATAGGTCCAAATATTGGGCAGTGCTGTTATGAGGTTGACGACCCTGTAATTGACGAATTTAAAAAGCTTACATTTTTAAATCTGCCCGATTTTGTGACACCCAAAGGCAGCGGAAAATATATGCTTAATTTAGCTGAGGCGAATAGACAAATTTTAATACATTCGGGTATTAACCCTAAAAACATAGACGTTACCGATATTTGCACTTGCTGTAATAGTGAAGATTTACACTCGCACAGAGCATCAAAGGGCAAGAGAGGAACAATAGGCATAATAATAGAGCTGACAGAATAATCTGTCAGCTCTATGTTTATTTCTTCTTAGGTTCAATAGAGTCTATGCCGTAGCCACCGTAACCGTAACCGCCGTAGCCTCTGTATTTGCCATAACGGTAACGCGAGAGGTAACGGTATTTTGAACGGTAACCGTAGCCCGAACGGTAACGGCCGGTATAACCGCCGTAGCCGTAGCTCGAACCTGTATTGTGGTTATTTATAACAAAGCCAATAAGTCTTGCTTTGCTGTAAAGAATATACTGCAAAGCGCGTTTGATTCGGCTAATACCCGTATCATCGGATTTAACATTAAATATAATATTGTCGCAAAGTTCAGTTACCAACGAAACTGAGGGAAGCACGCCTGTGGGAGGCATATCAACAATTATTATATCATAATTGTCGCGAAGTTCTTTGAATACGCGTTTAAATCCTGAGTTAGTGTATTTGCAGTCTGATAAACCTGCAAAAAGTACATCAAAGTTTTCAGATATATTGCAAATAACCTTATCTAAATCGGCATTTTTAGAAACGACATCTGAGATGCCAATGCATTTTTTGGGGTCTTTTAGCAAAACATTTTGAAGAGTGCGGCTAACCATATCCATATCTACAAGCAAGGTCCTTTGATTTCCGTTTGCCATAGCGTGAGCTAGGTTGTAAGAAATGGTTGTGGAGCCCTCGCCCAAGGTAGTGCCTGTGATAGCAACGATTTTTTCGTTTTCTCTTAGAAGGGCAGATACTCTCTTTTTAAGAACACGAACAGCCTCAGAAAAATCGGGAAGTTTGGGGCTCATTTTAATCAAGGAAACATTGTCATTACTGTTGCGTTTGATATAAACGTGGGGAATGGTGCAAATATAATGGCTGTTAAGCTTGGTTGTGATATCGGTTTTATCCTTAATTGTTTGCGCATAGTTTGCGATAACATAGAATATTAACAAATTAATACAAATTCCTACTAACAGACCTATAAAACCGTAGAGGAAATAATTTGGAACATTATAGGGCTTTTGGGGTTTACCCGAGGAATGTATGATTTGAATTCGAGTGTCGCCTATAATGTGCTCGGCAATACTTGGATAGGATTTTACAAAGGACTCCATAATATCGTTAGCGTCTTTTGCCGAGGAGCTAATTGCCGTAACTTTAAAGATGTTAGAGCCTGTAATGGGTTCGGCAACTATTCTGCCGTTCATAGGTCTTCCTAAGTCATAGGTTATGGTGTCTCTCAGAGCTTCAGATTGGGCAATATGTTGGAAGGTTTTGTTCATTTGGTCTGAAAAAGAGGTTACCGAGTTAAACTTATAAACCGAAATACCGCTTTCAGAGTCACTTAAAACAAGGGGAGTAATAGTGAATGTTACACTTGATTTATAACTTGGAGAATAGGTTAAAAGTAAGTAAGACAAAGCCATTATAATAAAAACAATAACAATGGCTAAAACTTTTAAAAAATGCCTTTTCATAAGCAAGAACATTCTGCCTATTATAGTGAGAATATCACTATATTCGTTCTCATTTACGTTTGTTTTATTAGCTGTGCTCACTTAAATCCCTCCTCTGTTATATAATTCGTCATCCGAGTCGGACATATGAGCGAAATTAAGGGTTGAAACATTATTGAATACGCAACCCAATAGTTTGTCTGGAATAATGTTGGAAATATAGTCGTTAATCGGTTCAACCTCGGTAAAATCTTGTCTTACAACAAGTAACATACCGTCAACCTTTTCAGAAGCAATTTCCGAGTCGACCGTAATTCCACCGGGTGGAGTATCTATAATAACGAAATCGTAATCTTCTTCCAAAAACTTTATAAAGTTGCTAAAACGGCGGCTGTTTATAATTTCCGAAGAATTGCGGTATTGTTTTTTTCCGCCTGCTAAGTAAACACTTGTGTTTTTGTCATATCTAACAGCGGTTTTATAATCGTCGGTATTGCCCTTAAGATAATGTGCGAGTTCTTGAGAATTATTAACAGGTGTGTTTGTAAAGAACTTATAAACTGCAGGAAGTTTAAAGTCACAGTCAACAAGAATTACTTTTTTGCCTGTTTCTGCTAAAGCAAGCGCTAAGTTTACACTAACTGTGGTTTTGCCTTCGTTTTCGGCAATACTTGTTACCATTATAGATTTAATGTTTTTTGTTCTTTTAAGGCTTATAAGCTTAATTGCCATCTCTCTGAAACAGTTGCTAAAACGGTAGTCTATAAGCGGGTTATTCATCATAAGACCAATAACCTTATCTTTGAGTTTTGCACTGTTTTTATTTACATGGTCGATTTTCCCAAAGAGCTTACAGTCAAGTAATTCTTCTACATCAGAGGTATTCTTTACAGTGTCTCTGAAATAAGAAAGCGTTAGAATTATAGCCACGCATAAAACTGCCATAGCAAAAGCACAAATACAGGAATTTATTATAATTCCCCTTAAATTAGAGCGTGTTGCCATAGAGGGGGGAGTAACCACGCTTATTACAATATTGCTAAATGCGCTGTCGGTCAAAAGATGATGATTCTCATAAATTGCTTTTAAGGTTTTGTATGCCTTTTCGGGAGAAACATCGGTTACCGAAATGTCAATAAGGTTAGTTTCGCTCTTTTGAATAGCATTTAAGGTTCCTGTAATTTTACTGCCTATCTCGTCTTCAACAACATCTATTAAAGCAGAGCTTTTAAGAACGTTCTGGAAAGCTTCTGCAATTTCAATTGTTCTTGAAAGAGAGGTTGCGGTAGCGCTGTCAGTATATCCGCTTAAATTAACTGCAATTGTTGTAGTGCTGGTGTACTTTTCAACAACAAAGGCAGAGTTATAAACCTGAAAACCGCTAAACCCGATTACAGCAGAAAGGAGTATAACCCACCAGTTGCGAATAAGGTCGTCAACAAGGGAGAAAGGGTTAATTAGGGATAATTTAAGTTCTCTCACTATTTATTTTCCTCCCTTACAATTGCTACAAGACGGGTTTTAGTTACGGTTGTTTCGCCTGATTTTATAGAATAGAATATGTTATATGTGCCGGCTTTATCGGGATTATATTCAGAATCATCAATCTGTACATTGCTTACAGAATAACTTTGTCCAAAATGATTTAAAACGGTGGTAATATACTTTTTAAAATCTATTTCCTCGCCCTTATCAGCATAAATCAAATACTCAGAAAGGCGGATAGTGGCTGCCGAATAATCTTCTTCGGTAACAATTGCTTGAACTGTTATATCACAGGTATCGCTGAAAGAATTTGTTACCTTGAAATTAATATCATATTTTCCTGCTACAAGACGGTTGTAGCTTGGAGAAATTATTTTTATATGTGAGGTCAAGTTTCCGTCGTATTTATCAATAAGAGATACGGAGTTTCTGAATATAACATTACCTTTAATGGGAACGATGAGGTCATTATTAAGTTTGATTTCGGGGGAGTGATAGTCTGTAAAACGAAGCTGACGCTCTAATTTGGCAGTGTTATTATCGCTGTCGCAAACCGAGAAAATAACTGTTGTAAGTCCCTTTTCCAAGAAATAGAACTGACGCTCAACTACAATTTTTTTGGTTAAATCGCCGTCCTCAGGGTCTTTTGCGGTTACGAATTTTAACAATTCGGCATCGGTAGTGTCGGTAGGAACGCTTATGGTTTCCTTTTCCTTACAGTGGATTGTAGGGGCGTTTCTTTTGTTCATATCCATAAAACCGAATAACAGCATTAGAGAGACAGTTATAACCGATAAAATGGATACGGTAACTCGTAATCTATACATTAAACATACCTCACAGTGTAATAACTTTACATACAGTGTTATTATAGCATAACATTTGCTGTTTTTCAAGAAAAAAGAAAAGCGAAGCAGATAAAATGCTTCGCTTTTTCTTACTTTAACATTGATATAGCATCACTAATACTTTTTTCAAGTGCTTCTCTACCGTATTCGTCAACCTGAGATTTGTCTTTAACACCGTGAGTAAGGCAACCTGCACCACCAATACAACCTCCGACACAAGCCATACCCTCAATAAAGTTTGCATCAAGAACATTCTTGCTTTTTTTGAGAAGTGCAACCTTACAGGCTTCAATTCCGTCACAGGAAACAGCCTTTAGGGGGAAGTCGATTTGCTGTTCTTTAAGGGCTTGTGACACTGCATCTGTAAGGCCGCCCGAACGGGCAAAAATTCTGCCGAAGTAGGAGGCGTTATCAAGCACATCATCTTCTAGCTCGGTAATATTTATATCACGGCTATCAAACAAAGCCTGTAACTCTTCAAAGGTTAAAACCGCGTCGATATAAGGTTTAACCTCGTCTAACTGAGCCTCTGCCTTTTTAGCGGTACAAGGACCGATAAAGATAACCTTTGCGTTTTTATCGGTTTCCTTTATGTATTTCGCAAGTGTTGTCATAGGCGACAAATTGTGCGAAACCAAGGGGAGCAACTGCGGAAAAGCAGATTTAATATACTCTACGAAAGCAGGACAGCAAGAGCTTGTTAAAAAGCCTTTTTGAGCTAGTTCTTTAGCCTCGGCATTTGCAACCATGTCTGCGCCAAGGGCGGCTTCAATAACAGTAAAGAAACCTAATTCCTTAAGTCCTGTGATAACCTGACCAAGCTTTGCATAGGTAAACTGACTGGAAATTGATGGGGCAACCATAGCGTAAACTTTATAATCTCTATTGTTATTGCTGTTTTTAATAGCATCAATGGCAGTTAAAATATATGATTTATCGGTAATCGCACCAAAAGGACATTGGTAAACACAAGCACCGCATTGGATACATTTATCGTTATTAATAGCGGCGGCGTTATCCTCGTTTATTGTGATAGCTTTTACCTTACATGCGTTTTGGCAAGGTCGTTTGCGGTTGGTAATAGCCGAGAAGGGACAAACTTTAGCGCAAAGTCCACACTCAACACATTTAGACTTATCAATATGAGCCACATGGTTGTGGTCAAATGTGATTGCTCCTCTTTTACAAACATCTTCGCAACGGTGCGCCAAACAGCCACGGCAAGAGTCGGTAACCTCATAACCAGCGGCGGGACATTCGTCACAAGCAATATCTATAACCTCAATAATATTGGGGTTGGTTTTATCTCCGCCCATAGCGATTTTAACACGCTCGCCCAAAATAGCGCGTTCTTTGTATACGCAGCAACGCATAGTGGGTGTTTTGCCTGGTACAATGGTTTTAGGAATATCTAAAAGTTCGTCATAAAGAGTTCCGTCCCAGGCTTTACGCGCCACTTCGCGGAGAACTTTATATTTAAGATATTGAACTTTAGTATCAAATTTTCGCATAATTTTCTCCTTCTAGAAGTAACTGATTTTGATTTTTTTGCCCATCTTTTTAAGACAGTCGGATAATTCGTCTACCAAATTCATTTTTATACTGAAATTTATTGGCAAATCAGGGTTTTGGTGGGCAGGATTTATAGCCTTGCCAACGAAGAAGTTAATATCGGTCGCTTCCTCGAAAAGCAGACGGCTTATAAGGGAAGCACCGTCACGGCTGAAACACCATTCTTCATATCGTTTGTTTTCGTCAAGATAATCTCTAGCATATTCAAGAACGCGATTTACAGTGATAACGCCTTCTGTAACAAGGTCTGCACCCTCAAGCTCTGCAGTTGGGGGAATATCAGAATTTTCAAAATTAAGGGTGGCTTTTAAGGGCTTTCTTAAATACTTTGCGGCAATAGAAGATGTTGTCCCGCCACAAATGATATGCTTTCCTATCTTAGAGAAGAACAAAGACATCATACGCTCGGCGTCATCTCGGTTAGAGGGAGGACCAAAGAGAATATTCATTGGCTCTCTCTTTCTGATTTTAACAACACAAGCGGTAGCATCGTCGCCCGGCATATAGTTGTAAAGCTTGTCACATTCATCCACAAGCATAGTAGAAAGAGTTTTTGCGGTATAACCCACGGGTGCCAAGGTTTCTAAGAAATTTGCAATATCCTCGCGTTTCCAACCAAAGTTGTAGGAAATTCCAATGCCTGCGTGGGGACAACCGTCGCTCATAGCAACAAAAATATCATTTTCTTCAAGTTTAATGAGAGATTTGAAAATTTTCTTTCCCCCAATATTCATTTCGGTCTTGGGGTAGTCAAAATTTTTATTGTTTCTAAGGAATATGACTTGAGGATTATCGTATTGGATTATTTCAGCTTCTCTATTATCTTTAATGTGAATAATAGTAAAGGTCGAATAGGCTACTCCTCTTACAGAACAAACAGGAAGAGTGGCTGCAATAGTAGAAACACACTCTTCAAGAGGTAATCCCTCTGCCATCATTGTTGAAATAATTTTAGAGGTAAGGGTAGATAAAATACTTGCCTTAACACCGCTTCCAAGTCCGTCAGATAAAACTATAACGGTGGAATTATCGTCAGGCTCTACAATATCAATATGGTCTCCGCAAAGCTGTTCGCCGTAATGGTTTATACTTTTAAAGCCTATATCAGCACATAAATCATTCATCGCTTATAGACTCCTTTAGCTTTGCTAAAGCAATTTTTGTTTCAGCGGCAGTTTCACCAAGTAAAGATGCAATTTCCTGAACAATTCGCATCTGCTTGTCAACCACCTTGTCGGCAACCTCAACGGTCTGACGGCTGATACTTTCTTTTTTCTCTCTTTCGGTTTCTTGCTCGGTAATATCTTTAATAATAGCTACGATAAGGTGGGATTCCTTGTCGTGAACAATGGTCTGCTCTACAAAACGGCGGTATTCTGCAAGATAAACACGTTCGTCTTTTACATTTTTACCCGTTCTTAGGACATTCATAAAGACGGTTGGGTCAAGAATACGGATTACACCATCGCCCAAAACATCGGAAGCCGAGCGGATATTCATAATATTCATAGCAACATCGTTAATCTGTTGAACCTCCAACTGTTCATTTAAAACAATAAGTCCGTTGGGAGTGTTTTTAACGATGGTATCTGAAAAGCTTTCAGCTTTGTCCTTTAAATATGGCAGGCACATTGAAATTTCAGCCTTGCCCTGTGCTATGGCGGTTGCTTTTTCGCGGCAGGTATTATAACCGCAAGAGCCGCAGTTTAACTCTTGAGAGGGCTTGAATTTGCCCATTTGACGCAATATGCTGTTAATTTCGGTTTCACTGGGCTGTGGCAGCTTGTGTTCTATATATTCGAAATCTTTTTTAAGTTCTGAAATAGAAGGCATATCAACCACAAAATCTTTTTCACCCGCAAAGTTTGAAACGGCAATATAGTCTCTAACGGGGGAACGGTGGTTTTTCTCCATAATCGGTCCGCCGATACAGCTACCTACACAAGCCGACATTTCAATGAAGCATTTACTGATTTTGCCATCGATGATATCCTTGATGGCTTCAATACAGTTTGCAACGCCGTCGAGAGCTAAATATGTATAACCGGGGGCGTCTTGTGCCATTGTCTTTAAAATGCCGCCTGTTGTTGGGAAAAATCTGGCACGGCTGTTTGGATTTTCATCGGTTTCAGGCTCCAATATAATGTTTTCTTCCTTAAGCCAAGCGGTAAGCTCTTCAAAGGTTAAAACGGCATCTACAATACCGCTGTAATGCTCGGCTTCATCTTTTTTTGCAACACAAGGACCAATGAATACGGTTTTGGCATTTGGGATACGCTTCTTTATGTCGTTGCAATGTGCTTGCATAGGGGACATAACATCTGCTAAATATCCCAAGGCTTGTGGGAAATATTTTTGAATAAGTAGATTTATGGAATGGCAACAAGAGGAAATAAGAACATCTCTGTTATCCTCTTTAAGCATTCTTTCGTATTCGTTTTTAACAATGGTTGCACCTATTGCGGTTTCCTCTACATCATAAAATCCCAAAGACTTAAGAGCTTTTTTTATAGAGTTTATACCTACGCCCTCATAGTTTGCAATAAAGGATGGAGCAAGACTTACAATAACGGGGTCGCCTGTTTGGAGAAGCACTTTAACCTTTTCGGTCTCGTTTACAATCTTTTTGGCGTTTTGGGGGCAAACAACAAAACAATGTCCGCAAAGAATACACTCGTTTCCTATGATATGTGCCTGATTGCCCGAAAAACGAATGGATTTTACGGGGCAATGGCGGATACATTTATAACAGTTTTTACAGTTGGATTTTTTAAGCGTTAAACAATTTGGCATAATTCTTCACCTTAATGTAATAAGAGTAGTAAAAACTCGTTGTGCTAAAATTAAATCTTGTTTTTAACGGTTTCTTCAAAAAAGTTTTTAACTGTTTCGGGACTTACCGAATAAAACTCATCATCAACAGTCACGCAAACACCCTGTTGACATTTGCCCATACAAAACGTTCCCGCAAGTTCAATTTTTTCGGTTAAATTGTTTTCTGAAATAAGCTTTTGGAGTTCTTCAACAACAATTCTTGAGCCTTTAATGTGGCAAGAACTTCCAATACAAACAGTGATTTTCATAAAATCAACCTCGCTTTTTATATTTGTTTTGTTGTGATTCATATATATAAATTATTATACAAAAATTTATAGGTCTTGTCAAAGGTTATTACGCTTTTATTGTGATTCAAATAGCAAAATTTGTAGGATGAATTTGTCCAAAAAACTCGAAAAAGGGAGATTTCTATATATTTCAATAAAAATTATGCTATTTTAGTAAAAATGCTTGAAATGGTATGCAAAATATGGTAATATATGGAAAAAACCAGAAGAGGAGAGTAAAATTTTATGGAAAAACAGTTAAAAATAGTTGTTGCTGACGATTCATCGCTATTAGGTGAAAATTGTGCAAGAACTTTTAAGGCTTATGGAATGAATGTTATACTTTGTCAAAAAGATGGCTTAAAGGTTATTGAAGCTATAAAAAGGGAGACACCCGATATTGTTTTGGCGGATGTTTTTATGCCCAATATGGATATCTTAGGTGTTATTAAAAGCATAGATGAAAGCAATTTAAAGGACAAGCCAATGATAATGGCAATGTCGGGATTTGACAACGAGAGACTTGAAAAAGAACTTATCGACGGCGGAGTTAATTATTATTTCTTGAAGCCCTTTGATGTTAATATAATGGCACAAAGAATCATACAACTTTCGGGCTGGAAAAACGAGCGTCAGCCCTTGGTGGTTAAGGACAGTGTGATTACTGACACTAATTTAGAAGTAATGATAACCGATATTATTCATCAAATCGGCGTTCCTGCTCATATAAAGGGCTATCACTATTTAAGGGAAGCCATTATGCTTTCAATTAAAAACAGCGATATTATAAATTCAGTAACTAAGCTTTTATATCCAACTGTTGCAAAAAAACACAGCACCACCGCTTCCCGAGTGGAGAGAGCTATCCGTCATGCTATTGAGGTGGCTTGGGACAGAGGGGATATTGATGTTCTTAATTCCTACTTTGGATACACTATCCAAAATGAGCGCGGAAAGCCGACCAACAGCGAATTTATTGCAATGATAAGCGATAAGCTTAGATTAAAATTGAAAATCAGTTAATACATAAAAAACTCCCTTTCAAAAGGGAGTTTTTTCATTATAGCAAATTTTTTCTTAATTCTTCGCCCGATTTGGGAGAAAGATATGCGGGAGGGATATCAAATACAGTTTTACAACCTGTCATTCCCTCTTTTTTCATTCTAACAGCAGCCCTTGCATACGCCAAAATAACACTTGATGTAAACTCTGGGTTAGAGTCAAGCTTTAAACTGTATTCGATAATGTGAGTATTCTCTTTGTTAAGACCCGTTTTGCCGCTGCGGATAACCATACCGCCGTGGGGAATACCGCTGTGGTCGCGCTTCATTTCTTCGGCAGAAATGAAATTAACTGTGGTGTCGTAATCGGCAAAATAGTTGGGCATTGTTACAATTTCTTTTTCAATGCGTTCAAGGTCGGCACCATCTTGTGCCACAACAAAGCAAAGCCTTGTGTGCTTTTCGCGTGTTGTAAGGTCGGGGTTTTCGCCCTTTCTTACCTTTTCAACTGCACTTTCAACAGGGATAGTATACTGACGGGCGTCAATAACACCCTCAATTCTTCTGATAGCGTCAGAGTGACCTTGGCTTACACCCTTTCCCCAAAATGTATAGTCTTTGCCGTCGGGCAAAACAGCCTCGGCGTAAAGGCGGTTTAAGGAGAACATACCGGGGTCCCAACCTGTTGAAATAACGGCAATGTTATAACCTTTTTTAGCCTGTGCATCAACCTTTTCAAAATGCTCGGGGATTTTAGCGTGGGTATCAAAACTGTCAACAACATTGAAATGCTCAGCAAGTGCAGGGGTCTGAACGGGTAAATCGGTAGCCGAACCGCCGCAAATTATAAGCACATCAATATTTTCCTTGTGCTCTAAAATATTGTCTAAATGGTAAACCTTAGCACCGCTAAGTGTTTTAACAGTGGCGGGGTCACGGCGTGAAAAAACACCGTAAAGCTCGGTATCGGGATTTTGCAAAATAGCGCTTTCGGTGCCGCGTCCTAAGTTGCCGTAACCTACAATTCCTATTCTAATCATTTTAATCACTCCTAAATTACAAGGTTAATTTTATCACTTTACAAAGTTATAATCAACATTTTTTTCATATTTTTAAAAAATACTCAAAAAGACACAAAACATAATAATTATAGTGTTGATTTTTTCCATAAAAAGGGGTATTATATTGTAAGGATTAATAAAACGGAGGAAAAAATGTTAGAACTTAAAAATGTCTCCTTTACAGCCGAAAATGAGGAAGGCTCAAAGGATATTATTAAAAATCTAAGTTTAAAAATAGATAATGGCTTTGTAGTAATTACAGGCCCCAACGGTGGCGGCAAATCCACTCTAGCTAAGCTTATCGCAGGAATTATAAAGCCCACAAGCGGTCAGATTTTGCTTGACGGAGAGGATATTACCGATTTATCCATTACTGAAAGAGCCAAGAAAGGCGTAAGCTTTGCTTTTCAGCAACCCGTTCGCTTTAAGGGCATTACTGTGCACGATTTAATTAGTTTGGCATCTGGCAGAGATGTTAGCATCAGCGAGGCTTGTGATTATTTGTCTCAAGTAGGTCTCTGTGCTAGAGATTATATTAACCGTGAGGTTAACGCCTCTCTTTCGGGTGGTGAGCTTAAAAGAATTGAAATTGCAACTGTTCTTGCCCGTTCTACCAAGATTTCAATTTTTGACGAGCCTGAGGCAGGAATTGACCTTTGGAGTTTCAAAAGCCTTATTAAAGTATTTGAAAAAATGCACGATAACTTAGGCGGTTCGATTATAATTATTTCTCACCAAGAGAGAATTTTGAATATTGCCGATAAGGTAATAGTACTTGCAAACGGCACACTTAAGGCAGAGGGCACAAAAGATGAAATTCTGCCCGAACTTCTTCACGCTACTGATATGGGCTGTTCTGTACTTAAAGCTCAAACGGAGGAAAAATAAATGAATAATACCGAATTAGAGCTTTTAAAGATTATAGCCGATATGGAGGGCACCCCCGAGGGAGCCTATAATATCCGCGCTAACAGTGAACTTGAAAGCAGACGTGTTACTGAAAATATTGATATTAAGACAAAAACTGATAAACCCGGAATAGATATCATAATTAAACCCAATACTAAAGGTGAAAAGGTGCATATTCCCGTAATTATCAGCCAAACAGGTCTTAAAGAACTGGTTTACAATGATTTTTACATTGGCGATAACTGTGATGTTGAAATTGTTGCCGGTTGCGGTATTCATAACTGCGGAGATGAAGAATCCCGTCATGACGGTGTTCATACATTCTTTGTCGGTAAAAATGCAAAGGTTACCTATACCGAAAAACACATTGGTATTGCTGACGGTAAGGGAGAAAGCAATATGAACCCCACCACAGTTATAAATATTGACGAGGGCGGATATATGGAGATGGAAACAACACAGCTAAGCGGTGTTGACTCTACCGACCGCAAAACTACCGCCAAGCTCAAAGACAATGCAACTCTCGTTATCAGAGAAAAGTTGATGACAAGCGGTGTAGAAACTGCAAAAACCGATTTTGTCGTTGATTTAGATGGTGAAAATTCAAGTGCTAATGTGGTTTCCCGTTCGGTTGCAAAAGATAATTCATATCAGTTGTTTTTATCGAGAATAAATGGTAATAATATTTGTAACGGCCACACCGAATGTGATGCTATTATTATGGATAATGCAAAGGTTTCGGCAGTGCCCGAAATTACTGCTAACCATATTGATGCTTCCCTTATTCATGAGGCGGCAATCGGTAAAATTGCGGGAGAGCAATTAATCAAGCTTATGACCCTGGGTCTTACCGAGCAAGAAGCCGAGGAACAGATAGTTAACGGATTTTTGAAATAAAGCGCTCAGCTTTAAATATATTTTGAGGTGATAAAAATGGATTTAAAAGGTACAAAGACAGAACAAAATTTAAGAGCAGCTTTTTCGGGTGAATCTGAGGCTCGTAATAAGTACACTTACTTTGCCTCTGTTGCAAAAAAGGAAGGATACGAACAGATAAGCGCCATCTTCCTTGATACTGCCAACAACGAAAAAGAACACGCTAAAATGTGGTTTAAAGAATTAAAGGCTTTAGGCTCCACCGCAGAAAACCTTAAGGCAGCAGCCGAGGGTGAAAATTACGAGTGGACCGATATGTATGCTACCTTTGCTGATGAGGCAGAGGAAGAGGGCTTTACAGAACTTGCTAAAAAGTTCCGTATGGTAGCTGCTATTGAAAAGACCCACGAGGAAAGATATCTTAAGCTTTTAAATAATGTTGAGATGCAAAAAGTGTTTGAAAAAGCTGAGGAAACCATGTGGGAATGCCGCAACTGCGGTCATTTGGTAATCGGCAAAAAGGCTCCCGAAGTTTGTCCTGTTTGCGCTCATCCCAAGGCTTATTTTGAGGTTAGAAAAGAAAATTATTAATAATTGAAATTCAAAACGGCTCACTGCTTTTGCAGTGGGCTTTTTTATTTTGTAATCCTTACAAATTGCAGAAACCTAACTTTCTATGAGTAGTATCAAATTTAAAAGCCTAGTGGAGGTATGGGCTTTCGGTACAAAAAGAAAGGAGAAAAAATATGATTAAAGTTGATGTTTTGGAAAATGGCTCTTTATTGATTTTGGAAAGGACTGTTTCTGACAGTGTCAAATTCGAAAAAATTAGGTTTTCTTTTCCTGAAAGTTGGAAGGATTTCACGAAAACCGCTGTCTTTAAAAACGGTGAAACGGCAGTAGAAATTCTGCTTAATTCCGGCAGTGATTATTGCACGGGAAAGGACGAGTGTTTTGTGCCTTTTGAGGTCATAAAACCGCCCTTTTTCACAGTTTCCGTTTTTGGTAGCAGAGGTGATACTCTTGCCACTACCATAAGGGGAGAAATTGAAGTTTTAGAGAGCGGTTATGAATTGGGAGATGAGCCGAAAGAGCCGACACAAAGCATATATGCTCAGATTTTAGATGAGACTAAAAAAGCAACCCAAATTGCTCAGTCGGTCAGAGATGATGCCGATAACGGCAAATTCAAAGGCGAAAAGGGAGACAAGGGAGAAAGCGGAAACGGCGGGGTGGTTGACCTTGCCTATAATCCTCAAAGTGAAAATCCGCAGTCGGGAAAAGCTGTAGCAGAAGCAATTTCGGGCATTGAATTTTCAGGTGATGGTGGCATTAAAGTAGACCAAAATTTCAACCCAGAAAGTGAAAATGCACAGTCAGGAAAAGCTGTTGACGAAGCAATCAAAACGCAGGTTGGAAACAGCAAACCTGCGGAGGCCCTTAAAGAACAAAATAAGAGTGGTGAATTTACCGTTTGGGTAGGAACACAAGCAGAGTATGATGCAATAGATGAAAAAGTTCAAGGGTGTTTTTATATAATAACTGATGATAATTCTAGAAACGAAATAGTTGCCGAGGTGTTGAATTCTCAAAAAGACTATATTGTTGAGCAAGCTACAAGCGATATATGGACTTATCGAAAATGGGCAAGTGGAGATTCTGAATGTTGGGCTACCATTGGTACAACGATAACAACAACCGAAGCTGACGCATTGGGACAAACTATATATATTGGTTCATCAGAATCTTGGAACTTCCCTGCTAATCTTTTTAAAAATACCCCTGCTTGCACATACGATACTTATGCACCAGGTTATCCTATGACGGTTATCAACAGTTTGACAAACACCGCAATAATACTTCATTATTTAACTAAGTGGGCTGTTAGTGGAAATGCAAAGGTTTCTATAATTGCAAAAGGCAGATGGAAATAAGGAGGTATTTAAATGGCTTATATAAACGGAAAAGAAGTTTTATTCAGTCCGAAAATGATTAAACCCGAAATGGTTGAAAAAAATCTTAAATATGCAAGTGGCACAGTTGAGTTTGTTGACGCTGATAATTTTGTTTTTTATCACAATTTAGGAAAAATTCCTCGTTTCTTATTTATTTGGACTGATATTCCTGAAGAAAGAAGCGATGCTTGTTTGGGTGTTTCTTACAGTGGAATAATGCCGCTGAATTTAAATGCAACGCTTGAAGATGGAATAACTTATACAGTGCCAGAGCATTTAAGTGGTTATCCACAAACTTTAAGACAGTTAACCGAGACCTATGCGGAAGTGTCCGGGCGACACGGTGGTTATCAGCTATTAACAGGCGTAACCTATAATTGGTTGGTTATAGAATAGGAGGGGAGTATATGAGTATAAAAATTGCTTTAGATGCAGGACACGGACTGAATACGGCAGGAAAACAAACTCCTGACGGTATAAAAGAATGGTCGCTCAACGATAAGGTCTGCGATAAAATACAGGAACTTCTTTGCGGGTATGACTTAGAAATAATCCGCCTTGATAACGATGAGGGGAGGGTCGATGAAAGTTTACAAAACCGTTTTGCAAAATATATTAAAAGCGGTGTTAAATTGATTGTTTCAATTCACCATAACGCCTTGAAATCTGATTGGAGCAGTGCAACTGGAGTTGAGGTTTACACCGATAAAAACCCCACTGCCGAAGATGCGAAATTAGCCGAAATAATTTACAATAAAATGGTGGCTTACACAGGTCTTCGTGGCAGAGGAATCAAGCAGTCTGATTTTTACATAATAAATCAAGACAGGATACCTGCCGTATTGTGCGAGGGTGGTTTTATGGATGGCGAAAACGACTATAAAATAATAACATCAGAAGCGGGGCAAAAGGCTTATGCAAAGTCGGTTTCTGAAGGTATCGCTGAGTTTTTGGGTCTTAACAAAGTAGCAGACAAGCAAAAAAACGAAATCGATGTCATTTATCAGGTTTGGGATTCGGTTCAAAAAAGATGGCTTCCAAATGTAAAAAATGATGAAGATTATGCAGGCGTTTTTGGTCACAGTGTATGCGGCGCTTTTGCAAATTTAACAAGTGGAAATATTATATACGCTGTACATTATAAGGGTGGAAAATGGTTGCCTGAGGTTAGAAACCGTAGTGATTATGCCGGTATTTACGGTAAATCTATTGATGGACTTATGATGAAAACCGATACCGAAAAAACGCTCAAATATCGCATTCACCTAAAAAAGGCAAAAAAATGGCTCCCGTGGGTTACGGGATATAACAAAAAAGATTCCGAAAACGGATATGCCGGTATTTTGGGTCAGGAAATCGATGCCATACAAATAAAGGTGGTGTAGAAATGCAGTTAGGTGATAAAACAAAAAGATGGATTAAGGCAACAGCGGTGAGAAGCGTTAAAACAGTCGCAGAAACCGCCTTGGCTATTATAGGAAGCAATACTTTTGGAATAACTCAGGTTGATTGGTTAGGATTGCTTAGCACCTGCGCTTTATCAGGAATTATTACAGTTTTAACCTGTATAAAAGGCTTGCCTGAAGTGAAATAAATTTAAAGCAGCAGAAAAGAGTAGTAAATCTCTTTTTTGCTGCTTTTTTGTATGTTTTCACTAAGATAGATGTCGAAAAATAGACTTGTTTTTTTAATTGTGATATGGTATAGTAATTATAAGTACAAATAGGTTTATTATGCCTTTTTCAAATATTGTTTAAAGTTTTAAGGAAATTCTTTTGAAGGAGCCAAATGATAAATGAAAACTAACATAAAAAGAGAGAGCACAAAAAGTCTCGTGAGGCTAATCGAGTCGATTGTTGAAGTTATTGCACTTTCTATAATTTATTACTTGTTTTGGCGTTTTGGATATGATGTGCCCGGTCTTTTTGCCTTTAAGGGTAAATATGTCCTTATGGGTATTTATGCTGTAATTACATTTTTCTTATTTAAGAATATGGACGGTTTTGAATTTGGAAATTTGCGCCGTTTGGATTTGTCGTTGGCACAGTGGATTGGAAGCTTAATTGTTAATTTTGTAACCTATTTCCAGTTATGCCTTATAGAAAACCACCTTATAAATCCTGTGCCGATGCTTCTTCTCGCAGCTACAGATATACTTGTCAGCACAATTTTTGTTTTCTTGTACACATATCTTTATCATATTATTTATCCCCCATATAAAATGCTTATGATTTTTGGTACTGACACTGCGTTGGGACTCAAAATCAAAATTGATTCAAGATGGGACAAGTATCGTATCGAAAAATTAATTTCTGCAGAGGAAGATTTTGATAAGATTTGCAAAGAAATCTTGAATTACCAAGCGGTTGTAATTAACGATGTACCGGCACAAATTAGAAATGATATACTAAAATTCTGTTATCAAAACGAAATCAGAAGTTATGTGGTTCCTAAAATAACCGACCTTATTATGCGTGGCGCAAGGACTGTAAGTTCGTTTGACACACCTATTTTCTTGGTTAAAGGCACAGGTCTCACTATTGTTCAAAGAACAATAAAGCGTTTAATGGATATTATTATGTCCTTAATCGTACTTATTCCCGCTGCACCTGTTATGCTCTTTGTGGCACTTGCTATCAAGTTGGAAGATGGCGGCCCTGCATTTTATAAGCAAGACCGTGTTACTATCGGCGGAAAAGAGTTTGGAATCTTAAAATTCAGAAGTATGATTGTGGACGCTGAAAAATACAGCGGCGCTGTTTTAGCGGAGGATAACGACCCCCGTATCACAAAGGTTGGTAAGTTTATCAGGGCTACACGTCTTGACGAACTCCCCCAAATCCTCAATATTCTTAAAGGCGATATGAGTGTGGTAGGTCCTCGCCCTGAAAGAAGAACCTTTATTGAGGAATTCTGCAAGGATATGCCCGAATTTAGCTATCGTTTGAAGGTAAAGGGTGGTCTTACAGGATACGCCCAGATTTACGGCAAGTATAATACCGGCGCTTATGACAAATTGCGTTTGGATTTAATGTATATTGAAAACTATTCGCTTTTATTGGATATTAAACTTATTCTTACAACTATCCGTATTATGTTTAGCAAGGATAGCACAGAAGGTATGGATAAAGCGAGAGAAAACGAAAAACTCGTTCAAGATTTGATAGAAGAAACTCATAAAAATAAAGACTAAGGAGCATTTTCTATGGCACAAGCAAGGAAAAATATTTTAATATTTTGTCCTGCCTTTTTTGGATATCAAAACAGAATCGCTCAAGCCTTTAAAGATGAGGGATATTCGGTTGACCTTTATGATGAACGCCCAAATAACAGCTTTGTTTGCAAAACTCTTTTGAGGCTTAATTTTAAACCATATAAAGCTGTGGTGCAGAAGTATATCAAAAAGGTTATAGAGCAAAACAAGAATAAGCAATATGACTATGTTTTGGTGGTAAAAAGCGAAGCATTCGGTGAAAAGGAAATTGAACTGCTTAGAAACGCTTATACAAATGCCGAATTTATCCTTTATTTATGGGATTCTGTTGTAAACATACCTGACGGTGAGAAGAAAATAGCATATTATGATAGAGCACTTACCTTTGACCCTAATGATGCCGAAAAATACAATATTCCATTCTTGCCCATTCCTTATGGAAAAGAGTATAGCGAAGCCAAGCAGAACGATACTTTTAAATACGATGTTGCTTTTATCGGTACCGCTCATTCAGTAAGACCGAGAATTGTTAAGTCTATAAAGCAGCAATGCGAGGAAATGGGTAGAAAATGCTTTACTTACTTTTACTCACCTCACATTTTAGTGTATTTGCTTAACAAGTTTACAAATCGAGATTATAAATATATTTCACTTAGGGAAATAAATTTTAAGGGCTTGACTGCTAACGAGGTTTGCGAAATATACAATTCAAGTAAATGCGTTCTTGATATTGAGCATCCAAAACAAAAGGGAACTACAACACGCCCTGTTGAGTTGCTTCCTATGAAGAAGAAAATCATTACAACGAACAAGCATGTTAAGGATTTTGATTTTTACAGTGAAAATAACTTTTTGATTATAGATAGAGATAATCCTCAGATAAGTGAAGAGTTTTTTGAAAGCCATTATATAGAGGCTTCAAAGGAAGTAGTGGAAAAATATTCCCCAAAAACATTTGTAGAAAAGTGTTTAGGAGAATAAATTTTAAGGAGTTAAGATGAATAAAACCACGAAAAAAATAGACTGGAAAATAGTTTTAATATGGTTATTTCCAGTATTATTTTTAATTGATGATATTTTAGGGCTGAACGGATACCAATTTACCGTGGGCGGCATTGGTATTAGGATACTGCTTTTTTGCATAACAACAGTTGTGTTGTTTTCATATTGCTTATTGGTAGCATATAAAGAGAAAATGTCAATTTTCAAAAGAAAAACAGGCGAAAAATTCTTTTTTGATTATATTAAACCGTTAGATTATATTGTTGCTGGTTTTTTATGCTTGAATTTCGTTTGGGCAACTGTGGTTCCTATGGTAGTGCGTGGAGAAACCTCTTTTGGAATTAAAGATTTCAGCACGATATTGGTATTGATTTTATATTTTCCTATTGTCTTTTTAATGAGGACAGGCCGTATAGAATATAAAAAATTCGAAAAAATCATTTATTTCTTATTGATTTTACTTGCCTTTTGGCATTCGGTTATGTATATCGGAGAAACAATACATACAGGATTTTATGAGTCGTATTATGATTTTATTGATATAATTTCTTTTGGCACGGCTGTAAGAACTGATGTTGTGTTAGGTTTTGGAATAACCAGAATAGTTCAGGTTACTTCCCCCATGCTTTTGTTGGGGGGCGCTCTTTCGGCCAAATATGTAGTAAAAGGAAAGTACTGGAACTTAATACCTTTAGCAGTTTTTCTTTACGCTATATGCATCACCTATACAAAATCCATCTGGTTAGGCTATGCCACGGGTATTGCAATTTATTTAATAGGCTCATTATTTGTTCGTTCTAACAAGACTCATAAATATCGTTTGGCATCGGTTATTTGTTTTATGATTTCTGTAACTGTTGCATTAAATTATGTTGCTTTTAATAATACAATTTTCCAACGTCTGATTAATTCGGCACCGTCAGCAAACAGTACCACAGAAATGCAGAAAGTTCAGGATTTGTATGAAAAACTCAATGAAATCAACGAGCATGATTCTGATGGTGATGAGTTGAATGAGGATTCGCAAAAGGAAAAAGAGAAGCTTTTATCCGAAATCAAGGAAAAAGAAAATGCTATTAAGGATATTGAGGGAACAAAATCGGCAAACGAACAGCGTCAAAAACAAACAGGCGCTTTGCTAAATAAATGGAAGCAAAGCAAGTGGGTTGGTTTTGGTTACGGTGCATATGCAGAGGATTGCATAAGAAATGAGACGGCACCGTATATGTATGAAAGTGTTTTCCCTGCTATGATGATGAAGTTAGGGTTAGTTGGATTAATTCCATGGGTTATTTTAATAATAGCTGCTATCGTTACAGCAGTAACGAACTTTTGGAAAAAAGACAAAAAGACATTACTATGGTGGGTTGGCATGTCAGTCGCTTTCGGTATGGCGGTACAGACAAATCCTTTCCTATTTACATTTTCGGGATTTTCAATGATATTGTTTATATTAACCTTCATTAATACAAACTCTGAAATTGAATGTGAAGAAAAGAGCGATATGTAAATTATGGTTGCAGTTTTAATGTCAACTTATAACGGACAAAAATATATTAAAAAGCAGATTGACAGTATTTTGAACCAAACATTTTCTGATTTTTTACTTTATATTAGAGATGATGGCTCGACCGACAACACTGTTAACATAATCAAGGAATATAAAGACGAAAGAATTTGTTTGATTTGTGCTGAAAATGTGGGACCTGCAGAAAGCTTCTTCGATTTGCTAAGGCAGGTTGACGATTGTGAGTATATATTTTTCTGCGACCAAGACGATGAATGGTATCCTGATAAAATTGAATTAATGCTCAGGGAAATAGAAAAATATGATGAGCCCACAATGGTTTTTTCTGATTTCACTATGATTGATGAAAATAGTGCCGTTACAAGCGAATCTTATGAGAAGCATTGCGGTTTACAAATTGAGAAAGGCGATAAGATTCTGCCTAAAATTTTAGCACAACCTTATGTTTTTGGGTGTGCGGCTGTTATTAATAGAAAATTAGCAGAAATGGTAAAATATCCCCCTGCAGGGATAGAAATGCACGACTGTTGGATTTCTTTAACTGCAGCGTCGGTGGGAAATCTTATCTATATGCCGATTCAAACCATTATGCACCGTTTTCACAGTAGCAATGCAACAGGCAGAGCCGATTCGGACAGTTTTGTTGCAAGGTTTAGAAGAATGACAGTTGAAATGAAAAATGTTTCAAAAAACTCTTATTTAAGATTAAATCAAGCTAAGCTGCTTTTAGAAACTCACGGCGAACTTATCAAGCCCCAACAAAGGAAATTACTTGAAGATATTTGTAATGCGAAAATGCAAGGCAGAATATCGTTAATCATGGCATTAGTCAGAAACCATGTTTCAAGACAAAGAACTTTAAATACATTGTTTTTCTATAGTTCTGTTTTGCTTTACAAAGGAGATTGTTAATGAAACTTATTGCACTTTATTTTCCACAATTTCACGCAATACCTGAAAATGATGAATGGTGGGGCAAAGGCTTTACTGACTGGACAAAGGTAAAGGAAGGTTATAAACTTTTTGAAGACCATCAGCAACCCAGAGTCCCTGCAGAGGGATATTATGATTTATCAAAGAAGGAAGTCATAGCTCATCAAATTGACCTTGCAAAAGAATATGGTGTTTACGGATTTGCAATTTATCATTATTGGTTTGATGGAAAGCAGCTTCTTGAAAAACCAAAGGAAATGATTCTAAATAACAAGGATTTGGATATTCCGTTTTGTCTTACTTGGGCTAATGAGACTTGGGCAAGACGTTGGGAAGGAAAAGATTCTGAGGTTTTGCAAGAACAAACCTACGAACCAACTGAAGAGAAATGGAAAGAGCATTTTGATTATGTAAAGGCATACCTTACTGACGAAAGAGCAATAAAGATTGACGGAAAGCCCGTTTTCCAAATATACCGTCCACATCTGGTTACCAAGGTAAAGGAAATGTTAGCCTATTGGCGAAAACTTGCCCGTGAAGAGGGAATAGGAGAACTTTACTTTATGGCTGTTAAATCCTTTGATTTTCCCGACAACAGCATTCTTGATGCATTCGATGGAGTTCTTTTATTCCAACCTCATGAGGCAGTAAATTCCAAAGAGTATAAAGGTGCAAAAGTTTATTTAGAAAATTTGTTAAGACACTGTCCTGAAAGCCTTGTGGAAAAAATGAGAACACTTCGCAGTAAAGCAAGAACCCATTTTGTTCTGCATTCTTATGAAAAGGTTTTCGAAACCGTCCTTAAAAGAAAGTTTAAATATAAGAATAAGGACACTTACAATATGGCTTTCTTAGGATGGGATAACACCGCAAGATATAAAGAAAAAGCTACTGTTTATCACGGTTGCACACCGAATAAGTTTGAAGCATATTTAAAGAAATTATCACAAATAGAAGCCAAGAAGCATACCGACTCAAACGATTATGTTTTTGTAAATGCTTGGAACGAGTGGGCTGAAGGTACTTATTTAGAGCCTGATACAGATTATGGCTTAGCCTATCTTGAAGCAGTTAAAAGAGTTTTTAAGGATAATTAAAGAAATCATTAAATCCGAAAAGGAAAGGTGATATAAAATGAAAGGTATTATTTTAGCAGGTGGTTCGGGTACAAGACTATATCCGCTCACAAAGGTTACTTCTAAACAACTACTTCCCATTTATGACAAACCTATGATTTACTATCCAATGTCGGTTTTAATGAATGCGGGTATTCGTGATATTTTAATAATATCTACTCCACAGGATACGCCAAGATTTAAAGAACTTTTAGGCGACGGAAAACAGTTCGGTGTAAACCTTTCTTATGCTGTTCAACCCTCTCCTGACGGTTTGGCACAAGCCTTTATAATCGGCGCAGATTTTATAGGCGACGATACTGTTGCTATGGTTCTTGGAGATAATATTTTTGCAGGTCATGGACTCAAAAAACGCCTTAAAGCCGCTGTAGAGAATGCTGAAAGCGGCAAGGGCGCCACAGTTTTCGGTTATTATGTTGACGACCCCGAGCGTTTTGGTATTGTTGAATTTGATAAAGACGGACACGCAATATCTATAGAAGAAAAACCTTTGCAACCAAAGAGCAATTACTGTGTAACCGGTCTTTATTTCTACGATAACCGTGTTGTTGAGTTTGCGAAAAATCTCAAACCTTCTGCAAGAGGCGAACTTGAAATTACCGATTTAAACCGCATCTATCTTGAAAAAGGCGATTTGAATGTTGAACTTTTGGGTCAAGGATTTACCTGGCTTGACACAGGAACACACGAGAGTCTAGTTGAGGCAACAAACTTCGTTAAGACCATAGAAACTCATCAACATAGAAAAATTGCTTGTCTTGAAGAAATTGCATACCTAAACGGTTGGATAACCAAAGAAGAGGTTTTAAAAACCTATGAAGTGTTAAAGAAAAATCAATACGGACAGTACTTAAAAGATGTACTTGACGGAAAATATATTGATATTTTGCATTAATTTTTAAGGAGAATTTATTATGACTATTATCGTAACCGGAGGAGCCGGATTTATTGGCTCAAACTTTGTTTTCCACATGCTTAAGAAATATCCTGATTACAGAATTGTTTGTTTGGACAAGCTTACCTATGCAGGTAACCTTTCAACCTTAGCGCCTGTAATGGATAATCCTAACTTCCGCTTTGTAAAGCTTGATATTTGCGACCGTGAGGGCGTTTACAAGCTTTTCGAGGAAGAAAAACCTGATATTATCGTTAACTTTGCGGCTGAAAGCCATGTTGACCGTTCTATCGAAAATCCTGAGATTTTCTTGCAGACCAACATTTTAGGTACTCAGGTGCTTATGGACGCTTGTCGCAAATACGGTATTCAGCGTTATCATCAGGTTTCTACTGATGAGGTTTACGGCGACCTTCCATTAGACCGCCCCGACCTTTTCTTTACCGAGGAAACCCCAATTCACACTTCTTCTCCTTATTCAAGTTCTAAAGCCGGTGCTGACCTTTTGGTTTTGGCTTATCACCGCACATTTGGACTTCCGGTTACAATTTCCCGTTGTTCTAACAACTACGGACCCTATCACTTCCCCGAGAAGTTAATCCCCTTGATGATAGCTAACGCTTTGAACGATAAACCTCTTCCTGTTTACGGTGAGGGTCTTAATGTTCGTGACTGGTTATATGTTGAGGACCACTGCAAGGCTATTGACCTTATTATTCACAAGGGTAAGGTTGGCGAGGTTTACAATATCGGCGGTCATAACGAAATGAAGAACATTGATATTGTAAAAATCATCTGCAAGGCATTAGGAAAGCCCGAAAGCCTTATTACCTATGTTACCGACCGTAAGGGTCACGATATGCGTTATGCTATTGACCCCACTAAGATTCACAACGAATTGGGTTGGTTGCCCGAAACTAAATTTGTTGACGGTATTCAGAAGACAATTCAGTGGTATTTAGATAATAAGGAGTGGTGGGAAACCATCATTTCTGGCGAATACCAGAATTACTACGAAAAAATGTATAAAGACAGATAAGGAGCAATTTGATGAAGGTTTTGGTTACAGGCGTTGGCGGTCAGTTGGGCCATGACGTAATGAACGAACTTCATAAGAGGGGACACGAGGGTGTCGGCTCTGATATTGCAATAGAGTACAGCGGTGCCAAGGACGGCACTGCTGTTTGCACAATGCCTTATGTATCACTTGATATTACTGATGCCGATGCGGTCGAAAGTGTTATTGAAAGTGTGAAGCCTGATGCGGTTATTCACTGCGCCGCTTGGACTGCTGTTGATTTAGCAGAAGACGAGGATAAGAGAGATACCGTATTTGCCGTTAATGCAAAAGGCACTTTGAATATTGCTAAGGCTTGTAAAAAAGCAGATTGCAAAATGATTTACATTTCTACCGACTATGTTTTTGACGGCAAGGGCGAAACCCCTTGGGAGGCAGACTGTAAAGACTATGCACCCCAAAATGTTTATGGAATGTCTAAATTAGAGGGCGAAAAAGCCGTTGCAGAAACCTTGGATAAGTATTTCATTGTGCGTATTGCGTGGGTTTTTGGTGTTAACGGAAACAACTTTATAAAAACAATGTTGGCGCTCAGCAAAAAATACGATTCCTTGCGTGTGGTTTGCGACCAGATAGGAACACCCACCTATACCTTGGATTTATCAAGACTTTTGGTCGATATGGCGGAATCTGAAAAATACGGATATTACCACGCAACTAATGAGGGCGGATATATAAGCTGGTATGATTTTGCCTGTGAGATTTTCCGTCAAGCAGGAGTTGAAATGAATGTTACCCCCGTTACCACTGCAGAATACGGTGTTAGCAAGGCGGCAAGACCTTTTAACAGCCGTCTTGACAAATCAAAACTTTCTGATAATGGATTTGAGCGTCTTCCCACTTGGCAGGACGCTTTGGCAAGATATTTAAAGGAGATTGAATTTTAATTATGGGAAAAATCACTGTTACAAAATGCCCGATTGAGGGGCTTTTCATAATTGAACCCTCCGTTTTTGGTGATAACAGAGGATATTTTATGGAGACCTACAACAAGCGTGATATGGAAGAAGCAGGTCTTAATCTGAACTTCGTTCAGGATAACCAGTCTATGTCGGTTAAAGGTGTTCTTAGAGGTCTTCATTTCCAAAAAGAGTTCCCCCAAGGCAAGCTTGTGCGCGTAATCAAGGGCAGAGTTTTTGATGTGGCAGTGGATTTGCGTTCTGACAGTGAGACCTACGGTCAGTGGTACGGTGTTGAGCTTACCGAGGAAAATAAAAAGCAGTTTTATATTTCCGAAGGCTTTGCTCATGGATTTTTAGTGCTTTCTGACACTGCAGAATTCTGCTATAAAGTAACCGATTTTTATCATCCGGGCGATGAGGGCGGTCTTGCTTGGAACGACCCCGAAATTAATATTCAGTGGCCCGACCTTGTGGGTGAATATAACGGCACTGCAAGTGCAGAAGGTTATACCTTAAGCGACGGTACTCCACTTAATTTAAGCGATAAAGACCAAAAATGGTCAGGTATTAAGGATACATTTAAATTTTAATTATTGAGTGATTTTATAATGAAATTTGATGCTTCGGTTATAATTTTAACCTATTTCCCAGAAAAAGAAAAATTGTTTTCTACATTGAAATCGGTTTTAATGCAAAAAAATATTTCATACGAAATTTTAGTTGCAGATGACGGTTCGGATAATTTTTACAGAGAAGAAATTGAAGAAATGATGAATGAATATAATTTCAACAATTTCAAATTTGTGGCGCATAAAGAAAATAAGGGAACAGTTATTAATTTTTATGATGCTTTAAAAGAAGCAGAGGGTGAAATTGTAAAACCGATATCCCCAGGCGATTATTTTTACAGCGAAGATACTCTTTATAAGGTTTATGAATTTATGAAAGAGCATAACGCTGACGCAACCTTTGGCAATATAGTTTATTATTCTAATGATGAAAAGTTCAAGGTTTTTGACATAAAGACTCCTATATGCGATGACATCTATTTAAATTATAAAAACTACAATAGTCAAAAAATTGCAAAAAGTTTAATTAAATACTCGGATTTTATATGTGGTGCGTCGTTATTTTATAAAACCTCGGTATTGACTGAGTTTTTGTCTCAAGTAATTGGCACGCTTATTTACGCTGAGGATGCGATTACACAGTTTTTTGCAATAGAAGGCAAGAAAATCTTAAAATTTGATGAATTTGTAGTCTTTTATGAGTATGCAAGTGGAATTTCTGCAGGAAATAATTTCGGGTCAAATAGGATTATGGATGATTTTATTCGATTTTACAAACTTTTATCTCAAAAATATCCTAAAAATGCTTATCTTGAAACTGCAAAAAGAAAATTTGATTTAATAGTTAAAAATGATAGAATAGGTTATTATTTATATCGTTTAACTTTAATAGACAATATTTTTCGAAGCATAAAGCAAAAAATCGTTTTAAAAAGTTATAAATGTGAGAATTTTAATCTTAATTTTTTTGAAAAAATAACGGAAAGGAACTCGGCATAGAAATGTGCTGAAATGTGATTATGGAAGTAATTAAATACACTTTTCCTCCGCATGGAGATGAACGCGGTCAATTGGTTGCTATTGAAGCTCGAAAGGATTTACCTTTTGAATTTAAGCGTGTTTACTATATATACGATACTAAAGATGGTGTTCGCCGCGGATTTCATGCACATTTAAAACTCCAGCAGATTTTGATTTGCGTTTCGGGAAGTTGTAAAATACATCTTGATAACGGATACGAAACTGCTGAGGTTGTATTAGATAAACCCAATGAGGGACTATATATAGCCAACAATATGTGGAGAGAAATGTATGATTTTTCTCCCGATGCAGTTCTTTTGGTTTTGGCTAGTGAGTTATATACCGAAGATGATTATATAAGAAACTATGATGACTTTTTGAAAATGATAAAAGAGCAGGGAGAGAATTAATTATGAAGATACCTTTTGTTAGTTTTAAACCTATGGAAAAAGAATTAAACACCGAACTTCGTGCCGCATTTGACCGTGTTTTAGAGAGAAGCTGGTATATTGACGGTGTTGAGGATAAAAACTTTGAAGAAGCATTTGCTGAGTTCTGCGGTGCCAAGTACTGTGTTGGCTGCGGCAACGGACTTGACGCTTTGATGCTTACTCTTAAAGCTCTTGGTATTAAAGAAGGGGACGAGGTAATTGTTCCCTCAAACACATATATTGCAACTGCTCTGGCTGTTACTTATGTTGGTGCAACACCAATTTTGGTAGAGCCTGATATAAACACATTTAATATTAACCCCGCGCTTATAGAGGAAAAAATTACCGAAAGAACAAAAGCAATTATGCCCGTTCACCTTTACGGACAGGCTTGTGATATGGACCCTATTCTTGCCATTGCTAAAAAATATAATCTTTATGTTATAGAGGACTGCGCTCAGGCACACGGTGCAACTTATAAGGGAAAGATTATAGGTAATTTTGGCGACGCTGCGGGTTTTAGCTTCTATCCCGGAAAGAACTTAGGTGCTTTGGGTGATGCAGGTGCTACTGTTACTAACAATAAAGAACTTGCCGATAAATTAAGAGCGTTAGGAAACTATGGCTCTGACTATAAATATCATCATATTTATAAAGGAACGAACTCCAGATTAGATGAGCTTCAGGCTGCATTCCTTTCTGCAAAGGTTCCTTTTATGGATAAGATGAATAACGACAGAAGACGTATTGCTAACCGTTATTTAACCGAGATTAATAACTCCGATGTTATTTTGCCCTACACTATGCCTGAGTGTGAGCATGTATGGCACGTTTTTGCGATTCGTTCAAATAGAAGAGACGAATTGGCAAAATATCTTGAGGATTTAGGAATTGGCGTAAATAAGCACTATCCTATAGCAATTCATTTGCAGGAGTGCTATAAAGATTTAGGAATCAAAGAGGGAGAACTTCCCATAGCAGAGGAGATTAGTGCAACACAGTTAAGTCTGCCTTTATATTACGGTATGACCGATGAGGAAATAGATTATGTCATCAGCAGTATTAACGCCTTTAAATAAGGACCTTAAAAAGAGCGTTATAAGAGATTCTAATATTGAGCTTTTAAGGTTATTTGCTATTTTCGGCGTAATGATTTTGCATTACAACGGTTATTTTGCACTTTCCTTGGTAACACCTAATTCAATTAATCAATATATTTTGGTTTTGCTTGAGGGCTTATTTATCTGTGCGGTAAATGTTTTTGTGTTGATTTCGGGTTATTTTTCGGTGTCAACACAAAAACGAAAAGCAGTTAAAGCTTTGGAGTTGGTAATACAGGTTATATGTATGAATATAGCCTGTTATTTGTTAACTGCGTTATTTTCGGGCAGTTTTACAATTGCAGGTTTATTAAATAGTGCAGTACCTAATAATTATTATGCAATTCTTTACATAACCGTTTATCTAGTGTCCCCTTATATCAATATTGTTATAAACCGACTGACCGATAAGCAACTAACAATATTTACAGTTCTATTGTTTGTTTTGTTTTCGGTTTGGCCTACAATATTAGATATTTTGCAAGGCTACGGTCTGATTTATGGCGGACTTTATACCACAAATTCTTCGGGAAGCCAATACGGCTATAGTTTTATTAACTTTGCACTTATGTATATAATAGGCGCATTTTTAAGAAAAAAGTCGTATAATTTTAATTTTTATGCTTTGTTAACAGCCTTTGTTGTTTGCTTGGGTATCTTGTTTGTGTGGCAATTTAAACAGCCTCAAGTGGCAAGAGCGTATTCTAACCCGCTTGTTATTGCTTTGGCTGTGATTATATTCTTGCTATTTAAAAAGATTAATTTTAAAAGCAAATTCATAAATAGCCTTTCAAAGGCTACTTTTACCTGTTTTTTAATACACGGTATTTTTCTTGGAAAAATAGGTATTGCGAACTTTGTAAATGCTTCACCGATTTTGCTTGTGGCTCATATGCTTGTATCAGCAGTGGGTATATTTTTAGTTTCTTGGGTAGTTTGGGTGATTTACGATTTTGTAACCCGTCCCGTATTTAAGTTTATAGGTTCAAAACTTACTTGTTTAGACAATGTATTATCTCCTGAAAACACATAACAAAGGTGATTTTATGAAAGTTTTAATGGTTGTTTCTTGGTATAGTCCTAAAGATGCTAAGGTTATGTCTGCGGGTGTGTTCCATTATGAACAATCTATGGCGCTTAAGCCTTACTGTGATACAGCACTATATTATCCTTATGACGAAACTTTGTCTTCTGATTTTGAAAAGGGTGAGGAAAGAGGACTTCTTACTTATCGAAGAAAACTTGGAAAGTCAAGAATTCCTAAAATGAACTTTGTTGTTCAAATTTGTAATATTTTTTCGGATTTAAAGAAGATTTGCAAAGAATATAAGCCCGATGTTATCCACGCTCACTGTGTTATACCTGCGGGTTTTGCTGTTACATTGTTTGGTAAAATTCATAAAATTCCTGTTGTTATTACCGAACATAACCCAATTGAACATTTTGCACTTGATAAAAAGCTTATAAAATCACAGGTAAATTTTGCCTATTCAAACAGCAAGGCGAATATTTGTGTTTCAATAGACTCAATGAATAAAATGAAGGCAAATTTTCCGAATTGTGATTTCAGGGTTATTTATAATGGCATTTATTCGCCTGAAACCATAGGAAACGACGGCGGCAATTACCGTGTGGATGGTAAAATAAACGCCTGTATTGTTGCGGGATTTTACAGCAAGGATATAAAGGGATATCAGTATCTTTTACCTGCTGTTGCAGAGCTTAAAAAGCAAGGGAAACCTATAGCACTCCATATTGTTGGTGGCGGAGATTACTTTGACTATTATGTTAATATGGCAAAGGAATTGGATATTGAGGAGTGCTGTATCTTTTACGGCAACTGCGTGAAACAAAAGGTTTATTCTATAGTTTCGCAGATGGACTTTAATATTTCCGCAAGTATTTACGAGTGTTCGGGCGTTTCGGTTGAAGAGGCGTTGCTTTTGGGTAAACCCATGCTTGTAACTCGTTCTGGCGGTGCAAATTCCCTTGTGAATGATGATGTTGCTATTGTGGTTGATAAGGGCAGTAAAGAAGCTTTGATTTTTGGTATACAGCAAATGATTGAAAGGTTGCCTGAATTTAGAAGCGAAACCATTTACAATTATGCCTTTGAAAATTTTGAAATTAATGAAGTTAGCAAACATTATATGGAGTTATATACTAAACTTTTGGAGAATAATTAATGAATAAGCCATTGGTATCAATTCTAATACCTTGTTATAATCACGAGGCGTTTTTAGATGACTGCATCGGCAGTATAATTAATCAAGATTATGAAAATATAGAATTTTATATTTGTGATGACGCTTCGCCCGATAATTCGTTTGCAGTTATATGTGGATGGCAGGCAAAACTTGAGGAAAGATTTGAGTCTGTTACAATTCTTAAAAATGAAGTGAATGCAGGTGTAACTAAAAACATCAACCGTATGTTGGAACTCTCAAAAGGAAAATATATAAAGGTTCTTGCAAGCGATGATGCAATAGCCCCTGATGCTATAAGCAATATGGTAGAGTTTTTAGAGGAAAATGAAAAAACCGATGTTTTGATATCTAACGGATATACAGTTTTAGAGGAAGAGCATTATCCTAATTTTACTTTTCAAAGCAAAATATATAATGAAATTCCCGATTTTTCTGAGGAAGATTTATTAGAACGTGTTGCAAGATGTAATATTATTTCTGCACCAGCAGCATTTTTGCGAAGAAAAGTGTTTGAAGAATATGGATTTTATGACGAAACCATAAAGGTTGAAGATTTCGAGTTTTGGCTTAGAATTTTAAAAGACAAAAAAATTAAGATTGATTTTTTAGATAAAGCGTTGATTTACTATAGAATCAATGCAAATTCAATGACTTCTTCTACAAATAATAAAAATTTGGAAAAGAGAAAAAGGTTATTATTCGATTCAGAAATTCAAAGTCTGTATAAGTATAAGGATTATTTTAATCCACAAGAATTTGCAGAGAATATTACAAACCGCATTTTACAGGCACGCTGGTTTGCAGTAACTTGGCAGTTAAAGGCTTTTAATGCACAACTTGAAAAAATGTGGAAAGAATTTTCGTTATGGAAAGCAATTCCTTTAGATAAAAGATTAAAATTAAATCTAATTTTTTTAAAGCAAACAGTAAAAATGCTGATAAAGCGGTAGTATAATTTAAGAGGTATATATACTAATGAGTCAAGATGGAAGAAAAATTAGTGTTATAAAGAATGTTGTAGCACAAATGTTTTCTGCAGTTATTCAAACTGTGCTAGGATTCGTTGCCAGAAAAATATTTGTTGTATATTTAACTGCAGAATTACTGGGTCTTAACGGTCTGATGACAAGTATTATCGGAATGTTAAGCATTGCTGAATTGGGTGTAGGCGAAGCCATAAACTACAGTCTTTATAAACCGCTTGCAAATGGTGATAAAGAGCAAGTAAACGCCATAATGAAGCTTTACAAAAAGCTTTATTTGGGTATTGCTGGTGCAATTATCGTTATTGGCCTGGCTATCACTCCCTTTTTGAAGGTAGTTATAGGTCCTGATGTTACACTTCCTTTTTCATATATTTACAAAATATATTTTATTTTCTTGTTTGACACCTTTTTGAGTTATTGCCTAGCGTATAGCCGAAATATTATAACAGCTGACCAAAAAGATTATATTGTTACAAACGCTGACTCTATTACCCAAATAATAACTACTATTTTTCAAATAGCAGTTTTAATTTTTACAAGAAATTATATTCTTTATTTGGTTATAAAGCTTGTAATTGCTTTTGGCAGAAATATTATCCTGCATTTTGTTTCCATTAAAATGCACCCATATATAAAGGAAAAGCAAACCAAAAAACTTTCTAAAGAGTATTTAAAAGAGCTTATTGATAATGTTAAAGCACTATTTGTAACAAAGGTTTCATATTTTATTGTAAGCGGAACCGATAATATGCTTTTGTCTTCTTTCGTTTCAATAACTTCTGTTGCAATTTATGCAAACTATCTGACAATCTTAAATCTAATAAATAAGACCTTTAACACCATTTTTGATAAAGCCAAAGCCGGTGTAGGTAACTTTATTGCCCAAGGAGATAACAGCTATCTCTATCAACTGTTTAAAAATATATTTTTCATAAATTTTATATTTACAAGCTTTACAACAATAGGTATTTATGTTGTTGCTAATCCTGTAATTGAATTATGGATGGGCAAAAGCTTTTTGCTATCAGGCTCTATAGTATTCTTATTGGCTTTTAATAACTATTCGAGATTTATTTTACAAGCTTGCGAATGCTTTAGAGGTGCTATGGGGCTTTATAGTCCAAGACCCTTTGTTAAGTATATTGCTTTGCTTGAAGGTGTTATAAACTTAGTTGCTTCGTTGGCATTTATCTTTATTTTAGAAGACCGTATACTAGGCGTTTTTCTTGGAACTTCAATAAGCACGGTAGTATCTACCATAGCAGTTCCTTGGATTGTTTATAAATTTTTATTCAAACGACCCTTGCACGAATTTTTTGCCATTTATTTTAAATATATGCTTATAGGTGGAATCGCTTTACTTTTATGCAAGGTGTGTTCAATGTTTATTTATACCGAAAATCAGTTATTAAACATATTTATAGGTATAATACTTTGCACAGTAATAGTGGGTGTATTTTATTTAATTAGTTTTTATAAAACCGATGAATTCAAATATGTAAAATCATTGGTTTTGGGAATTTTAAAACCTAAGAAGGTGTAGTTTATGAAACTTAGAAAATTAGAAATGAAAGATGCTCCGTTAATGCTTGAATGGATGCACGATGAAAGCGTTGTTGAAAATCTTGCGGCGAATTTTGCTGCGAAAAAGATAGAAGACTGTGAGGCTTTTATCGAATTTAGTAAAAAAGATGAGAATAATTTAAATCTTGCAATTGTTGACGAAAATGACGAATATATGGGTACGGCTAGCCTCAAGCATATTAACAGAGAAAGCAAGAATGCCGAATTTGCAATTGCTATGCGCACCTGCGCCATGGGTAAAGGCTTTTCTAAATACGGTATGGCAGAGATTATAAGAGTAGGTCTTGAAGAAATGGGACTTGACGAGGTTTATTGGTGCGTTTCTCCCGTTAATAAAAGAGCAGTTCGTTTTTATGATAAAAACGGATATCCCCGTGTACCGCATAATGAGATAAAATGTGTTGGATATACCGAGGAGCAAATTAAAGAGTTTATATGGTATTCTGTAAAAAAGGCTTAAAGAAAATTAAAACAGCGAGGTAAAACACCTCGCTGTTTTTTTGTGTATTTGCTGAAATAAATTTTACTTTGTGCCGAAAAGTCTGTCGCCTGCGTCACCTAAACCCGGTAGAATATATCCGTTTTCGTTAAGACCTCTGTCAAGGGTCGAAACATAAATGTCAATATCAGGGTGGGTTTCGGCCAATTTTGAAAGACCCTCGGGTGCGGCAATAATAGCCATAAACTTAATGTATTTGCATCCCTTGTCTTTGAGTAATTGCACAGCGTCACAAGCACTTCCGCCTGTTGCAAGCATGGGGTCAACAACCATTACAAGTTTGTCCTCAATACCATCGGGCAACTTGCAATAGTAAGTTTCGGGCATAAGTGTTTCTTCGTTTCGATACATTCCGATGTGACCCACTCTTGCTGATGGGAACAATACATGAATACCGTTTACCATACCAAGTCCTGCACGGAGAATGGGGATAATAGCAATAGAATTGTCCGACACAACCATTTGCTTACAGGTTTCAAGAGGGGTTTTAACCTCAATCTCGGTGGTCTGAACGCCATCTTTGAGGCTTTCGTATGTCATAAGAGTTGTGATTTCTTCAACTAACTCACGAAACTCTTTCATACTTGTTTTTTCGTCTCGCAAAATTGCGATTTTATGACGAATTAGCGGGTGGTTGAATACAACTACATTTTCGTAATTTTTCATGATTTTATCTTCCTTTATGCTTGGGGTTTTTTGAATTTATTCAAGAGAATGTTAACAAGGATACCACTGATTAATGCACAAGCAATAGCTGTAATGGTAACCTTGCCGATAGAAATTGCCATACCGCCGATACCAGTGATAAGAATAACCGAAACGGTAAAGAGATTTGCGTTATCTTCCAAATCAACCTTTTGAATCATCTTAAGACCTGAAACTGCGATGAAACCGTAAAGTGTTATACAAACACCGCCCATTACACAGCCGGGGATGGAATCAAGGAATGCAACAAAGGGTGAGAGGAAGGAAATGAGTATTGCCATAATAGCGGTGGTTGTAATGGTAGCAACAGAAGCATTGCGGGTAATAGCAACACAGCCAACCGATTCACCATAGGTGGTGTTGGGGCAACCACCAAAGAGAGCACCCGCAAAGGAGCCTACACCGTCGCCTAAAAGTGTTCGGTGAAGTCCGGGATTCTCAAGAAGGTCTTCTTCAACAATGCTGGAAAGATTTTTGTGGTCTGCAATATGCTCTGCAAATACAACGAAAGCCACAGGAATATATGCTACAGCAACTGTTACAAGATAGGTTATATCAAAATCTTTAATGCCTTTGGCGGCGGTCAAAAATGTGAATTCAGGAATATCAATAAAGGTTTTAAGAGTTACGCCGTCTGCTACAAGATTTGTGAAAGGTGCAAAGTCGATAACCTTTAATGCATCAACCTTTGCAAAATAGCCTATAACTGTGAAGATTAACGCCACGCCATAACCTGCAAGAACACCAATGATAAAGGGGATAAGCTTGGTCATTTTGCTTCCATAGGTTGAGCAGAGAACCACAACTACTAAGGTTACCATTGCACAAATAAAGGATACCCAAATGTTTCCGGTCATAATAAATGCACCGTTACCATCTTTAGGACCGTAAGAGAATACATCATTTATAGCAGCGGATGCTAAGGAAAGACCGATAAGAGCAACGGTGGGTCCAATTACTGCTGCGGGCATAAGCTTGTTAATCCAACCAACGCCAACAAACTTAACAACAAGAGCAATAATAACATAAACAAGAGCTGCAAAGAGGGCGCCGAGGAGAAGTCCGAGGTAGCCTAGTGCCATAGAAGCGCTACCTGCAAATGCTGCAGACATAGAGCCGATAAATGCGAAAGAGGAACCTAGGAATACGGGACTGCGGAACTTTGTGAAAAGCTGGTAAACAAGTGTACCAACACCTGCACCGAAAAGCGCTGCGGAAATGGACATACCGTTGCCGACAATTGCGGGAACAGCGATTGTTGCCGCCATGATTGCAAGTAACTGCTGAATAGCAAATACAATCAGGTTGTTAAACTTTGGTTTGTCGTGAATGTCGTAAACAAGATTTTTAGCCATTTTTTGATTCTCCTATTGTTTTTTATTTTCCCTTTATGAAAGATTTTACCGAGAATATTTTATCATTTTTGCCCAAAAAAGTCAACTTTATAGGAGGGGGATAGATTGCATAAAATATCCGTCGGTTAAAGTGCAATCCAATAATAAAAACAGATACCCACTAAAAAGGGTGAATGTTAAGCTTTTGATTGGACTGTTTAGTATTTAAATTTAAAGGTGTTATATAATGAATTTTATACATACTATAAAAATATAAATTTTTTTAAAAAAGGGGTTGCAAAGTACTGCCTTTTGGTGTATAATACTAATACAGTAAAATTGAATATCGCGGGGTGGAGCAGCTGGTAGCTCGTCGGGCTCATAACCCGAAGGTCGTTGGTTCAAATCCGGCCCCCGCAACCAAAAACCTTCTCGGACGAAGTTCGGGAAGGTTTTACTTTTTCACTTTTCACTCTTCACTTTTCACTAAATCCGTCCGAGAAGATTTTTGGAGGTAATAAGTAATAGTGAATAGTGAAGAAGTGTTTTGCAAGGCTTTGCCTTGCACTTTTTATTTTTAGGAAGTATAATAAGTTTAAGGGGTGAAAGTGATGAAAGAAAGCCAGTTGATGATGAAATCGAAAGCCTTTGCGCTTGATGTAATAAAAGTATGCAAAGAACTAAGAACTGCAAAATGCGAAAGTACTTTAATCAATCAGTTTTTGCGTTCCGGAACAAGTATCGGTGCAAACATAAGAGAAGCGTTTTATGCTCACGGTAAGGCTGATTTTATCGCAAAATTACAAATTGCATTAAAAGAGTGTTCCGAAACTGAATACTGGATTGAACTCATTGTTGAAAGCGGATATTATAATGATAAAACCTTGCTTGACAAATGTACCGAGGTTAAACGAATTTTGATTTCATCTATCAACACCGCTAAACAAAACACTGAAAAATAACGCTGGACTTTTGAAAATCTTTCGGTATAATCTGTTGCTTGAAAGGCGGCAGATTATATGGAATGCGACTTGAAAATACTGTATTTTGTTCGCGGTAAAATCATTATGGCTATGGCAGATTTGAGAAGAACGGAAGATGATCCCGAAATTTTGCAAATATTACGGAGAGCGCAACTCATTATTGAAAAGAAAATTTTTGATGCAGAATTTCCAAATAAAATAGAACAATACAAAAATTTGATTGTATAACAAAAGGAGCGATTATGAATTTTCATCAATTGATAGACGGAATGAAAAAATACAAATCGACCGAAACGGATATATGTCTTCATTGTCTTGGCGTAATGCCCGAACAAATAAATACAAATGTAGTTATTGCGCCTTGGTGGGAACCTAAATCATTGGCGCTTCTTGGCGATGCTGAATACTTGAGTGAGTCTCAGTTTTCTGCCATAAAAGTATGGAATATAAAAAGCGAAATTTGTGATATAACCTACATAAAAACCGGCATCGGCGCACCAGTGTTTATGGATGCTCTTTTGGCTTTAGGGGTAACGAAATGCAAAAATGTTATTTTCGTAGGGTCTGTTGGCTCTTTGGACGAAGATATAGGTATAGGAGATATTGTCATTCCTCAATATAGCATCTGCGGTGATGGTGCAAGCCGATACATTGCATCAGATACACTTAGAATTAACGATGTGTTTGGGACAAAGGTAGAGCCGGACAAGAAAATATTTGATGTGATATGCAGAATCACAGAAAATTTGTGTAATAAAAACAATGTGAAATTTCACATTGGCAGAGCAATTAGTATTGATTCGGTATTCGCTCAATATGCGCATATTGATGAGATTTTGAATATGGGTTGCAATGTTATCGAAATGGAGACGGCATCAGCCTTTAGAGCGGCAGAAATTGCAAATTTAAGACTTGCGGCTGTTTTTAGCGTATCAGATAACACTGTCGCCAACAAATCTTTGATTAGCGGCAGAACTGAAAGTGATATGAAATATCGCAGATTTGTAAGAAACAACCTATTCCCTGAAATTATCACAAAGGTATTTAGCGAAATGTCAACTGAAAAATGATTTTTGAGGAAATATCTTTTTCGGTGCAACTTGCCAAAAACCCTCATTCCTAAACGGGAATGAGGGTTTTCTATATATGTAATAAAAGTCAAAGACTGAAATTTTTCACTCTTTTTAGTATTAAATTTGACATAAAATAGGAGATTAAGACGAGCAAGGCATCCTTTAAAATAAATGGTAAAGATGAGGATACAAAAGAAATAAAAATTCCGTTTCCTGTAACAATGCTGTACTGCAAAACTCCAAAAATATGGCAAAGTAAAAGTCCGATACCGCTCAATGCGATTTTTGAGAGATGTGGTTTGCAATTTCTTGCAAGAGAACAAAAAAGGGCGAGTAGAATAAACCCAAACAAAAATCCGCCTGTGGGGCCTAAAAGAATTTGCACCGAACCTCTGAAATTAGAAAAAACAGGAAGTCCCACAGCACCCATTAAAAGATATGTAATAACCGCCGCTAAGGACTGTTTTAATGACAGGGTGTAAGCGCAAAGGCAAATTCCTAAAACCTGTAATGTGATAGGAACAGTTGGTGTAGCAAATGAAATTTGGGCGGTAACGCAAATTAACGCTGTGAAAAGAGCGGTAAAGGTTAGTGAAACATTTCGGTTTTTCATATTTCCACCTCCTGTTTTAAGAAAAAAGGCGCTGAAAACAGCGCCTTAAAGTTTAGTTTATTTTACCGTAAAGGGGAATGTCACTGTCGCGCTTGGGCTCTCTTGTAGGAGTAGAAGCCACAGTGTTAGATTTGGGAGCTTGGCGTCTGTTACCTCTGCCTTTACGGTCATTTCTGCCGTTTCTCATCATACGGGGTTTAAGTTCAACACCCTCGGGTGCTATTACAACACGTCGCTCAGCACCCTCGCCGAAGGAGCCTGAATGCACACCCTCAATATTTTGAACTGCAGTGTGAATGATTTTGCGCTCATAGGGGTTCATAGGCTCTAAGGTGCGGCATTTACCCGCATTCAAAGCCTGAGCGGCAAGGCGGTTTGCTAACTGAATGAGGGTTTCTTCACGCTTTTCACGGTAACCGCTGATATTTAGAGAAATCTTATAATGACCGCCGCCATTGTTTGCAACAAGACCTGTAAGATACTGCAAAGCATCAAGAGTTTCGCCTCTGCGACCGATAAGTATGCTTAAATCTTCTCCGTCTAAGTTAATGAGAGAAGCGTTTTCACGACTTGCAACGGTGATTTCAACGCCCTCCAAGCTCATACCTGCAAGAACAGTTCTGATATAAGCAATAGCCTTACCTGGAACTGAATCTGCGGAAATTTCATTTTCACTTACACTCTCTGAGAATTCGGGAGTGACTGTAACCTTTTTGGGTTGGGGTTTAACCTCAGTCTTTGTAGGTTTATTTTTTTCTTTATTTTCGCTCTTCTTGGGAGACTTTTTCTTTTCAAGCTTTTTGTCAGGGATTTCAATATATGCCCTAACCTCAGCGTCGTTTCCGCCGAAGATACCTAACACTTTTTTCTTAGGCATCGAAATAACATCAAACTGAACATCGTCAAAATCTGATGCGCCTAAATTTAAAATAGCATTTTCCTTGGCTTCTTCAATAGTAGCACCAAAGCCTTTTGCTTCCTTAATCAAGGTAAATCCTCCTTATATTACTAATTAACCTAATTTTTTAATCTGACCCTCTTCAAACTCAGCTTGTTTACTTAGTTCCTTAACACGCTCTTTTGCAAGCATTTTGTGGGGTCCGTAGAAATACTGAATTGCAGTTTGAATAAGACCGCCGATGAGTGATGAACAAGCCCAATAGAAGGTAACGCCACCTGGGAGTGAAAAACCGATAAACAATGAAATCAAAGGCATTGTAAGTAACATACCGGTCATACTTGGAGCGTCGGGATTAATTTTCTTTTGCATTTGCATTGAAATAAAGCTTGTTAAAATTTGAGCTGCAAATGCAATTATAGGCATAAACCAAATAGCCTTGAAATCGTGGAAGATATCAAAGCTGAAAACGGGTTTTTCGGTCAAGTTAATACCTAAGAAATTAAAATCGATGGTGCCGATAGCGTCTCTTACTGATTCAATACCCTTAAAGGTGTATGCAGGGTTGTTAATTTCGGCAATCATATTAAGCTGAGTCAACTGACCTTTGGGGAAAGCTTCTTTGAAAGCGTTAGTTGCCTCGGTAATAATGCCCTTATCAACGCCCATCAAATAGGTAAGAGGAGACATGATAATCCAGTAAATAGACATCATTAATACAAGTCTCAAAATCATTGGCAAACATCCGCCCGACATTGAAACATTTTCTTCTTGATAAAGCTTTTGCATTGCTGCGGAATACTTTTGCTTGTCATTTCCGTAACGCTTTTTCAAATCGTCAAGTTTCGGCTTAATACGGGTTTGCTGAACCGAAGACTTTTGACTCTTGATGCTTAGAGGTATTAGCAAAAGGTTTATAAGCAATGTGAATAAAAAGATGGAAGCGGCAAAGTTACCGCCCATAAGGTTTGCGATAAATTCCAAAACCCAGCCAAGGGGTTTATTGATAAATGGAATATCAAACAATTTATACACCGTCCTTGTCGGTAATTTTTAACTCTGTTTTCTTATTTTCGGGAACGGGGTCGAAACCGCCTTTACAAAAGGGGTTGCAACGCAAAACTCGCCAAATTGCAAGCATTGTGCCCTTAAAGGCACCGTGAATGGTAATAGCCTCAATAGCATATTGAGAACAGGTGGGAGTAAATCTGCAACAGGGTAGCTTTAAGGGTGAAATACATTTTCTGTAGAACTTGATTAAACCGATTAAAAATTTACTCATTATAAATTACTCCGAGTAGACCTCTGCCTGTTTGAGCAGTTTTACGAACGAATCTTTAACAACAGTACTCTTGACTGTTAAAATGCGTGTTCTTGCTACGATAACAAAATCGAAGTTGCCTTCAATATGGGGCAAACACTCTCTGAAAGCGGCGGTTATAATCCTTCTTGCACGGTTACGGCAAACCGCCTTACCAATTTTCTTTCCGGTTGTGATTCCGAGCCTTACACCCAAATTGCGGTTTTTCATCATATAAATAACCGCAAAGGGACCAACAAAAGTTTTGGCTTTTTTATATGCTCGGCGAAAGATAAAGTTTTCTTTTATTTTGGTAATTTTCATCATAATAAAATGAAAAGCCACAACAGTGGCTTTTTAGTAGGTCAACTGTTTTCTGCCTTTAGCTCTGCGGCGAGCAAGTACCTTGCGGCCGTTAGCAGTTGCCATTCTTTTTAAGAAACCGTGCTCCTTCTTGCGGTGAAGCTTTTTAGGTTGATATGTTCTTTTCATCTGAAACCCTCCTTAATGTGAGATTGCGGTAAGCCTTTTGGCATACCCTATCGACTATAGATTATAACTCAACAAGGGGGCTTATGTCAATAAAAACTTTTAAAATTTGAACTTTATTTGCCTATTGTCCTTATATTATATATATGTGTAGTTGTGCAAATGCTATAAAATCCCTCTCTAACCTTTCTAAAATTGGGTATTTAACACAAAATGTAACAATTTTTAAGAAAAAGGTTGCAATTTTGTAACCTTTTTGTTATACTTACTCTTGTAGTTGTTACAAAATGTAATTTTTTTGAAGGATGGTGACTGTTATTTTTACGAATTTGAAATTTGAGGAATTCCTTAATAATGCAAACAAATTCATGAAAAACAACAGAATATTCAGATATGTTTCTTGTATAGCCTTGGCAGTTCTTTCTGCGGTACTCACCGTTATCGCTTCGGGTGTTACTGTTGGCTATACCGTTAAATACTCCGATGAGGTTATTGCCGTAGTATCAAGTCAGGCTGATTATGACGAGGCTGATGCGATAGTTCTCAACAACTTAGATAAAGAAAAAGCAAAAAAGGCTTCAATCTCTCCAAAATTTGGATTAACACTTACCATTAAGGACAGGCTAAGCTCCACTCAGGAAATTGTTGACGCTATTGTTGACAATAACGATGATTTAGTAGAAGCTACTGCTCTTTCAGTAAATGGCGAAGTTCTTTTCTGCAGTAACAGTAAAGAAATTTCCTCCCTCGTTGATGCTCGTCTTAACGCATACGCTGTAGACGGTGCTAAGAACGAAGTTAAATTTATGGACGATGTCAAGGTAGAAAAGGGTTATTTCCTTAAAGCAGACATTGTTGATTTAGAAACCGCTAAATTTATTATTGACAGTCTTAATGTGCAAACGGTGTCGGTTGTTACAAGCACAGTAGAGGTGCCTTTCGAAACAAAGAATATCGCCGACCCCAAGAAGCCCAGAAGTTACTCTTTAGTAACTGTAAAAGGTGAAAACGGAGTTACCGAAAAGACCGAAAAAATAGTTAAGGTTAACGGCGAAACTGTTGAAAGCACTGTGCTTGAAAGCAAGGTAATTAAAGAGCAGGTAACAAGAGTTGTAACTGTTGGCACAGGCACTAATTATATCAGCGCAACCACTAAAGCAAATATTCAGTCTGCAGGTTTCATTTGTCCCATTTCTTCGGGCAGATACAGAGTTTCAGCTTACTATGGAGATGGCAGAAACCACAAGGGTATCGACCTTGCGGCTGATAGAGGAACCCCAATCTTCGCTGCAGGTGCAGGTAAAGTTATTTATTCCGGTTGGGACGGCGATTACGGCTACAGTGTTGTAATTGAGCACTCAAACGGTATGAAGACCCGTTACGCTCACGCTAATGCTCTTTGTGTAACCAAGGGCGCTACTGTGGCGCAGGGTGATATGATTGCAACTGTGGGAAGCACAGGTTGGTCTACAGGTAACCACCTCCACTTTGAGGTTATTGTGGGCGGTGTTAAAGTAAACCCTGGACCATACATTGGTTTAAGATAAAATTTAAGGTTGTCCTTAATAAGGACAACCTTTTTTAAATCGAAGGTGAAAAAATGAGAAAAAATATTTTAGTTGCTTTTTTGCTTAATTTATTCTTTTCCGTCTTTGAGTTAGTTGGCGGAATTGTAACGGGAAGCGTTGCAATTTTATCCGATTCGCTTCATGATTTCGGCGATTCTTTAAGCATTGGTTTAGCAGTTCTTTTAGAAAAGAAAAGCACAAAGAAGCCTGACAGTAAATATACATACGGATACATCCGTTATTCGGTTCTCGGCAGCGTTATAACTACTGTTATATTGCTTGTAGGCTCAGTTTTAGTGATTGTAAGTTCACTTGGAAGAATTTTAAATCCAGTTGAAATAAATTACAGCGGGATGATTATATTTGCTGTTATTGGTGTTGTTGTAAACTTTGCCGCGGCATTTGTTACCCATTCGGGACATAGTTTGAATGAAAAAGCCGTTAATCTTCATATGCTTGAGGATGTTTTGGGTTGGGTAGTTGTGCTTATTGGCGCTGTTGTTATGAAATTTACCGACATTTCGGTTTTAGACCCTATTTTGTCTATTGCGGTTTCGGTGTTTATTCTTATAAATGCCATCAAGAATCTTTTAGAGGTACTTGATATTTTCACCCTTAAGATACCCAAAACAGCAGACATTGAAGAAATAAAAGAACACCTTTTAGAAATTGACGGTGTTCTTGACGCTCACCATATCCACATAAGTTCACTTGATTCGATAAACTCTGTTGCAACATTACATATTGTAGCCGATGGGGATTTAAAGGAAATCAAGCATAATGTTAAACACACGTTAGAACACTTTGGAATTAATCACACAACTGTTGAAATTGAAACACCTGATGAGCATTGCCATGATACAGTTTGTTGTCCTGCTCACGAAGAGCATCACCATCATCACCATCATCACCATTAAAAAAAGAGCCTTTCGGCTCTTTTTTATTTTGCAAACATTCTTAAAACCTTTTGGATAAATCCCCAAAGGAATTTAATGTTAAGGGCTAACATTGAAATAAGGCAAACAGCCTCAATTAAAATCCAATAGGGCAACTCGTAAAGTATTGCCACAACCTGAACGAACAAAATCAAGGTGTTTAGAACAAGGTGCAAACTGTGGAAATTAAAGGGGATATATCTCTTAACACTAACGCAACGAACAATAAATACAAGCAAGTAACTGCCGACAGTAGCGATTGCGGCACCCTGAACGCCGATAGCGGGAATTAATGCCAAGTTTAAAATTATATTGCTACTAGCACCGATAAAGGCGGTCAAGAATGACATAACACTCTTTTTGTTTAGGGTGTAAACCGTTCCCATAAAGGATGCAAAGGCGGTAAAGACCATTGCAACCGACAAAAGCGGAACATATTTCCACGAATCATAGAAATCAGGGTCGGTTAAAATTCTCATAATGGGCTTTGTAAATGCAATAACGCCCGACGCCGCCAAGAACATAACCGCTTGGAAAGAATTCCAAACAAGGCCGAAGAATTTTGCGTGTTCCTCGCGGTCACCGTCATCCTCAACAACGGCGGAATACTGCCACGCTTGCATAAACATTGAGGAAACAAGGGTTAAAATTGTGGGAAGCTTGTATGCTACAGTATAAAGACCGTTAGCATCACTTCCTATAATCTCGTTAACCATATAGCGGTTGGATACGCTTGTTATCCACCAAAAAATAGTGGTGGGAATCAGCGGAATACTGTATTTAAGCATAGGCTTTAGTATGCCTTTTTTGGGGTGGAGGGTAAAATCTCTCCACATTTTTTCTTTAACCACTAAGAAAAGGGTGCTTAAAGTATCTGCCAAAACAACCGATAAAACATATCCTGTAATACCAAGGTTAAACACAGCTAAGAACAAGATATTGAGGATTATTACAAGGGAGGTGTTTATAATTCCCTGCAAAGCAAAGAGGGCGGTTTTGCCAACACCTCTTAAATATGAAACGCAAAGGGAATGGTAGCAGGAAGCCAATGTGTACACCACAATAAGCCATACATAACCTTTAAAATCGGAAACAAGACCTAACAGAGGCACGATTCCCACAAAGGCAAGTGAGCCTAAGGTTATGCACCAAAATCCAAGACTTAATACGCTTTTTTTATCACTCTCGCTATCCATAACAAAGCGAAAGACACCGTCTGCAATTCCTACCGAAATAATCGGGAAAAGCAAATTGGCGGTTTGGGTGATAAGGTCGGCTGTTGAATAGTCCGAACGGGTAAGGTAGCCTGTGTAAAACCTTACCATTAAGAAAACTAAAATTTTTGAGCCGAAGGTACCCATACTTATTAGCAATGTGTTGGATAGGAGGGTATTATATTTGTTTTTGCTCATTAAAAAACTCCGTTTATTTAATAGTTTTATTTTACTATACTAATCTTAAAGTGTCAAGTCGCATCAATTACTATGTATTTTATGGCGAATATAAGCAAAAATATTCTCGGAGGGATTATTTTGGAAAACGAGAAAAAGAACGAAGACACTGTTATTGAAAAAATTGAAAAATTGGGAAGTCTTGAATCAGGCGATGGAAGACATAAAATTTTCTGCCTTACTATTATAGGCGAAATTGAGGGTCATAATGTCTTGCCTGAGCAAAGCAAAACAACAAAATACGAGCATGTAATACCTCAGCTCGTCTCTATTGAAGAAAGTCAGGACATCGAGGGACTCTTGATTATTTTAAATACTGTTGGCGGTGATGTTGAGGCGGGACTTGCTATTGCCGAGCTCATTTCAGGCATGAAAAAACCCACCGTTTCCTTTGTTTTGGGTGGCGGACACTCAATCGGTGTTCCTTTGGCTGTTTCGGCTAAGAAATCCTTTATTGCCCCGTCTGCTACAATGACGGTGCACCCCGTCCGTTCAAACGGGCTTATGATTGGTGTTCCCAGAATGATGAATCATTTTGCACGAATGCAGGCGAGAATTACCGACTTTGTTGTAGAGCACTCCAATGTAACGGCAGAAAAATTTACCGAGCTTATGATGAATACAAAGGAAATGGTTACAGATGTGGGCTCGGTAATATCGGGCGAAAAGGCGGTAAAGGTGGGGCTAATTGATGAAATCGGTACACTGAGTAATGTTATTGAAAGCCTTTATGATATGATAGACGAGGATAAAAATAAATAATTTTTAAAATTTGGTGCTTTTTTTCTGAGTTTATGATACAATATACTAAAAGGCGTATCGGAGGTATGTTATGCGTATTTGTGTTTATGGCTCGGCAAGTACTAACATTGATAACAAATATGTTGAAGAAACCGAAAAAATGGGAAAGATTTTGGCTGACAGAGACCATAATTTAGTTTTTGGTGGCGGTGGTAACGGCCTTATGGGAGCGGCGGCACGTGGTTTCAGAAAGGGCGGCGCTCACATTTTGGGTGTTATTCCTCGCTTTTTCGTGCGTGAAGAGGTTGAGGAAATATGTGATATCTGCGATGAGCTTGTGACTCCCGAGACAATGCGTGAACGCAAACTCATTATGGAGGATATGGCAGATGCATTTATCGTTACCCCTGGCGGAATTGGCACTTTAGAGGAATTTTTTGAAATTCTAACACTAAAACAGCTTTGCCGTCATAATAAACCCATAGCGTTGTATGACCAGTTCGGTTACTATACCGAAACCGAGACCCTTATCAAGGCTTCAATAGAGAAAATGTTTATAAAAGACAAATGTAAGGAACTCTATTTTATCTCGGATAATCTAGACGAAATTATTGAGTACATTGAAACCCCTGTAATCAGTCAAAGAAGCGTTAAAGAATTAAAAGATGGATAAGAATTAAACCTCTTGTTAAGCTGTCCCACAATTTATGAGACAGCTTTTTTAAATTACTTGAATTTAGAGGCAAAATGTGGTATATATTAATCATAAAGTTTCGGGAGGAATCAATATGACAAATGAGAAAAAAATCTTTAAAATTGCGGCTATTGTTATAGCTGTGATTTTTGCTGTGCTAGTGATTGTTAACTGCTTTACCATTGTTGAAGCCGGTCATACCGGAGTTGTGGTAACTCTTGGTAAGGTTAACGAGGGTGTTCTTCAAGAGGGTATACATATTAAGGCACCTTTTGTTCAGAAAATAGTTAAGATAGACAACCGCATTGTTAAACTTGAGGTTAACACCGAAGCTTTTTCTAAGGACTTGCAGACAGTTCAAACCACACTTGCTATAAACTACCGAGTGGATACATCAAAATCCTATAGCATTTATAAAAATATAGGTGCACAATATGAAAATGTTTTGGTAGCGCCTGCTGTAAATGAGGTTTTAAAGGCAATAACCGCACAATATACTGCAGAAGAGAGCGTTACAAACCGTGCACTTATTTCTGACGGTCTGGTTTCAGGGCTTAACGAAAAATTAAACAATATTGGACTTTTTGTAACCGATGTTAATATTATAAATTTCGATTTCTCTGAGGCATTTATAAATGCTATTGAAGAAAAACAGGTCGCTCAACAGCAATTACTTAAAGCTGAAACTGAAAAGCAAACAGCAATAACCAACGCAGAAGCCGAGGCTGAAACAGTAAGAATTAAAGCCGAGGCAGAGGCCGAGGCAAATAATAAAATAAAGGCTTCTTTAAACGATGACATAATCCGTTCAAAGTTTTATGAAAAATGGAACGGAGAGCTTCCACAGGCTATGGGTACAGATTCTTTAATTACCAACATAGACGGCAGCGGATATTAATAAAAAACGGTTGGTTTTAACGCCAACCGTTTTTGTTTTGCCGTGTTCGAGTCCTTAAAACATAAAAAATAATAGCCACCCTTACGTATGAACTATTATTTTTGGAAAGGTTGTACGAATTAGATGCCCTTTAAATTTTTGAGTTATGGGTTTGAACCCCTACATATCAAATCACGGCAAAGCCGTGAATGTAATCAATGCGAAGCATTGTATGTAATTGCAACGAAAGTTGCGTATGTAATCAAGCCGAAGAAAGAATATACAAGGCTAACGCCTTGATGACATACAGTTTGCAAAGCAAACTGATTACATTCCGCTAACGCGGATTACATACCAATCCTTCGGCTTGGATAAAACAAAGCACCGCTTTCGCGATGCTTTATTTTTGGCAGGGGTAGAAGGACTCGAACCCTCACAAACGGTTTTGGAGACCGGTGTGCTACCATTGACACCATACCCCTATATTAGAATAAAGATTAACATGGATGTATATAAGAAGCTCTGACAACCGCAGACTAACCGAAACGGCTGCGGCGCCACGCCGCGCTGCGTTTGGTGGGGCATCACGGACTCGAACCGCGGACCGACCGGTTATGAGCCGGTTGCTCTAACCAACTGAGCTAATGCCCCAAACGAGCAAAATCTATTATAACATAAAACCCAAATTTGTCAATAGCAAATTTGGGTTTTGAAATATTTAATTCTTGTTGCTTTGTGCGGCGGCAAGTTTAGTGCTTCGGCGGTTTTTAACCTCATCAGAAATGGGTTTGATTTCACCTGCAGCGGTAAGTGCCATACGGGTAAATACAGGTCCAAACAACTCATAAATAAGCACTGCAAACAGTGTGATGTTTTTAATGAGATTTCCAGCTTCTCCAAGCTGCATTGCAACAGTACACATACCCAAAGCAACACCTGCCTGAGGTAAAAGGGTAATACCCAAATACTTACAAATTTCGGGTGAACATTTGGTTGCCTTTGCACTTATAAATGTGCCGATATATTTTCCTAAAGAACGGAAAAGAATATATACAACACCGATTACAACAACTGAAGCTGTTGTGAAAACGTTAAGCTCAAGTTCCGCACCGCTTATAACAAAGAAGAGGGCAAATATAGGTGAAGTCCACTTGTCTGCCGCGCCCATAAGGTCGTGGGAAAGGGAGCATATATTGCAGAAAACTGTACCAAGCATCATACAGGTCAAAAGTGAGGAGAACTGAATATGTATTCCGCCAACCTCAAACTTCATCATAGAAAGAGATGCGGTTAAAAGCACAATACCAATGGTAAGATTTAAACGGTTTGTGTTGGAGTTGAAAAGCTTTTCTAACTGGGTTAAAATCCAGCCCATCAAAGCACCCAACAATAAGGAACAAGCAATTTCAATTATTGGGGTTAAAATAATTGAAACCAAGTCAAAGTTTCCGCTTACCATTGTTTTAGCAATACCGAAGGAAACTGCGAAAACAACCAAGCCAACTGCATCGTCAAGAGCAACTATAGGTAAAAGGAGTTTGGTTAAGGGACCGTGTGCCTTATACTGTCTTACAACCATCAACGTAGCAGCAGGAGCAGTAGCGGTAGCAATAGCACCCAAGGTTATTGCCTGAGGAACGGAAATTACATTTGGCATAAATACACTAAGTGCAATCAAAGCCGCGTCAACAAAAAGTGTTGCAACCAAAGCTTGAAGAATACCGATTACAAGCGCCTGTTTTCCTGTTCTTTTAAGCTCGTCTAAACGAAATTCGTTACCGATTGAAAAGGCAATGAAGCCAAGAGCCACTTCGGAGATGAGCGAAAGGCTGTGAACGGCATCGCTTGAGGTAAATCCCAAGCCGTTCAGTCCTAAATTACCGATGCAGTAAGGTCCTATCAGAACGCCTGCAATGAGGTAAGCCGTAACCGAAGGCAGTTTGATTTTTTTGAAAAATCTTGTCATTATAAGACCTGCTAAAAGAGCCACTGAAACTGACAGTAAAATAACCACAAAAATCCTCTCCCTTAAATGATAATTTCAACTAACACATATTACTCCTCCAAAATTCATTTGTCAAGATGATTTATGGTAAATTCGACAAATTTGTGGTATAATATATGTAACTACTGGAGGCTAAAATATGTTAATTGATTTTCATACCCATTGTTTCCCTGAAAAAATAGCCAACACCGCACTGCAAAGACTTTCCTTTGTATCAGGCGGAATGTTGCCAAACACCGACGGAACATTAAGCGGTCTTAAAAACATAATGTCAAAACAGGGCGTTGACAAGGCGGTGGTGTTAAATATTGCCACCAATGCCACACAGCAGAAAAAAGTAAATGATTTTGCAAGTGAGATAAACAAGGGTAATATTATAAGCTTCGGCTCGGTTTTCCCTTTTAGCGAGGACTGTTTGGATGAACTTGAAAGAATTAAGGCGTTAGGGCTAAAGGGAGTCAAACTCCACCCCGATTATCAAGGATTTAGCGTTGATGACGAGCGAATGATACCTATATACAAAAAGATTTCTAAACTGGGGCTCATAACCGTTTTCCATGCAGGGCTTGATTATGGCTTTCCACCGCCTTATGGCGCCACACCTGAAAAAATGGAAAAAGCGCTTAAATATTTTGACTCGCCCGTTATAGCGGCACATTGGGGTGGTCTTGATTGCGGTGAGGGAGTGCTTAAACACCTTTGCGGAAAGGATATTTATTTTGACACCTCTTTTGGTTGCGGAAATATGCCAAAGTATTTTGCGAGTAAGATTTTAGAAACCCACGGGGCTGATAAAATTTTGTTTGGTACCGACTGTCCTTGGCACACCGCTGAAATGGAGTTAAGGCTTTTAAATTCACTTGAAATCAGTGACAGTGAAAAGGAAAAAATAACCCACCAAAACGCAGAAAAACTGCTTGGGATATAAAAAAGACTCAGCTTGTGGGCTGAGTCTTTTTGTTATAGAATTTCCAAGTGTTCTAAAAGAATTTTAAGACCTAAGATAATAAGTATAGCTCCGCCTAAAAGCTCGGCTTTTGATTTATATTTTCCGCCAAAGATATTGCCTATTCTAACGCCTATGGCAGATAGTATAAATGTTATAACGCCAATGAACGAAACGGCGGCATATATGTTGATTTGCGGTAAGAGTGCTAGAGTAATACCGACAGCCAAAGCATCAATACTGGTGGCTACAGCCATTACAAGCATTGTTTTAAAACTAAAGGAACAGTCAGCCTCATTTTGCTCCTTGCTAAAGGCTTCTTTTACCATATTCAAACCAATGGCGGCAAGTAGAATAAATGCTATCCAATGGTCGATTCTTGTAACATATTTTTCAAAGGATGTTCCAAGGAAAAAGCCGATAAGTGGCATTAAAGCCTGAAATCCGCCAAACCAAGCACCTGTTATTGCAGAATGCTTTAATGTAACCTTTTCGGTGGCAAGACCTTTGCATATTGAAACAGCAAAAGCGTCCATAGAAAGACCGACTGCCAAAATAAACAGTTCAAGTAAACCCAAACATAACACCCCTAAAAATATATATTAACATTTTAACCGCCAATACTTTTTCTGTCAATAGAAAATATTTTTTTGGAAAAGATAAAGTGTGAGGTGGTTTTGTGAAAAGAAAAATTACCCCGTATCTTGGCGGGATTTTAATAGGTGCTTTAAACAGTCTTTTCGGTGCGGGTGGTGGAATAATTGCAGTGCCCCTTTTGGAAAAAAGCGGACTTTCTAAAAAAAACGCTCACGCCAACGCAGTGGCGGTAATTTTACCAATTACCGTTTTAAGTGCTACTCTTTATATTTTTCAAGGCAAGGTGACTTTAAGTGATGCTTCACCTTACATTTTAACGGGTATTATCGGTTCTGTTTTAGGGACGGTAATACTTAAAAAAATATCGACTTTATGGCTTAAAAGGATATTTGGAATTTTTATAATTTACGCAGGCGTCCGCCTGCTGCTTAAATGAATATCGCCGCCCTTTTAGCAGGGCTTTTTTCGGGAATGGCGGGGTCAATGGGTTTAGGCGGAGGCGCAGTGCTTATAATTTATCTAAGTCTTTTTACAGATACCGACCGCATAACTGCAGGGGGAATAAACCTTATATTTTTTATTCCAATTTCCCTTATAGCCGTTATAATTTACTCTTTGAAAAAGGAAATAAAATGGAAAACGGTTATTCCTTTTGCACTTTTCGGTCTTTTAGGAGTGGTTTTAGGGCTGTGGGTAAGTTCCTTTTTTTCGGCGAGGCTTTTAGGCAAAATTTTTGGCGGCATTTTAATAATTATGGGGCTTAGACAAACCTTTTGCAAAAGTGTTGCAAAAGAACACCGCAAATGATATAATAAAAAAAGAATATATGTTTGGGGGAGTTTTTGTGTCTAAAACACCGCTAAAAGAAAAACAACAGTTAGTATATAACTTTTTAGTTCAAAAACGCACCGAGGGTATTCCTCCCACAGTGCGTGAGATATGCAATGCAACAGGTATCAGTTCAACCTCAACAGTTCACGCCATTTTAACCGCCCTTGAGGATTACGGATACATTTCGGTTGACCGCAAAAATTCAAGAGGTATCAGAATTGTGGGGGATGCGCCCTCTTCAATGGTGCCCTTGGTTGGCAAAATCACTGCGGGTAAACCTATTTTGGCGGTTGAGGAAATTGAAGATTATATTCCTTATCCATCTAAGAATGCCGACGGTCTTTTTGCCTTAAAGGTTGTGGGTTTTAGTATGAGAGATGCAGGAATTTTAGACGGCGATATTATCGTTGCCGATAAAACAAAGCCATGCAAAAGCGGTGACATTGTTGTTGGTATGGACGGCGACGAGGCAACCGTTAAGCGTTTGCTAATTCGAGACGGCAAGATTATTTATATGCCCGAAAACCCCGATTTTTCACCTATATACCCTGAAGACCCAATGATTTTAGGTAAGGTTATAGGAAGTTATAGGAGTTATAATTAAACTATGAAAAGGGTAGAACTTTTTACTGACGGCGCCTGTTCAGGAAACCCAGGTGCCGGCGGTTGGGGTGCAATTCTTCGTTTTGGAAAGATGGAAAAAGAGCTTTCGGGCGGCGAAGAGCAAACCACCAACAACCGAATGGAATTAACGGCGGTTATAATGGGTCTTTCGGCTTTAAAAGAGCCTTGTGAGGTTGTACTCACAACCGACTCTAAATATGTGGCTGACGGTATTTCAAAAGGCTGGGCAGAGTCTTGGCGTAGAAATGGATGGCGAAAGGCGGACAAAAAACCCGCGCTTAACCCAGATTTGTGGGAGAAACTTTTAGACCTTTTAGAAATTCACAAGGTTGAGATTTGTTGGGTTAAAGGTCACGCGGGGCACCCCGAAAATGAGAGATGCGACCGCCTTGCAGTTGAATTTTATACAAAATTAAAGGAAAAATAAAATGGAACGCAAACAACAAATCAAATACATAGTAACAGGGGCGGTTATTGCTACCCTTTATGCAACCCTTACATATTTATGTAATATTTTTGGGTTGGCTTACGGCCCTATACAGCTTAGGATTTCGGAGGTTTTAACCATACTTCCTATTTTCACACCTGCCGCTGTGCCCGGTCTTACAGTGGGTTGTTTTATTTCAAATATAGGCTCATTTAATATTGCTGATTTGCTTTTTGGCACCCTTGCAACATTTTTTGCAGCAGGACTTACAAGAGTGCTTAGAGATAAATGTGTGAAAGGACTTCCAATATTTGCATTTTTACCCCCAGTTATCATAAATGCAGTGGTTATAGGGTTTGAAATTGCAGTTTTCTATCTTGAGTCGAAGAATTTTTTGTGGGGATTTTTAATTTCCGCTTTTGAGGTTGGACTCGGTCAAACTATTGTCTGTCTTTGCTTTGGTATACCTTTCTATTATATAATCAAAAAGTATAAAATTTTTAAGTAATCGAGGATTTAGTTTGATAGATTATTTAAGAAAAAGACCAATGCTAATTTCCGCGGTCGGCTGTGTAATTTCGGCTGTCTGCGGTTTTTATTCTTTTTGGGCTTTGGCTTTGTGCCTTTTGTTGTTTGCAGTATTTTTAATTTTTAGCCTCTTTAAGAAACAAGCGGTTTTCACGGTTGTGTGGATACTGCTTGTTGTTATGTGTATAAGCTGTTTTTCTAATCTTAAAAAGGCAGAAAAATTAGAAAGTATGGCAGATAGTAATATCAACGCTTATATATCCTTTGAAAGCACAACCTATAAGAGCGAAGGCTTTTACCGAAGCACCTTTGAGGTTGTAAAAAGTGAAACTTTACCAAAAGGCACTAAAATATCTTTATGGCACACACCCTTAAATTTTTCGTTGGGCGATATACTGTATGCGCAAATCTCTTTAAGTGAACTAGACGAAGATTATAAAGCTTCAAACTTTGGAAATAAAATTTACATTTCGGGAAATATTGAAGAATTTAAAAAGTTAGATACGACCGATAATATATCTAAAGCTGTTAATAAAATAAGAAACTATGTGGCGAAAACTGTTTTTGAAAATATGTCCAAAGAATCTGCCGCTACTGTTTGTGCCTTGGTTTCTGGCGACCGCTCTTATCTTGAGGACAGATTTTACGATAATATTAAAGCATCTGGTGTAGCTCACGTAATGGTGGTTTCTGGTATGCATTTAAGTATAATAGTGTCTCTCATACTTAAAATAATTGAAAAGACGGTTTATAAACCTTATTTTAAAGCCTTTATTATGTTCTGCACTGTTATAATTATGTGTGCTGTTTGCGGTTTTACAAACTCTATTTTAAGAGCGGGTATTACATATATCATAATGGCTTTGGGACTTTTACTTAACAGACCCTATTCGGGCGAGAATGCTTTGGGCGGTGCGGTTACATTTATTTTAATTTCTTCTCCGTTTACGGTGTTTAACATTGGATTTCAACTGTCGGTACTCTCGACTTTGGGAATTTTGGCGGTGGCTTTGCCGATTTGCAAACACCTTGATATAAATAAGAAAATCCCCAAATACATAATAGAGACAACAATACTCTCCCTTTCGGCAATGCTTTTAACACTTCCTATAACAATTTATGTTTTTGGGTATGTTTCTAATATGTCGGTTTTTACTAACCTTTTAATATCCTTTCCCGTAACAATTATTTTGTCGGCTTCTGTAGTGGCTTTGATTTTAAGTATTATATTTCCCTTTATGGCATCGGTCTTATTGGGGTTTGTGGATTATGGCGTGAAATATATAAACTCGGTTATAAATTATTTGGGAACAAGGTCTTTTGCGGTGACAAGACTGCCGCCATTTGTGTCTTATGTTGCAGTTTTAGTTATTTTAGTTGTTTTTGAGGTTTTGCTGACTTGTAAAAAAAGACAGGATATGTTAAAATTAAAAGAAATGAATGAAAAGATTTTAAAGGAAGGGGGAAATTGGCGAAAATGGCAGTCGTTCTTGAAAACGCACTAAAAGAAAATTTAAAATCGGGGAAATTGCTTCCGGTTTATATTTTGGTTGGGGAAGACGCATATTTGAAAACTCTTTATCTTGAAAAGATAAGCAAAAGCATTGCCGATAAGGATGATATTTTTAATTACAGTAAATTCACCGCTCAATGCAATTTGCAAGAGGTTTATGACAGTGTTATGCAAATGCCTATGATGAGCGACCGCAAGTGCGTTATTTTAAACGACTATGATTTTAAGCACTGTTCTGATTCTGATTTTGAAAAGCTTTTAACCCTGATTTTAGAAACCCCCGAGGAAACCACCTTTATTTTGTATTTTGACGGTATTGAAATAGATTTAAAAAAGGGTGCCAAATTTAAAAAATTAGTTTCTGCTTGTGAAAAAAACGGCGGAATGGCGGTTGAGCTTAAACACAGAACCCGTGCCGAGCTTGTGAAAATGCTTTGCCAAGGTGCTTTAAAAAGAGGCACAAAAATGGATTTAGCTGCGGGAAATTATCTGGTTGAAACCTGTGGCGAGGACATTAACCTTTTAAGCGGAGAACTTGAAAAGCTTTGCGCCTTTGTGGGCGAGTCAGCGGTTAGCAAGGCTCATATTGACGAGGTTTGCACCCCAACCGTTGAAGCAAATATTTTCAAGCTTTCTGATTTGATTTTTGCCTGTGATTCCACAAAAGCCCTTAAAATGTTAGACGAGCTTTTGTTCTTGAAAACCAAACCGATGACAATTTTATTCAATGTAAGTGCGGTGTTTGTGGATATTTACAGAGCCCTTTGTGCCAAACAAAAGGGACTTGGAATTAAAGAAACAGCAGATGCTTTTGGCTATAAAACCCGCTCGTTTGCAGTTGAAAAGGCTTTCCAAAAGCTTGGCAAAATGGACTTTAAAAAGACCAAACTTTGCTTAGATACTTTGGTTGCAACCGACAAGGCGTTAAAATCCTTCTCGGCAAATGAGAGACTTTTGCTTGAAGAAATGATTATTAAACTCATATATATTATTTCAAAGGGTGAAGCCCTTGATTAGTCTTAAAAGTCCCGTAATTGTTGAGGGAAAATACGATAAAAAAACCCTTGAAAATGTAATAGATGCGCTGATTATTCCAACTAACGGCTTTTCTCTTTTTAAGGATAAAGAAAAGTGCCAAATGATTAGAATGTTGGCCGAAAAATACGGCGTTATTGTAATTACCGACAGTGACTCGGCTGGTAATATGATAAGGGCGTATATTAAAAATATCGTTGGCGAAAGTTCTATTACAAATGTTTATATTCCTCAAATCAAAGGCAAAGAAAAGAGAAAAGCAAAAGGCTCGAAAGAGGGACTTTTGGGTCTTGAGGGTATGACGCCTGGTGTTATAATCAAGGCTTTGGAAAAAAGCGGTGTTGTGGGCGAGGAAAAGCCTGAGAGCAAAAGAAAAATTACCAAAACCGACATGTTTTTAAGGGGTCTTTCGGGCGGAAGCGGCAGTAAGGAAAGGCGAAAAGTCTTTTTAAAGAAGATAGATTTGCCCGAAAATTTAAGCCCCAACGCTATGCTTGATATTATCAACACTATTATGGATTATGAGGAATTTTGTGAGGTAACAAAGGAATGGCTAAACTCTCAAACCAAAAATTAAAGGTACTTTATGTGCTTGATATTTTAAAAAAGCACAGCGATGAGGAGCACCCCTTAAATGCCTCTCAAATTGTAGAACTTTTAGAAAAAGAGGGGATAGATGCTGAGCGAAAATCTATATATGACGATATCGCCTCTTTAGAGTTTTACGGATGTGATATTATTAAGACCGACAGTCCAAGGGTTGGCTGGTTTATAGGAGAACGGGAGTTTGAAATCCCCGAAATTTATCTTCTTTGCGATGCAGTAAGGTCGGCAAAGTTCATAAGCGCTAAAAAAACGAGAGAGCTTTTATCCAAGCTTCACTCAATGCTTAGCGTTAACCAAACAAAACGCCGAGAGGACCGAATTTTCTTTTCCTCAGGCGAAAAGAGCGGTAACGAGGAAATTTATTATAATATTGATAAAATTAGCCTTGCTATCGAGTCTGCAAAACAGATTAAAATTAAATACATACAAAGAAAATTTGATAAGAGCGGTAATGTTAAGGGCGATGTCAAGGAAATGACCTTAAACCCCTATGCCCTTTGTTGGCAGGACGACCACTATTATCTAATCGGCAACTATGAAAAGTATGATAATTTAATTCATTTGAGGCTCGACAGAATACATTCAGTAGAGGTTTTAGAAAAAACTGCCCGTCATTTCAGCGAGGTTAGTGATTACAAGGAAAGTTTTGACACAAGCGATTACGCAAAGCGACTTTTCGGTATGCACACGGGCGAAACCCAGACAGTAGAACTCTGGTGTGACAGTAAAATCACCGAGCCTATTCTTGACCGCTTTGGCGAGAATATTTTTATAACGGGTAGTGATGCTGACGGCTTTAAATTTAAAACCGATTTGGTAATAAGTGATGCCTTGGTTACTTGGATTATTAATTACGGCGAAAATGTTAAGGCATTAAAGCCCGAAAGCCTTGTAGAAAAAGTAAAAGAAAGAGCAAAGACAGTATTGGAGAATTATCAATGAGAATGAGAAAGAAAAAATATCTTGATAAACGCCTTGAAGCAGTTTCGGATATTTTGTATATTAGCGATTTTGAAGACAGAAACTTTAACACCGCAATTGAGAAAAAGGATTATATAGATTTAGAAAACTGGTTTGGAAATGATAAACCTATTCATTTGGAAATTGGCTGCGGCAAGGGAAGATTTGCTTGTGAGTATGCAAAGTCTCACCCCGAAATCAACCTTATTGCGGTTGAAAAAAGCGGAAATGTTATAACTGTCGGCTGTGAAATGGCTAAGGCTGAGGGTATTAATAACCTAAGATTCATAAAATGCGGTGCCGAGTATCTTGAAAAGTTTTTGAAAGAAAAAAGCGTTGAGAAAATCTTTCTTAATTTCTCATGCCCTTTCCCGAAATCAGGTTATGCTACCCACCGCCTGACCCATCCCCGTTTTTTAGAAATTTATAAGAGACTGATGGTTGAGGGTGGTGAAATTCATCAGAAGACCGATAATATGCACTTTTTTGAATTTTCACTGGAGTGCTTTAGCAAAAGCGGTTTTGCTCTAAAAAATGTTTCTCTCGACCTTCACAAAAGTGATTTTGAAGGAAACATTATGACCGAATATGAGGCGAAATTCTCTTCAATGGGTTTCCCGATTTATAGGTTGGAGGCTTATGTGAATGATTGATTTTGGCATTGAAAAAATTGCCCCTCTTTGCAGTGAGTTTGGTGTGGAGATTACCGATGAGATAAAAAATCGACTGAATCTCTACGGCAACATGCTTTTAGAGTGGAACGAAAAAATGAATTTAACGGCTATTAAAGAGCCCGAGGAGGTGCTTTTTAAGCATTTTTATGACTGCATTTTGTTCTTTAAAAATGTGGATATTCCCGAAAATGCTACTGTTGCCGATGTGGGTACAGGTGCGGGTTTCCCCGGTATGGTGCTTAAAATTGTTCGTCCCGATTTAGAGGTAACTTTAATTGACAGTTTAAACAAACGTCTGGTCTTCCTAAACGAGGTTATTTCTGCTTTAGGTCTTAAAGGCATAAAAACCGTTCACTCCCGTGCCGAGGATGCGGGTAAAAACCCACTTTACCGCGAAAATTTCCAAATTGTAACCGCCCGTGCGGTGGCTTCAATGCCTGTGCTTTTGGAATATTGTCTGCCTCTCGCTAAAAACGGCGGTATGTTTGTGGGTATGAAAGGTCCCTCTGTGGAGGAGGAGCTAAAGGCTTGTGATAACGCTCTTAAGGTGTTGGGCGGCGGCAAACCTCAAATTTTTACCGAAACCTTAACGGGGGACGAGAAAAGAGCCTTTGTTTTGTGTAAAAAAATATCGCAAACCCCGTCAAAATATCCCCGAAAACCCTCTGATATTTCAAAACGACCCTTGTAAAAGGGCCGTTTTTCTTTTTATTTGCCGAATTTGGGCGACCGAAATTTCTTTACTTTTTGAGTATCTTAAAGGATAATATTTATTGAAGGGCAGGGATTTAATGCATACAATCGGCGAAAAGCGAATCAGGATGTTAAACCCAAGGGAGATAAAAAAACCGTCCGCTACCATCAGGACCGATTTTAAAGAAAACGAACTACAGCTTTTAAGGGACAGTATTTCTGCAAGCGGAGTACTTCAGCCTATTTTGGTTAGGAAAATTAAAAAAGGAAAATATGAACTTATATCAGGGGGTCGCCGACTAAATGCCTCTTTAATGGCAGGGCTCAGGCGTGTGCCTTGTGTTGTACATAATGCTGACGATAATACCGCTTTGCTGTATTCTCTAACTGAGAACTTGCAAAGCAGTCGACTCTCTTTTTTTGACGAAGCAAGGGCAATAAACCGCCTAATTTCTGCAAAGGGTATGAGCTTGTCGACGGTGGCATCTCATTTGGGTGTTTCACAAACGACCCTTTTTTCGAAACTCCAGCTGCTTCGTCTTGAAGAAAGGCTAATAAACCGCATAACCGAGGCGGATTTGACCGAAGACCACGCAAGAGCACTGCTCAGACTTCCTAAAGAGGGCCGAGCCGAAGCACTCAACACCATAATTGACCAAAAACTAAGTGTGGGGCAGGCAGAAGATTACATATTTAAAATTTTAAATCCGCCCTTTAAATGCGAAGAAAAACCCCAAGAAAAGTCAAACAAAAAAGGGGTTATAACCGACCCTAGAATTTTTTCGAATAGTCTTACAAAACTAATAGATACGCTCAAATCTAGCGGTATTAAGGTTAATTTCAAGAAAAGCGAAAGCGAAAAATACACCGAATACAAAATACGCATAAAAAAAGAAGCTACCGACAAAGCCGAGCCTTTACAACTTAAACTTTGTCAGTAGCTGTGTTTGGTTTGAAAATATATTTTTCTAATAAAACGGCGGGGCGGTAGGAAAGCTTTGCGCGGCGTAAACCCTCAAGACCCATATCGTCCTCGCGGTTAATGTATTTAAAATCGCCCAGTTCTTTTGCAAAACAGTTGTTAATAACTGTATACGCTGTAGCAAATTCGGGCAACGCTTTTTCGGCGAAAACATCGAAAATCTTGTTGTTTATAGGTGTCCCCAAGGTAAAAGCTATCGCCTTATCATCAATAAATATTGCGCCGCCTTTAACCGAGAAAAGCTCTAAATTTTCTAAAACAGTTTTAAGACCCTTTTTTTCAACAAGGGCAAACTCGTCAAGTCGCTCGGCGTTCTCAGAATACCAAGCGTCAGCACAAGTGATGATTTTATCAAGGTTTGCGGGGTTTATTTCCTCATAATGCCAATCATATTTTTTCGAAAAGGCGGATATATGGTTGCGTTTGGAATGATATTTTTTACCCTCGAGATTTGCTAAATCACTTTGGCGGTAGATGTAGTCAAAGCTGTCTCGGCTTTGGATTATATCATATTTTTCAGCAAACCATTTTGGAAAACTGCTAAATGCCTCGTTAATGGGATTCCAAAATACGGGTGCAGTGTCACTAATAGCAAAGATTTCTTTTAATCCGTCTTCCAAATTTCCGCCTATGGGCAAACGGTAGCTAATAGATTCTCCTTTGCCGTAGCGAATAAAAAGGTTGCCGTCCTTAAAGGCAATTTCAGTGTCATAAGCATCTTGCCAAACATAAAGGTTAACAAAGGTGTTTTCACACGAAACCTCTTTAGCGTTTTTCAGAATTTTATCTAAAAGAGGCTTGTCCTCTAAGGTTATTTTTCTGAATTCAAGCATAAAATTCTCCTAAAAAGCAGGGTATAAAACCCTGCTTTTTTAAATGTTTATTGTGCAGAAGAAGTGTCCGCTTGAGGCGTTTCTTCCGCCGGCATATCGGCAGGGTTGCCTAAAGGATTACCAGGGTGTGCAGTGCAATGTTCGGGGACATTGCTCTTTCTGTACCAACCAATAGCCTTATTTGGACAACTGTCAGTAGCTAGGTTTCCGGTTTCGGTGCAGTAGAATCTCTCGATTGCATAAGAACTATCTTTAAATTCTTTGGCTTTTAGTCCCTCGTGGGCTTTTGACATAACATTTCCCCAAAGCTTTAAAGATATGCTGCTGTAGGATGAAGGAATCGGTTGCATTGTTTCAAAACCGCTCCAACAAGAAGCCACATAGTAGGGACTGCCACCAACAAACCAAAGGTCGTTTTGGTCGTTAGATGTACCTGTCTTTGCGTAAATCTTCATATTGGGAATATATCCTGCAGCACCTCGACCTGTACCCTGGTCGCCGTATACAACAGTTCTAAGCAAGTGGTTCATAACGGTTGCAGTATCTGCACTTATAGCCATTTTGGGAGTTGGAGTGCGTTCTAAGATAACCTTACCGTCCTGATTTGTAACCTTTGAATAGAAGGTGGGCTCGTAATACAAACCGCCGTTGCCGAAAACAGCAAAGGCTGCGGCAGACTGAAGTGTTGTAAGACCGCCGTTAGTACCGCCCATTCCTAAGGGAGAAAGGTTAACATCTTCGGCGTTAAGGGTTGTAATACCAAGCTTTTGGGTTAGGAAATCATAGGAATTTTTGGGTCCCATTTTGTTAACCAAATAAACGGGAACAGCGTTGATAGAACGCTCCAAAGCATACTGGGTTGTAACATTTCCTAAATATGAGCCATACCAGTTAACAGGAGTCCAACCGTTGTAGTTTGTTTTGGTATCGTTAATAATGCTTGAAAAATGAATTAAATCATTTTCGATAGCCGGGGCATAGGCGGCAATTGGCTTCATTGTAGAGCCAGGTTGACGCACAGCCGAGGTAGCGTTGTTGTAACCGCGGTTTTTATCCTTAGTTCCAAGGTCGCCAACAATAGCCTTAACTCTGCCCTCATAGTCAAGAACGGTTATACCTGCTTTTAAAAGGTCGCCTTTTTTGCTTTCAATTTTATAGGCTTCGTCTGCGAAAACCTTTTCAGCGGCTTCTTGCATTTTGGTATCTACAGTAGCATAGATATTATATCCGCCGTTATAAAACATTTGGTCGGCATGGGCTTTGTCATAACCGTATTTCTCGCATAAGTCTGTAGAAACTTGTTCTATTAAAGCATCGACAAAGTAAGAGTTGACCTCGTTTTGGTTTAAAACCTCTTGGTCAGCAGTAACTTCAAGCTCGGTGTTCTTTGCCTCTTCATATTCTTCCTTTGATATATAGCCTTGGTCCATCATTTCATAAAGAACGGTGTTTCGGCGGGTTTTGTTGTTTTCGGGGTTTTTATCGGGCGAGTAGTAGCTTGGAGCTTTGGTGATAGATGCCAAACTTGCACACTCGGCAATGGTTAAGTCCTTAACTGTTTTGCCAAAATAGTAGTTAGCAGCAACCTCAACACCGTAGGTGCCGTTACCCATTGGAATGGTGTTTAAATAACACTCAAGTATGGTGGGTTTAGAGAAGTTATCCTCTAAAAATCTTGCTCTCATAATTTCTCTTACCTTACGGCTGGCCTTTTGAGAGCGGTCATCGGTCAAGTTCTTAACTAACTGTTGTGTAATGGTGGAGCCACCAAAACGGGAGGATGAAATAGGAACAAATTCGTTGATGAACGCGCCTATTGTTCTTTTCCAGTCAACGCCGTTATGGTCGAAAAAGCCTTTGTCCTCAATAGCCACAAAAGCCATTGCAAGATTATGGGGAATACCCTCATAGTCGGGTTCTTCCTTTTCGGCTGCTTCCTTATCGTAATCCACCCAAATTCGGTTAAACTCACCGTGAATTCGGCGGTATTCTTTATAATCACCTTTGCCATCGTCCACATAAATTGTGGTTGTGAAGTTAAGTTCAAGGTTGTTAAGGTCTTCGTCCATTGTGGGGTCAACCATTGTGAAGGCGTAAAACATAAATGCACCCACCACAAGAGAGAATGTTATAAGACCTACCAAAAACACCGTAAGTAAGATTTTTATGGTACGCTGTTTGCGGTTTTGTTTTTTATCTTTTTCTTTTTGTTGGGGATTTTCGGTTTGTAATTCTTGGTTTGCTCTGGAGGAAAAACTGTTAAGGTCGAAACTTGTTTCTCCATTTTCAATCTTGTTAGAAGAATTGTCAAAACTGTATAAATCCTTACCGTCAAAATTACCCATAAATACACCTCCAATGTGTACATACAGCGTAATTATACCATATTTTTACCGCAAAATCAACTTTTTTACCTTTTTGACACCATTTGAAACCATTTTGTAAATAAAAAAGCTCCCGTTTTTTTCGGGAGCAGAAAGTTTATTTTAAAATAGGTTGCATTTGTTTACCCTTTAAAGCTTCTTTTATTGCTTCGGGAATAAGGGTAAAATCGCAAACGAGCGAATTGTTTTTGGAGTAGGGGTCATCTTGAGAGTAGGGCACAAAATAAATGTTTTTGGTGTTGTGTAAAAGACCAAAGTTTTTTGCACTGGCACCCAAAGCGTCATTGGTGGCGGGTGCTAATAAGACGGGCTTGTTGTTTCTAAGATGGGCTTTCACAGCCATTGTAACGGGTGTGTCGGTAATACCGAGGGCTATTTTTGCCAAGGTGTTTCCCGTGCAAGGGGAGACAACAATTATATCAAGCAGATTTTTAGGGCCAATTGGCTCTGCACCGTCAATGGTGTGTATTATTTTTTGACCGCATATCTTCTCTACCTCGGCTTTAAAATCCTCGGCTTTGAAAAAGCGAGTATCGGTGGAGTAGACAATCTGCGACATTATAGGGGTTATATTTTCATATTCTTCTTTTAGTGATTTTAAGGTTTTCAAAGACTTTGCCAGTGTGCAAAAGGAACCGCAAAAGGCATAGCCGATTTTTATGTTTTGCATTTTTATCACTCCTAATCAAAGGTGGGTATTAGTAAGGCTAGTGTTTGGGCGAGAAACTCGCCTGCAGTTTTTGGCGCAACTTTAAGGGGCAAAGCGGGGGCTTTAATAGCGTTAATACCTCGGCTAAGTGCGAAATCAAGATTAAAACCGCCCTTGCTTGAAAGGTCAATTATGCACTTGCAAGGGGTGTTTTCAAGTCCCTTGTTGCTAATGACAGGGAAATCAACAGTATTGAAAATAATATCGTAATCAAGAATTTGGTTGTTTAGCTTTTCGGTATTCACTTTTTCCATATTAAGTGAGGAAATAAGGGCAAAATCAGAGGGCTTTCTTGCCGAAACAGTGACATGTGCCCCCATACCTTTAAGGCGGTCTGCCAGAATTTTACCCACTCTGCCGTAGCCTATTACCAATACTTTTGAGTTCCAAAGTGTGAAATCTGTGTTTTCAATGGCAAGTTTAATTGCGCCCTCGGCTGTGGGTATGGCATTCAAAAGAGCATAACTGTCAAGGCGGTTGTAGTCTATGGATTTTCCTCTTTTAAACTCGTAATTACAGCAAAGAAGTGTGGTATTGGGCGATACTGATTTTTCAATATCTGCCAAAGCAATTTCTCTGCCCGTTAAGGGGGTATAAATATTTATACCGTCGCGTGTGGTGGGCACGGGTAAAACTAAAACACTTGAAGACGCAATATCTGCCTTGTCATTTTCAAAAAGACCCAAGGTATCTACCGAAAATCCCATATTTTCCAAACGGCTTTTAACGGTTATTAAACGGCTGTCTCCGCCGATGATTGTAATCTTCATATTTAACCTACTTAAAATAAAATCAGCGCCATAGCTGTTAATACAGTTTATGGCGCTGACACTTATTTTGTTAACGATATAAGGGTTTCTTTTTTGTTGCTTTCGGGATTTTTAACCACGGCTTGTCGCAAAAACTCGAGCTTCATTCCAATCTCGCGGTTTTCAAGGCCTAAAGCCTTTAAGTCATCGCCCGAAATATCAAGGTGGGATATTAAATAAGGCTCATTATTTTCTAAAATTTCGTTGAGCAAACGGGTGTCTTTATCGGTGTATTCAAAATAAGATTTTACACTTGCCTCATCGGTCAAAAATAGGGCGTTTTTAATTTCCTCTTTTGTATTAATTTCGAGTGTGGAAAGCTTTAAAAGTTTGCGTGAACTATCAATTTGTCGATTTGAGGCTTTAAGCTCTTTTAACACTTTTATAGGGTTTTTAGTGTCTTTTAAAAACGAAAAAAGTCGCAAATCGGGGTTTTGTGTTTTCTCATAGAAATCGGGGGTCTTTTCAATTCCTAAAAAGGCGAGGGCGCCCGAATTTATAAGGGGTAGAATTGCCTTTGGATTTTTGCCGCAAATAGCCTTTTTAAGCTCCAAAAAAATTCTCTCTCGACTAATATTTTTTAGTCCGTCTTTTAGTTCTAAAGCGGCATTTAAGGTATTTTCTTCAATAGAAAACGCTAATTGTGAAGAAAAACGAAAAAGACGCAAAATTCTAAGAGCATCTTCCCTAAATCGCTCTCTCGGGTCACCCACCGCTTTTAAGATTTTCTTTTCAAGGTCTGAGATACCGCCGAAAAGGTCAACGAGACCCGTTTTTTCGCTGAAAGCCAAGGCGTTAACAGTAAAATCACGGCGGGACAAATCTTCTTTTAAATCGGTCACAAACTCCACATTTTCGGGGTGGCGGCTGTCGGTATATCTGCCCTCGGTTCTAAATGTGGTAATCTCAATCGGCTCGTTGTCTAACATAACCGTAACAGTGCCGTGAGCAATACCCGTTGGAATTGTCTTTTCAAAAAGGCGTATGATTTCTTCGGGTTTGGCAGAGGTTGTAATATCAAAATCGGACGGGTTGATACCTAAAAGAGAGTCACGAACACAACCGCCTACAATATATGCTTCATAGCCGTTTTGGGTCAAGCGGTCTATTGCAAGGGATATATTTTCGGGTATTTTAAGCATTTTTCTCATTCCTTTCAAAAAAGGGTTTATTTTTTTATAAAAAGATTATATAATATAAACAGTACCATATTTTGGAGGCAGTTATGAAAACCTTAAGGGCAGAAGACAAAATTATACAAAATGTAAAGAGAGTACATTTAATAGGTATAGGCGGCAGTGGAATGTGCCCCTTGGCTGAGATTTTACACAGCAAGGGTTATATTCTCACAGGCTCCGATAATAACGAAAGCGACCCTTTGAAACGCATAAAGGCTTTGGGTATTAAGGTTTATATGGGCCACAGCGCCGAAAATGTGAAGGATGCCCAACTCGTAATCTATTCTGCCGCAATAAGTGAGGAAAACCCCGAGATAGTTGAAGCAAAGCGACTCGGCATTCCTTTGATGGAAAGGTCGCACATGCTTGGCGCACTCACACGCTATTACGACAATGTTATCGGTGTTTGCGGTACCCACGGTAAAACTACCGTTTCCTCTATGATAACACATATTTTGATTTTAAACAAGCAAAATCCAACTGCAGTTATCGGCGGAAAATTGCCGCTTATTAATTCCAACGGCGTTGCAGGGGATAGTGACACTATGGTTTGCGAGTCTTGTGAGTTTGTTGACACATTTTTACAGCTTTCGCCCGATAAGGCTGTGCTTTTGAATATTGATAACGACCATCTTGATTATTTCAAGACGATGGATAATCTTGTAAATTCATTCTCTAAGTTTGTTAATATGGCAAGTCTTTGCTTTGTAAATGGCGATGACGAGCTTTGCCTTAAGGCTACTGAAAACTGCAGTCAGTATATGACTTATGGACTTGAAAACACAAACGATTTTTATGCTGAGAATATCGAAAGCGGAAAATTCGGGTTTTGCTTTGATGTTATGTATAGGGGCGAAAAGCTTACAAGACTTAATATGCATATTCCAGGCAAACACAACATTTATAACGGACTTGCAGGTTTTGCCGTTTGCTACAGCGAGGGTATAGCACCCCACGATATTGCAGAGGCTTTAGAAAGCTTTACAGGTGCGGGTAGACGCTTTGAGTTTTTGGGTGAGTATAACGGCTTTACTCTGGCTGATGACTATGCTCACCACCCCACCGAGATTAAGGCGACCCTCAGCGCCGCAAAAGAGCTTAACTACAATAATGTTATTGCAGTGTTCCAACCCTTTACCTTTTCAAGAACTGCACTTTTAAAGGATGAATTTATTGAGGCACTCTCTATTGCCGACAAGGTTATTTTAACCCCCATTATGGGTTCGAGAGAGGTTAACACCTATAATATCTATTCCGAAGATATTGCCAAGGAATTGAAGAATGCAGTTGTGGTTGACGGCTTTGAAAATATTGCCGACGAAATTATTAAAACCGCCGAGGAAAATGATATTGTAATCACAATGGGCGGCGGAGATATTTATAAAGCGGCTCACATTGTTCAGGAGAAATTAGGATGACACAAAGGCTATACGATAACGATTCCTTTCTAAAGAACTTTACTGCCACTGTTTTAGATTGTGAAAAGTGCGAGAGCGGCTGGGTCGTTGTTTTGGATAAAACCGCTTTTTTCCCCGAAGCGGGCGGTCAAAAGGCTGACAAAGGAAGACTTGGCGAGGCTTTGGTTTTAGATGCGAAAATAGAAAACGAAACCATTTTTCATATAACGGACAAGCCTTTGCAAGTCGGCGATACAGTCGAGGGCGAAATTGACTTTGAACGCCGTTTTGATTTTATGCAACAGCACTCTGCCGAGCATATTGTGTCTGGTATTGCCCACTCGTTATACGGTTGCGAAAATGTCGGTTTCCATTTAAGTGAGGATATTGTAACTTTAGATTTTGATAAGCTTTTAAATGAAGCTCAAGTTTTAGAAATAGAAAAACAGGCTAACCAAAAGGTATATGAAAATGTTGCCTTTAACTGTTTTTATCCCAACGATGAAACCCTTAAAAACCTTGCTTACCGAAGCAAAAAGGAATTAGAGGGCGATATCAGAATTGTCGAGATAGAAAACACCGATATGTGCGCTTGCTGTGCGCCACATGTTAAGACTGCAGGGCAAATCGGTCTCATAAAACTGCTTGGCACCGAGAAGCTGAGAGGCGGTATCAGAATAGAGCTGAAAGCGGGTAACAGGGCGTTAGAGGATTATAACGAAAAGTATCAAAATGTCCGCAAAATTTCCTCCTTACTTGCTACCGCTCAAAACGAGACTGCTTTGGGTGTTGAAAGATTGCTTGACACCTTAAACGAACAAAAGGCTCAAATTACTGCCTTGAGGTATGAGATAATTAAGTTAAAATCCGAGCAATTTGTGGCTGAAAGCGATAAAACTGCGGTTTTCGAAAATGATTTTTCTATCAAGGATTTGCAAATGTTTGCTGATTCCTTACATAAGATTTATGGCGGAATAAGAGGAGTTTTTGCAAAGACCGAGAGCGGCTTTGACTTTTGTATCTGCGGCCAAGATTTAGATGCCTTTTTCGGCGGTTTTAAATCTGCCTTTGATGTTAAAGGTGGCGGCAGAAACGGTATGGTGCAAGGCAAGGTTTCGGCAACAAAAGAACAAATTGAGGACTTTTTTAAAAAGGCTTAAAGCAACTGCATTTGCGGTTGCTTTTTTTATGGGCTTATGTTAAAATATTTCTCGGTGATAAAATGAATTGGACAGAAATTACAGTTAGCGTACCAAATGAATACACCGAAAGCGCGTCGGCAATTGCCAATATGACCGTGCCTTACGGTATTTATATTGAGGATTATTCCGATTTGGAAACCTCGGCTTGGGAAATCGCACACATTGACTTAATCGACGAGGAACTTATAAAGAGGGATAGAAACAACTCGATTATTCATATTTATATTGAGGAAAGCGACAACGCGGCGGAGGCTTTAGAGTTTTTGAAAGAACGCCTTACTGCTGAGAAAATTCCTTTTGAAGCAGGAAGTGTCGGTGTTGACGATACCGACTGGAACGAAAACTGGAAAAAATATTTCCACCCCATTGAAATCGGCAAGAAATTGGCGGTTGTTCCAAGTTGGGAAAAATATGATAACAAGGATGCAAGAACAGTTTTAAATATTGACCCCGGCGCCGCTTTTGGAACAGGCACCCACGCCACAACCTCCCTTTGTCTTGAACTTTTGCAAGACTATGCAAATGCTGGGACCGAGATGCTTGACATTGGTTGCGGAAGCGGTATTCTGGCACTGGCTTCGGTTTTGCTCGGTTGCAAATCTGCTTTTGGCGTGGATATTGACCCGCAGTCTGTTAAAACGGCTAAAGAAAACGCAGTTATAAATAAAATTGACGATAAAGTGGCTTTTGAGGTTGGCGACCTTACCGAAGTGGTAAGCGGAAAATACGGTGTTATTTGCGCTAATATTGTGGCAGATGTTATAATCCGCCTTTTGCCCGATGCTAAAAACTTTATGACCGATGGTGGCGTTTTGATTGTTTCGGGCATAATTGATATTAGAAAAGACGATGTTTTAAAGGCGGTTGCCGACAACGGATTTAAGGTTGTGGGCGAAAGATATAAGGATAATTGGTGCGCCTTTGTTTTAGAAAAATCGGTGGAGGAAAATTATGCTTGAATTCGAGCAGTTAAACCTAAGGCTTATTTTAAACCGAGATGAGCTTTTGGATTTAAAGGATGCTTTAGGATATGAGAGGCTTAAAAGGGATATTGAGGAGCTTGAAATGAAATCCTCTGAACCAGGATTTTGGGACGACCCCGAAGCTTCGCAAAAAATCGTTCAAAAAACAGGAAAACTCAAAAACACGGTAGAACTTTATGATAAAAGCGTTGCTTTGTATGATGATTTGACTGTGCTTATAGAGATGGGTGATGAGGAGGGGGACCTTTCTTTAATTCCCGAAATTGAAAGTTCTATTGAGGAACTTGAAAAAAGTTTGGCTTCTCAGCGTTTGCAGACTCTACTCACTGGCGAGTATGACAAAAACAACGCTATTCTCACATTCCACGCAGGTGCAGGTGGTACCGAGGCTATGGACTGGGTTTCTATGCTTGTTCGTATGTATACCCGTTGGACCGAGCGTCACGGCTTTAAGGTACAAATGCTAGACTTCCTTGACGGTGATGAGGCAGGACTTAAAAGCGCCACCATTTCAATTGAGGGCGACAATGCCTACGGTTATTTGAAAAGTGAATCGGGCGTTCACCGTTTGGTGCGTGTTTCTCCCTTTGATGCTTCGGGCAGAAGGCACACCTCCTTTGCTTCACTTGAGGTTATGCCCGAAATCAGCGACGATGCTGATATTGAAATCAGAGAAGAAGATGTTAAGATGGATGTTTTCCGCTCGTCGGGTGCGGGTGGTCAGCACATTAACAAAACTTCATCTGCTGTGCGACTGACCCACTTGCCAACAGGCATTGTGGTTGCTTGTCAGAACGAGCGTAGCCAATTCCAAAACCGTGAAAAGGCTATGAAAATGTTAAAATCAAAGTTGCTTGAAATTAAAGAGCGTGAACACCTTGAAAAAATTGAGGATATAAAGGGTGTTCAAAAGGATATTGCCTGGGGCTCACAAATCCGTTCCTATGTTTTTATGCCATACACCTTGGCAAAGGACCACAGAACAGGCTTTGAGTCGGGTAATATCAACGCTGTTATGGACGGCGACCTTGACGGATTTATAAATGCATATTTAAAGGCGGCCTCTAAAGGCAGCCTTGGAAATGAGGAAATGGAAATATGAAAAGAATAGCAAGTTTATTATTGGTAGCTTTAATGGTTTTCGGCTTTGCGGGATGCGGCAAGGAAGAGAGAATCATGTATAACTCTGCCAACCTTTCAAAGGCTGTTAAGTTAGCAGATTACAAGAACATTACTGTTGACACATCTTCTAAAGAATTTGAAGAAATGTATAACAGTGTTATACTCTCGGATATACAAAGCAATGAATTGTATGCTGTAAAAAAAGAGGGTAAAATTGAAGAGGGCGATATTGCTAATATTGACTATGTTGGCAAAAAGAATGGCGTAGCCTTTGAGGGCGGCACTGCTAACGGATATGATTTGGAAATTGGCTCTAATACCTTTATTGAAGGATTTGAAGAGGGCTTAATTGGTGCTAACATCGGTGAAACCGTAGACCTTAATTTAACCTTCCCTAAAAACTATCAAAGTGAAGACCTTGCGGGTCAGGCTGTTGTATTTACTGTTAAGGTTAACAGCGCAAAAACTATGAGCGGTGTAGGACCCGAGCAGATTTATGAGGAATTGGGTTTCAAGTCGGTTAAAGAATATGAAAAATCTACTAAAGATACTGCAATAAAGAATTATTTATATAATGAAATTATAGAAAATTCAAAGGTTAACGATTATCCCGAAAAGGATGCTAAATTCTTGAAAGACCAAATAATTTCAATGTTTGAAACACAGCTTAAAAGCTACGGTATGACCCTTGATTCTTATATAACGCAAAATAATATGACAAAGGATAGCTTTGATAAATATGTTTTAGAAAACGAAGCTTATCCTATGATGGACGAGACAATGGCTTTGTATGCTATTATTGACAAAGAAAAAGAAACTGTAACTCAAGAAGATATTGATAATAAAATAAAGGAAATCATTAAAGAGCAGGGTGATTCCTCTGTTACAGAGGCTCAGCTTAAAGAGTATTATGGAGAGTTTTATTTTGAAACTATGGTTGCCAGAGATAAAGCACTTGAAATTGTAAAGAAAAACGCAAAAATCAAATAGAAAAAAGCCGTCTTTAAGACGGCTTTTTTAATTTTGTCGGGCATAATATTTTATGGGAGTGATAAAGATGTGCACGGCAATTGGACTTAAAACCCACGATTTTTATTTTGGAAGAACGCTTGATAATGAGTTTTCTTTTGGCGAAGAAATAACCGTGACCCCCAGAAATTTTCCATTTCGATTTAGGTTTACGGGCGAAATGAAAAGTCATTATGCCATAATTGGTATGGCATATAACAAAGACGGGTTTCCGCTTTATTTTGATGCTATAAACGAAAAGGGACTTTGTATAGCGGGGCTTAATTTTGTTGGTAATGCTTATTACAAAAACTGTACCCATGAGGCTTTGAATATTGCGCAGTTTGAGTTTATACCTTATATATTAGGCAGGTGTGCAACAGTTAGCGAGGCAGAAATTGAGCTTAAAAAAATCAATATAACAAACACTCCCTTTAGTGCCGAACTTCCCGTGGCACAGCTTCATTGGCTCATAGCCGACAAAGAAAATTGTATAACTCTTGAAGTAACTAAAAAGGGTACAAATATTTATGATAATCCCGTTGGAGTGCTTACTAATAATCCGACATTTCCCGAACAAATTGGGAGGCTTAATGACTATATGCACCTTTCAAACAAACCGCCAAATAACACCTTTGCCCCATCTTTAGAATTAGAAGTTTACAGCAAGGGTATGGGTGGTATGGGACTCCCCGGCGATTTGTCCTCGCAGTCACGCTTTGTAAGAGCGGCGTTTACAAGGTGCAACTCGGTCTGCGAAAATCATGAAATTTCGAGTGTGAGCCAATTTTTCAAAGTTTTAGGCACAGTCGAGCAAACAAGGGGAGTCAACAAAACGGAAGATGGGTATGAAATTACTATATACACCTCTTGTTGCAACGCCCAAAAGGGTATATATTACTATAAAACCTATGATGGGTTTAGTATAAAAAGTGTTGATATGAATAAAGAAAATTTAGATGGGTGCGAACTTATAAAATACCCCGTAAAATAAAAATAACCCCACCATTAGCGTGATACTCCAAGCGGAGTATCACGCAACTATATTCGCCTTGCGGCGAGTTATATTGCTTCGCAGTTATATTCGGCTTTAAGCCGAGTGATATTCGCTATGCGAGTTTGCGGCGAACATAATATCACGAAACCGATAGGTTTCATATCACTTTTTTGAAATTTCTCGCCATAGGCGAGGATTTATAAAAAATATCACGCTGACAAAAGTCAGCATATCACTATACAGACAAAAAAGAAAGAGAAGACTCGTGATAAACGAACCTTCTCTTTTTTGTTAATAACAACACTCTTTGGTCTGGGTTTAAAGTTTTTAAATTAAGCCTTGCCAACAGAACCGAAGAGTTCCATCTTTTCTTTAACGGTTGCTTTAATAGCAGCAGTACCGTCAGCCAAAAGCTTTCTGGGGTCGAAGCCCTTGCCGGATAAATCCTTGCCAGCTTCAATATATTTTCTTGTAGCCTCAGCAAAAGCGATTTGGCACTCGGTGTTAACATTAATCTTAGAAACACCTAAAGAGATAGCCTTTTGAATCATATCAGCGGGGATACCTGTACCGCCGTGGAGAACTAAGGGCATTTCGCCTGTGAGCTGTTGGATAGCGTCAAGAGTCTCAAAGCTGAGTCCAGCCCAATTCTCAGGATATTTACCGTGAATGTTACCGATACCTGCAGCCAACATTGTAACGCCCAAGTCAGCAATCATTTTGCACTCGTTGGGGTCAGCAACTTCGCCGTTACCAACAACGCCGTCTTCCTCACCGCCGATAGCGCCAACCTCAGCCTCTAAGGAGATGCCCTTTTCGTCGCAGATAGCGATTAACTCTTTGGTCTTAGCGATATTTTCTTCGATGGGATAGTGTGAACCGTCAAACATAACAGAGCTGAAACCTGCATTGATGCAAGCCATAGCGCCGTCATAGCTACCGTGGTCAAGGTGGAGAGCAACGGGAACGGTGATGCCCAACTCGTTAAGCATACCATTAACCATACCAACAACTGTGGTATAACCGCACATATATTTACCTGCTCCCTCAGATACGCCCAAAATAACGGGAGATTTTAATTCCTCAGCAGTTTGAAGAATAGCTTTGGTCCATTCAAGGTTGTTAATATTGAACTGACCTACAGCATACTTACCAGCTTTTGCTTTGGTAAGCATTTCTTTAGCAGAAACTAACATTTAAAATTCCTCCAATTTGTTTTTTACCTTAATATTGTATAACATTTTAATGCCAAAATCAAGTCTAAATTATAAGTAATTCAATTAAAAATACCGCCGCACAGGAAACAACAGACACTCCGAAAAGGCTAACCTTGAAGTACGCGAGGATTATACCTGTGATTAAGGCCAAAATTCCCGAATAAATGCTGTTTGTAGCGTGAATAATTGCGGGGAAGGTCATAACAGCAAGGGTTACATAGGGAACATAATAAAGGAAAGAACGAAGAGTACGGTTTTTAATCTTCTTTCTTATAAGGGTCAAAGGTAATGCCCTTATTAAGAATATGGTTGCCGCCATAATTGCAATATAAATATATGTGTTATTCATCTTCTTCCTCCTTTACAGGGAACAGCAGTGCCGCCGCAAGAGAAATTACAACCGTTAAGATTATAACCCTCATTCCTTCGGGTATTTGTGTTATAAAGGAAAAAGCGAAGCTGAGCGCAAATGAAACAGCAATAATTCCTGCTATAATTCGGTTTTCTCTTGCAGGGGGGATGATTATTGCCAAGAACATACCGTAAAGACCAACGCTTAAAGCGCTAACAAGTCGCAAAGGTAAAATATTACCCATAACAACACCAAGGAAAGTACCTATTGCCCAACCTGGAATTGACACAGTCATAGCACCGTAGGTGTAAAAGGGGTTTAAATATCCTTTTTGCGCTATTGATATGCCGAAAATTTCGTCGGTCACATCAAAGGCTATAATACTGCGGTGGAGTGTTGAGGTTTCAGGGCTGAGTTTTTGGCTTAAAGCACAGGACATTAAAAGATAACGGGCGTTTACAACCAACTGCATAAGTGCCATCTGCCAGTATGGTGCCATAGCACCCATTAGTTCAAAACCCGCAAAACCACCCGCCGAAGCGTTGGTTAAAAGGGCGGTAAGCATTGCTTGAAAGGGGGTAAGCCCATTTTTTTGAGCCATAATTCCAAGGGTAAAGGCAACGGCAAAGTAGCCAAGACCTATGGGAATTCCGTCTCTAAGTCCTTTTTTGTAGTATTTTAGTTTATCTGTCATTTTTTAATCCTTTTTGGCTACCATGTTGTTAATCCAAAATCCTTTTTTAATTAAAATTCCGGCTATGATAGCTTTAACAGCTTCAATTCCTTGAACCGCAAGGTAGAAAGGAACAATGTTAAGATTTGTGTAATGGGCTATTATATACGCTATAGGGCAGCTTATAAGCCATATAAATCCACTGTCAAAAATCATTGTTATAATGGTTTTTCCACCTGAACGCATTGCGAAATAACAGCCGTGGCAAAAAGCGTTAAAGGGCATAAGCAGTGCTAAAACGCATAAAAGTTCAGTAGCAAGATGACGAACAGTATCGGTGGTGTTGTAAACCATAGGTATAACTGATGATAAAGACAAAAGTATAGAGCCGACAACAAGACAGGAAATTATTGAAAGGAATAAAAGTCGCCAAACGGTGGTTTTGGCTTTTTCAAGCTCGCCCGCCCCCATATGTTGACCGCACATTATTGAAATGGCAGCACCTATTGAGAAATAAACAACATTAAACATATTTCCAACGGTGGAAGCAATGTTGGTAGAGGCTACAACCTCAATTCCTCTTACAGAATAACATTGCATCAGAAAAGCCATTCCAAAGGACCATAAAAACTCGTTAAAAAGAAGCGGAACACCTTTTTTCAAAATTTCATGGCATAAATCAAGAGGAATTTTGAATGATTTATATACATTTTTAATAAAATCATATTTCTCGCTGTTTTTATGAACGCTTATTATGATTATTAGCATTTCGACATATCTTGAAAGAGAGGTTGCAATAGCGGCACCTACAACACCCATTGGTGCAAAGGGTAAAAAGGCAAGACCCTCATTTCCGAAAATCAAAACATAGTTAAAAATGATATTTATTCCAATTGCCGCCACACTGGCAATCATTGGAAGCTTGGTTTCACCAAGCTCTCTTAATGTGCTTCCGTAAATTTGAGAAACAGCAAAGGGGATAAGACCTATAATTATTATATAGAGATAATCGAGTCCAAAGCCAAGTGTCTTTGTGGCATCGCTAACAGAAGTGTTTTCTGAAATATACATACCAATCAAGGTTTTTGGTATTAAGAGAAAAACTGCAATAGCTACAGCACATACGCAAAGTGCAATGTATATTTTCATTCTAAAGGAGTGGCGCACACCCTCGGTATCCTTAGCACCCGCAAACTGTGATGTGAAAATACCCGCGCCCGAAAGACCGCCGAAAATGCAAAGGTTAAATACAAAGAGAAGCTGGTTTACAATGGCAACTGCCGACATTTCCAATGTGCCAACACTTCCCACCATTATATTGTCAACCAAGTTTACAATGTGGGTAACGGCGTTTTGGATAATAATGGGAATTAAAATCAATATAACCTTTTTATAAAAAATTCGGTCACCTATTAAATTATATCTTAATTTTTGTGTCAGTGTCATTTTAAAAATCCTTTAATATGTATTAATCTATATAATTATATCTCTTTTTATAGAGATTTCAAGAGGTTATTCATCGAATTTTTTTCTAAGCTTTAAAAGTGCCGCTTTTTCAATTCTCGAAACATAGCTTCTGGAAATTTTAAGTTTTTTGGCAATTTCGTTTTGGGTAAGTTCCTTGGTACCGGAAAGTCCGTAACGCATGGTGATAATCTGTTTTTCTCGTTTATCCAAAGTGGCGGGCATTATTTTTTGGAGCTGTTCAAGTTTCAACTTCAAATCGATTTCCTCGGCAACATCCTGCTTGTCGGCGATTGTGTCTATAAGTGTTAAGGGATTTCCGTCCTTGTCGGTATCTATCGGCTCGGAAAAAGGGATATCCTGTGAAGATTTTTTAATATTTCTGAAAAACATTAAAATCTCGTTTGCTATCCTCACACAAATCGGTTTTAGTATGACGACCAAAATCCTCAGTAGTATCTTCGTCGTAATCTACGTCCGAAAACTCAATGAGTTCTTCGTCATCATCTGTGTCTATTTCAATGTGTTTTATGTAAGGTGTGATATCGGGGAGCTCGATATCACCGTCCTGCGAACCAAATAAAATAACGTGTGCATTTTCGCCATCCCAAATCACACGGCGGACAATACTTTGAATGGCGGCTCTTTTTTGTTCGTAGGACATATCATCAATCGTGTTTTTGAATACCGAAAGCATCTGGCGAAGCACGTCAAACTCAATATCGCTAAAAGCGTGTTCGGCGGTAAGACTTATCATTTCGTCAATACCTTGTGAGATTTTATCTATTTGAGTATTCATTTCGTTAATACGGGCGACTATTGATTTTTTTGCAGAATTATCATCTAGCTCAGCAAGTGTGTCTATGAGTGAGCTGACCTTTTTCTCAAGGTCGGCTTTTTCTTTTTTCATCGTACTTAACTTCTGCTCATACTGTTCACGGTTGCCGGTGTAGAAAATCTTACTTTTTTCAAGCTGCTTGACAAAATCGCTTTTTTCGTCAGCGAGTTGTTTTATTTTCTCAATAACCGCAAGGTCTAAGGTATTGCCGTTTGCATTGCGCTTATTGCAGAGGTCTTTTTTGCTCCGCTCTTTCATCTTGCAGACATAGGTGTATATGGTATCGCCGTCAGCAGTTTTCCGTTTAGAGAGTTTGGGGTACATTCGGTTTCCGCAAGAGCAGAATAAAAGTCCTGTAAGCAAGGCCTCATTTTTTCTCGGTCTGCGGAAAGATTTTGACTTGTTCCGTTCAAGGTTATCCTGAACACCTACCCAAATCTTGCCGGGGATAATACCTTGGTGTTTACCAACCGAAACAATCCAATCGCTGACAGGGTTGTAAACGGTGGCTTTGCCTTTTTCTTGGTCGGTACGATTGTAGGCTAAAATTCCGTGTACGCCGTCAAATTCTTCTTTGGATGAAAATAGATCTGCATCCTTTAGCTTGAAAAATTCATATGCTTCTTCGTCCGCAATCATATATACGGGATTTTGAAGTATGGATTTAATTGAAAAGCGTGTGAAGTGATTGCCATTTTTCGTCATTACTCTGCGCTGTATCAATTCTGCCTCGGTAAGTGTTAAAGAACCTGTTTTGATAAATAAATCAAATATAAGCTTAACGGTTTCGGCTTCTTCGGGAATGAGTTTTAGTTTACAAGCCTTTTTGGTCTTGCCGTCAACCGTAACACTTTTAACACTTTCACTGCAATAACCCGTAGGCGTATTGCCGCCAAGCCAACGCCCTGTCTTTGCCAATTCGTGCATATTATCTCTGATACGCTCGGCAATGGTCTCACGTTCAAGCTGTGCGAATACAGAGGCAATATACATCATTGCTCTGCCCATTGGTGTTGCAGTATCAAACTGTTCACGGATAGACACAAAAACTATATCTCGGCGGTTAAGGTTTTCAATAAGTGATGAAAAGTCGCTAACATTACGGCTCACACGGTCAAGACGGTAAACCACAAGTGCCTTAAATTCTCCACGCTCTATTTGAGCCATCATTTTTTTAAAGGCAGGTCGGTTGACGTTTCCACCGGAAAAACCTTCGTCCTCAAATACTACCGTTTTCTCTGCGGCTTCATCACCGTAATGAGTTCGTATGTATTCACGGCAAAGCTCTACCTGATTTCCTATACTTTCGCCCTTGCCTGTGAATTTAGATTTTCGTGAATAAATCGCAATTACATTAGACGTATTTTTCATAAACATCCCCCTTTGGTTCTTTATGTTATATTCTATATGGTAGTATATCATAAAGTAACGCACTTGTAAAGAGCACAATTTTCGCATATAAAAAGCAGCCTCATTGCTTTAGTGAAGCCACTCTTAGTTTTTGATATGCATATTTAAATTCATTAGACGCCATTTTAATTAGCATTTTTTGATTGAGCTGGCATAATTAGAAAATCTCTTGTTTGTGCTACTTCACAACTAAAATTGCTATGAACCTATTAATGTGCGGCTTGCACGGTTTTTCTCAATTTACGAATATTTGTTAGAGAAGTTTTAGAATGGCATTTTTTAAATTTGTTCAAAATCTGTGGTTGTGTTGAATTTTAGCGTTATAGTAAAAGAAAACCCTTATATTAACAAATAAGTTAATATTTATTAAAAAAACTGTTGACAAACCGCAAGTAATATGTTATTTTATTATCAAACAGAAAGGAAGATTGCTATGTTGACAAGCTTAGGCAAGTTTTTACGCACATTCCGTATACAACAAGGTGAATTATTAAAAGATATGGCTGACAAGCTAAATGTTGCCCCTGCATACCTATCATCAATCGAAAATGGTAAAAGGTCTGCAACAAAAAAACTCATCAATAATATCGCTGAAAGTTATAAATTAACTGAAGCACAATTGTTGGAACTTAATTCAGCCTTTTTTGAGACCCTTGATGAAGTTAACTTGTGCACCAAAAATGCCACTGCTACACAACGAGATTTATGCATTTCTTTTGCAAGAAAATTTAATAATCTCAACAATGCACAAATTGAGGAAATCAAAAAGATATTGGAGGTCTCTAATAAATGAATTCACCCCTAATGGCACCGCCGCTTAGTAGGCGAACCATTGAGCAGTTTGCAAACTATGTACGACATCAACTAAATATAGGTGAATGTTTGTATGTGCCCATAATGAAAATCGTAGAGCACGTGATACCTACGCTTGACCCGTCATTTCAACTGGACACCACATATGAAGGCGAAATGAACAACGAATATGCTAATTACTGCCCACAAACAAACACTTTGAGCATACGTCAGGATGTATATATTGCCGCTTGCTCTGATGACCCTAGGCATCGATTTACAGTAGCTCACGAACTAGGTCACTATTTCATTCACGATGATGTAACGGCGTTTTCCAGATGTCCTAAGAACGCTACGGTTCCTACATTTAGAGACCCTGAGTGGCAGGCAAATGTTTTTGCATCGGAATTTTTAATGAGTAAGAATTTGATAACTGGTATGACTGCTGAGCAAGTCGCATTATCCTGCAAAACTTCGTTACAATCAGCTGAAATCGCTCTCAAATACATTGCATAAAAAAGAAAAAGGCGACTCTGCAAAGTCACCTTCTTCATATAGGGAATATTGACGGTTGAACCCGTAACATACCCAAGCCGTATAAAGTATGTTAACACAAAAAATCTGGATTGTCAATGACTTCAAGATTAAAAGTGCGCCGTCAGGGAAGGAAATTTTTAGCTATGGCAAAAACAAAGTCAAGCGTCAGAGGTAAGCCTCAAAAGAAAATTGTCCCCGTAAAGCCGTACAAAAGGTCTGATGGGACAAAAGTTGGGGGCCATCGTAGGTCTACACCTAACTGAACCTGTTAAAGCACAAATTAATCTTGAAAGGAGGAATGGCAATGTATACTACTGGTGAAAAGCCGGGCAAAGGCACTTATAAGTGTTTGTATTGCGGAACCGAAGTTGTTCTTGATGATAATACAGATACACTTCCACCTTGTCCTAAGTGTCATAAGACAACATACTATAAAGTTAGATAATTAGTAAGCGTTGGCAGAGGAACTTCCTTCCTCTGCCATTTTATTTTGAAAGGAGAATAAAAATGGAATATTATATTATGAAATTTTATGAATGGAAGAACAAAGAAGCAGGCATACGATTAGGAATAAACCGATTTTCAAAATGCAAGAAAATCATCGTTATATCATTACTTATTTCAATGGTGCTAATGTTTTTTGGAATGATAGTGCTTATGACAGTCTTGCCTAATCCTGTGTGGTTTCCGCTAGGATCAATTCTTTGTGTTCTTGCAGTATTAACACTTTTGATTTTAGATAATAGAGACCGTAGAATTAATGCCTATCAACATGTAAAAGAATACAACAAAAAGATTGATATACTATACGATATATTGAAAACGGAGTTTTCTATTGATTCTGCTAATAAAATCGACATGTTAATAAACAAATATCAAGGATACATAGATAAACAGAACAAAGATGATAAGGAGAAAAATAAAATTATTTTCACATTGTTTACAGCTTTGGCTGGTGTTTTATCAACTTCTTTTTTGAATTTAGATGTAATCGGGATTGACTTTTTAAGTTGGTTAAGTATCGCGATGTTTCTTTTATTGATAATTGGTTTTGTGAGCACATTAATATATTGTTATCGAAGTTTCGATACATTAAGACAGAAATATGAGTCAATTATTAATGATTTACAGTATGTGAAATTACGCAAATATAATAATTAATTGTTGAGCTCGCTTTAGAACAATTATGAAGTCATAAAAAACCCACTAACCGTGTAGGTCGCACGGTTAGTGGGTTTTTGAATAGATTTGCAAGAAGAAATTTAGAATCATCTTATTGGAATTACATTTAAAAAACTGGTTTTTTATGATATTAAATGATTAAACTATTCAAATATTAAAAATCAGGAAATATTTCTATAAGTTTTTTTGTTACCAAAGCTGCATTTTGTGCTGCCGGATTACGATATTGCTTGCACAATGATTTTTCTGTATTTGCTAGGTCAGAGATGCCTCTAACAACCATTAATCCTTGAACACCACTGTTGTTGAGTGTTGCTTCATAGAAAGATGAGCTGATTCCGGTTGCTTCCATTTCTACAGCTGCTACTTTAGAATTTACGGTTTTTAGCCATGATGTTGTTTCGCTCAAATTATTTGTAATAACGGCATTTCCGCTTCCAATCGCATCAAACAATATGTTCACGTGTGTATTTTTACTTCCATTAACAGCAGGAAATTTTTCTGTTTGTAAAGTTACTAAAAAATCATTGACAACTGATGCTACAGCTGCATCAATATTGTATATTTGACCACGGTGCTCAATGCCATCATTAGTTTCTTTACGCAATTCATAATCTATAACAGATTTAGCAATAATGACATCACATAAATCCAATTCCAAGCGTTCGCCACTAGTATTATTTTGTGCTTTTTCATGACCTGATATGCCTCCGGCAATACCAACTAAAAATATCATTTTAGGATGATATTTGTTTATTAAGTCGTTGTACGCATTCATAACAGATAATTCACCTTGATTTATTGTTTGTGTACAAACAACTGTCCTCCGTGTCTCATCGGAATAAACAACACTTGAGTAAAAATATCGCTCTCCGAATCTTGTTGGTTCCCTTTTCATATTAAAGGTTTTTTTTATTGCGTCTAATTCTTCAGGCAATATTGTTATTATACCAAAATCCATATGTTCCATATATTCATTATTCCTTTCTGCTGTACAAGTATAATTCGTAACGGTATAGGGGACTTTTGTAATAACAGAATCAAAAATTTCGTTAGATTCTTTAATTTGATAAAAAATAGTTTGTTCAAGTTTTGCTTTTGCTTTAGACGATGTCAACCTATTATTTGCACATACATGTGTTAGGCATGGTCCTTTTTTTGACGATGGAAACAATACGTCTTTCTTGAACTGCTCTATAAAACAACCAAACTGATTACAGTGATATTCTGCATATTCATTAGAATTGCTTTTGATGCAAGTGTCATAACTCAATCCATCAAAAATTGTCACTTTGCAATCAATATTGTTAATATATAATTTGTAAAATATGTTCATTGCAAAATTGATCATCTGTTCATCAATTTTGGGTCCATGAGCAATATACCAAATTCCGTGAGAACCATCGCGTGAAATAGGTTCTGGTTTGTGTTTTTGGGGAAGTTCTTCAATGCAAATATCAGGGATAGGAGAGCCTTTTGAAATAAGATATTCCTTAAGATTTTTAATTTTGCTAAGTTCTTTTTTATATGCACTTTCAATAATTAAATATGCATGTTCAATACGATCTTCCGGACAGGAATCTAAATTTATATGAATAGCATAATTATACCGAATTATCTCACTAATCTTACCTTTTACACCGAGTATATCACATACGGTTTCTTTAATATTAGAAGCTATGGGTTCCGATTGTTCTATTGCATTGAAAAATTGATTTATTAAAACAGAGTAAGTGTCAATTACCGGTAAATCATAATCTGTACCAAAAGAAAGATTGTCGAAAATATCAAACAATTTATTAGCATCATATGTGTGTTCAATCGAAAAAGTTTTAAGTTTTTCAATCATCTTTAAAGATGATTCTAAACGCTCTTTAGCCCTTGAAAGCTTATCTTTAGTAGTTGCTTTAATTCCATATTGTTTTTCATATCGTTTAACTAAAAGAATATAAAGAGAGTTTACGATTGCTGCAATAACATATGCCCAAACTTGTTGCTCATAAAAGATACTACATAGATGCTGATTGTTGTCATCAGAATTATTGTTTAATTCTTCAGAAAAATAATCTAACCAAATGCGTTGTTCAATAGCAGATGCAAATTTGACAGATTTTATAAGCGCCTGTCCATTCTTTTCTTTAAATGATTTTATTTTCATAAGGGCACTATTAACACCCTCGAACGAATAACTTGTCGCAAAGTATTTAATTGATTCCAAATCGCTTTTTTTGTTATTTGTTAGAGACACAAGATTTGTAATATCAAGATGATTATAGAATATCTCCATTTCAGCTGCAACGGCTGTCGCAGTGTCAGGCATGGTAAGTGTTGTGGAAATTTTAGCCCAATCATTATCACTAAAGCAAACACCTGTATTTTCATCAGGGTTACTAATACGACCTAGCAATTCGGCAAAGTTTTCAACAAAAGCTAACTCTGCATCCGTAAGAAGCGATAAATCCTTATCTACTGATGTTGTAACCACATTGTATTTTTTGTGATTTGAATTTGGCTTTAAGCATCCATTTTGAACCAATATATTTGTTAACCACATACCTTTTCGTTCATTTGTAATAAAAGGAATGTTTTTATTGCGTTGGTGTTGAAGAGCAGAACCAAGTATAGCAACGGGACCTTTTAAGTAAGGTTTGACTCTTAAAATCTTCATAGGTTTTCCGTTAGAATCTAGAGGGTTTGCAATAAAATTTGATGTATACGGATATAAGATCTTTTTTCTTAAACCAATTTTGCTGAATAAAACAATTAGCTTTTCCGCACTTATCCGTGTTATACCATTATTGGTTCCCGAACATTTTGAGAATAGAGAGAGCATTTTTGTGTACATCATTTCTTCACGACGACCAAATAAAACATCTTCTCCATGACGATAAGCTCGATATATACTTGAACCTTTTTGTTGAATAATAGGAACGATAATTCCCGCATCTATTGAGTAATCAATAAATAAGGAAACTGCTGTTTCAGAATTATAAGAATCTATTGAGTCTCTAACGCGTTCAAGCAAGTCCTGATAAGATATACCTTGATCTAAACGGTTTCTTAAATTTTGATATTTTTTGTTATAAAAAACCTCTTTGCCTTTTTCTAATACCAATTCTCTACAAGGAAGTTCTTTATCGTGATACATATCAATAAATGGTTCATATAAACGTGCGTTTAAAGAGATAGGATCTATTGTTTTGTAAACGGATACAGGTTTTTTATTACATTTAACAAGTGCCTTATTAGTAGAGATACTATCAGGTATTGTATGGATGTTGTTACATATAGATTGTATATCAGATATGCACGTTTCCGGAAATAAGAAACTTAAGTTCCGGTATGAAAAAACTAAGTTAACAGGAACAGATACTAAATGATTAATTCTGTGTAACCAAAATTGTGCCAGTATATGTGAATAGTAGAACTGTAAAAAACGAAGTTGTGAGGAACTGCTCCAGGTGTTGTAATTATTAGGATTTGTAATGCTGCTACTAGTAATAATATTTTCGAACATTTGTTGTATTATTTTGATGTCGTTTTCCTCAAATACAACTAATGGCGATATTTTTAAAGAACATACTTTTTTATATTTGCTAATTATTCTGCCGTAAAGCCTAATTTTTACGATACTATTTTTCGCAAAGTCAACTCCTGAAATTTTGCTAAAATTTCTGATTTCTTGTTTGTTTGGAATAAGAGTAAAATTAATGATATCATTATCAATTTGCAAATCGGTTCTTAAATCATACACTTCCCAATTGTTTAAAACTAAAATTCGTTTTAGTTCAAGTTCTGAAATTTGGATGCTTTTATATAAAGGGAAATCAATATCATAAGGACGAGGCACAATAGAAATCGAGCGAACAATATCATTACAAAGTTTTATACACACATTATCAGGAAGCTTATTGAAAACAGGGTAAACATAGCTTTTTCCGCATTCATCTTCTAATAATTGAGCATTGTACCATCTTTTATTAATGGTAAGAATTTGTACTTCTATCTTACTTACTCCATATTGCTCTAATTTTTTTATAGTTTTATATAATGTTGTTCCAGAAACAACGGCATCATCAATTATAACAATGCTTTTTCCGGACAACCATTTTCCGTCAATATCTAGCACACGATCGGATGTCACATATCCATCTAAATGTATTAACCCTAATTCTTCTAGACAATCGCAAAAAGAAGCGGCTTTTCTAGCCATAAAAATATAAACATCAGCATTGGTCGCAGTTATACGCCTGCAGAAATTCATTATTTCCTCTTGAACACATTGATCAAAAACTTTGAAAAAGCTGGTTATTCTTGGATTTAACATAATATCACTCCTGTTTTGGATATAATAATTTCATATGAAAGGGGTATTGATATATGAATAGCTCAGAGAGAATTTTATCTGCTGCAGAAAAAAACACACATTTCATTATGCTTTTGGAAGGAGCTATAACAAAATTACAAACAACGATTAACCACGATATAAGAAACTATGCTTGTCTATTTCATACAACGGACACTATCCCCACTTTCTCGATAAATTCTTCGAAGCGAACCATAACAGTTTTTTTGGGAGAAATAGAATATGTAATTGACATAAAAAATATTAATAACAGATTAAAAGAGAACGAGGTTCAAAATATTTCGGATATAGAAAAAGCACTTGCTGATGAAATGGAATCTGTAGTGCAAAAATACTTTTTGCACTAACAGTTTATACAACTATAGCGATAAGCTTAAAATTAAGAATGGTCTTTTTGGCATATTTCATCTGAATATGATTAACGTTAATTTTTTATTTATATTATATTTCGTTACATAATTGTTGCAAGGGCTTTGTCTTATTCGTGTGAGAAAATTACTCATTCGTGCAAATATTCAGTTTTTTGCAATTATAATATCATCTTTTGTTGAACAAAGGAAATATTTGACAAAATTATGTAATGTTGCTATAATCGTACTCAATAAAAGGAGTATCGATACAATGAAAATTGCCATTTGTGATGACTGTTTAGAATATAGGAGTGTAATCGCTAAAAAATTAAAGAGCCTTGATTTAATTGAAGATATATCTTATTACGAATTCTCTCGTTCGGAAGATTTATTATATGCATATAATTTAGGCACAAGATTTGATCTTATATTGCTAGATGTGGAAATGGGTACTATCAATGGTGTGGATGCTGGAATTAGAATTAGGGAAATGGATGAGAAAGTTATAATTATTTTCGTGTCAAATTATCCTCAGTATGCTATTCCAGCATACGATTGCGAAGCATTTTACTTTATAGTTAAGCCCATAGAATCTTGTGAGTTTGATAAGGTTATATGCAAAGCGATTGAAAAATATAAAATATTACATTCAGATTATGTCATAAAAAACAGAGGAGATATAACAAAAATACCAATCAAAGAAATATTATATGTTGAAATATATCGTAAACATTTAATTTTTCATACTACTTCAGAGAATTATGAAACTATAGGAAAAATAAGCGAAGCGTTAGATAAATTAAAACCTTATGGTTTTTGTCAAGTACATCAAGGCTATCTTGTTAATATGAATCATATTAATGGGTTTAGTAATTATGATGTTATTATAGATAATGGTGAAAAAGTTATGATAAGTGTACGAAAAAAATCAGAAGTTTTAAAAATCTATGCAGATTATTTAGGAAGGATATTTTAATGGAATTTTTAACGTATTTATTTAATGTTGTTAATGGAATTATGACCGTTTATATTGACTGTATATTATTCTCGACTTTTGCAGATAAAAGAAAGTTTAGATTATATAAACCGTCCTTAGTTTTGATAACCATTATTATAATTTCATCACTGTGTTTTATAAAAAATTCTTTTTTGAATTTAACAATTTTAATTGCTGCAGTTTTTGCCAATTCTTTTCTCTATAAAATGAAATGGTATAATCATTTTTTGTTAAGCGCTGCCATTGTTTTTTTGTCGTCATTTGCGGAATTGGGAACAGCGGTTTCAATCAGTGTAATCTTATCACAAGATATGGCTACATTGAAAACAGGCTATTACTTTATTATAGGTGGCACTTTTGCTAAATTACTGATATTTTTAATTGTAGCAATTATAAGGTTTGGGAAGCACACCAAGTTTTATGGTAAAATCAAATCTACGTGGCTATACATAAGTTTCTTACCTTTAACTTCTATTATTTTGGTATATATTATAATAGATTATATAAACAAAATCGAAACAAATCCCACAATGCAATTACTTACTATAGGTGCTCTATTATTACTAATTATCACAAACGTTATGTCATTTTATGTTTTTGATAAAATATATGAAAACATTACGGTTGAGCAAAATCTCAGTATAGCGAATGAGCTTATAAAAAATCAAAAAACGCAATATTCCGTGTTATACGAAAGCCAAAACGAAATTAGAAAAATCAAGCACGATTTAAAAAACACTTTACTTGGTTTGCTATCAGAAATTAAAAATAATAATTATGAATCAGTTGCAAAACTGCTAGAAACAGAATGTAATAACCTATCAAGCAATTACAATGTTATAATCACCGGAAATAATATAATTGATACTATAATTTCTTCTAAAAAATATTATGCTGAAAGCAAAGGGGTTTCTCTTAATCTTGATATTGATAATTTAGGTGAAATTTATATCGACCCTATAGACCTTTCTGTTTTATTTGGAAATGCCATAGATAATGCTATCGAGGCTACTGCAAGAGTTAGCGGAGGCGAACCAACTGTAGATATACATATAATTTTTAAAAATTCCAATTTAATTTTAATAACAAATAATCCAATAGATAAAAAAATAGACATTCAAAATTTATCTACAACCAAGACAAACCGAAAATCTCATGGTTTTGGCATACTTCAAATGAAAAGTTTAACGCAAAAATATAACGGTGATGTTTTCTTTGATTGTGATGAAAAGAATTTCAAAACCACCATATTAATCAATAATTTAAAACAGGTTAATTGCGATACCAATTATAATAAACGAGTGCTATAAATCGAATCAAGGATACATAACTCTATGGGATGCTCCTGAAATGTTGTCTTTTTATGGCACATATTTATCTTTTCTTGGAACTACCTTAGTGAGTGTCGTTGCAATATACCAAAACAATATACATATTAAACAATCCAACGAAAAAGAACGTAAAAGTTTAGCTATAGAACGCTACGCTTTATTCGGTTTTGATAAAACAGAAGCATGTTTTTATGATGAGAATTCTGACGTTTTATATGAAGGTAAAATAATAGAAAACGGCTTTAACGGAAACAAAACATTTTGGAAATATAATACCGTTCAAAAGACTCATGTGAAACTTGAAATTGAAAATATAGGTCCATATGTTGCGACTAATTTAAGGATCGCGGATTGCAACTGAGAAAAAATTGAAAATACAAATATATTGCATTCTGCCACTGGGGTTAACAACAAGAAATATTTGCGTTGTGATGATAAAGGTATAGCAATTATTGTAATAGAATTAAAAGAACTCAAAGAAGATAAACCTCTAAAATATTATTTGACATTTTCTAATTCTTTCGAAAATACATATAACCAAGAGATTGCTATTTGCAGCACGTGTGTAGGAAGCATAATTCAAATCGATACTAGTTGCACACTAAACATTAAATAATAGTTTTACATATATTAAAAGGCCACTTCATTTTGGAGTGGTCTTTGCATTTGTTGCAAATTGTTTTATATATTTAACATAAATTAAATTCTCACATACGAATAGGGATTATTTCTCTACACTTAGGCATAATATATTGACATAGAGCTTGAACAAGTGTAAAAAAATACATAGTCTATAATTTCTATATGGTGTGAAAATATATGTATACAAAATTGGCAAATAGTATAACAGACTTTTTTGTTCAGCATCAAATAATTCCAAAAAGCGAAAGAGATAATTACGCTTTTGGATACGAAGTTTTAATATCAGAAACAGTTTATGTTTTTATGATGCTTGTAATCTCATTAGCATTTAGTGCTTTCGTTGAATCGTTGCTTTTCTTTGTAGGTTTTTTTGTTTTTAGAAAACTTGCCGGCGGTTATCATGCGGCTACATATTTAAGATGCCATATTATATTTGCTTTAAATCAGATTGCTTGTTTGATATTATTGAGTTTTATCCCGTCTTTTTTATATAGTTATATTTTTTTAACCCTTGCGGTACTGTTACCCGTTATAACGTTTATTTCAGCACCGATAGATAACGAAAACAAACCTTTTACCAACAAAGAATATAAGCGATATAAAAAGCTCAGTAGAATTTTTATTATTATATTTTCTTTTTTTAATGTTGGCACAGTGTATATTTTCGATAATTTGAATAGCAGATGTGTCTTTGCCTTATGTATAGGAGTTCTATCAGCAAACATATCATTGTTATATGCATACATAAAAAGGAGGGTAGAAAATGAAAAAGTTTAAAAGTTTTTTGCTTAAATACGGAACAACTTTATCCGCTTTGGCATTAATATTGGGAACTGTTTCTGCGAATTCGGCTTGTTTTGCATTTTATCATCAGCCTAAGGTTCCCGCATCAATGGATCGCTATAAAAAGTAGTAATCTTCAAAAAACATATTATAACGACAAAAAAGAGGCTCAACTGGGCCTCTTTTTGTTCATTAAACACAAGAATACATATATGATAAAATTTCAAATAGAATATAAACTACAAACAGTATGCATAGCATTTTAGAACAATTAATAATTTAAATTCATTTTACTGTATTCAAATTTATATTATTGCGAATTGTTGCTTTGATTTTGTTTATCTGTCGATATGTTAAATTTTCACTGCGCCGCTTCGTAAGATTGTATATTAATTTTTCTTTCTTCTCTTGATTAGTCAGGTGTGCAAGCTGCATTAATTTGTTTCTTGTTGTTTCTGATATATCATTAATTGAGCAACATAATTCATTTAAGCTAATATCATATATATTTTTTATGATGATTTTGGTTTCTTCTGGAATAAACATCCTTCCCTGTTCGTATCCGGTATAAGTATATACACTGACATTTATTAAATCTGAAATCACTTTCTTTGGTATATTGGCCATCTCACGTATATATAGTAGATTATTATTCACTGCTTCATCCACTCCATTTCTTGAAATATTATATGCATAGTTGTACAATTTATCAAGTTTATTACAAATGAAACTGTTAAAATTCTTGTACAAGTTTATACTATTTGTATAAGCGTGTAAGGAGTGTGTGCTATGACTTCGCAGATTGGTAAAATAATTAAGAAATATAGGAAAGAAAATAGGTATACGCAGTTTCAACTTGCTGAGAAAATAGGGGTAAGCGAATTCTATATTTCTGCACTTGAAACGGGCAGCCGAAAGCCCGGAAGGGAAACGCTGATTAAATTGTCAAATGAAATGAACATTCCTATTGAAATGTTGTTAGAGCTAAAAACAGAGCAAAATTTAAAATATTCAGCTGATGAGTTGTATCAAAAAATTAAAGCATTACCCAAAAGGCAGCAACAACAGGTGTTAAATATAATCGATTTCATAATTGATGAATTGACGACAAAATAATATATAAAGACGAAAAAGAGCCATCGTTTGATGGCTCTTTTTGTACGATAAGGTCGTTTGAAACTACGAATAGACATAAAGGCTTGAATCCTATTTTAATTATTTTTATTATTAAGTATAGAGTGTGTTGTTTGTTAGATTCAGTTATTAATAGATCTAAAATTCCAAAAATGTTTTTAAATAGAGATTACTTATAAATTAGTAATAATGAAATCTCTAGTATACAACGCTCAACAAAAGAGGTGTTGTTGGACTAATGACTGTTATAGGTATCTCTGAGCTAGCAACTGCATAAAAATCATTATGTAAGCAATATCGAGGTAAGTTTTCTCGATATGATAAACTGATTTGTGCAGTTACACTGTTCAAACAAAGATAAGTGAGCATAATGTTAGTTGCAATTCATAATGGAGGTAATAATGAAAATTCGCTTATTTATATATTTAATTATTATTTCTTTGATATTGTCTGGTTGTGATAATAAGGGTAAAACAAACAACGCAGTATCCAGCAATAATTGGGGATCTAATGTCGTTATTCATGACTTGGGAATAAGTTCCGCTGGAAATGAAACGTTAAGGTTAAACGCAAGGAATGTTTGGGATATTACGTTAATAGATGATGCTATTTATACAGCAGTCGGAGATTTCGATAGTAACACGGGTCCTACATCTATTTGGAAATACGACTTCTATACTTCAAAATGGGAAGATTCTGGGGAAGTTAAGCAAGAAGCAGTAATTCGTTTTATAAATTTAAATGGTGAAAATATTGCAATTGGTGCTGACCCGGTAGGTCGCCCTACATATGCCGAAGCTTATATTTTGAAAAATAATGAATGGGTAACTTTCGCCGAAATTGAGAATGCACTACACATTTTTGATGCGGAATATTTTGATGATGCTGTATATTTCGGCGTAAGTTATGAAGCTGATGACTATCCTGTTGTGAGGTTTGTACCCGGAACTAACGAATATACTAATATCCCTTTGTACAAAAACGGGACAGATGTTATCTGTGCTTTGCAAAACACAGAAAATGTTGAGTATAAACGAATTTATGATTTGTTTAATTTGAACGGAAGATTATATTGTGCCTTGGCAGTGTCTTATACCAGCGGTAAAACAACAATTGAATTCTTTGAATTAAAAAATGATAGATTTGAATTCTGTCAAGCATTCAAAGCTTCTGGTATGCAGATGAATAAATCTGTGAAAAATCAAATTTTATTTAATGCTGATGCTTCTTTTCGAGGTAGTTGTTATTTATCATTGGGAAATTTGTATAAAACCAGTGATTTTATAGAATTTAGTAAGATTAATGTGCCCAATAATGCTTGTGTAACCGATTTATTAATAGACAACAGTGGAGGTAATGAAATACTTTATATTTTGACAGTGGTTAAAAATAATAATGAATTTAATATTACTATTTACAAATTAAATGAAGAAGACTTGGTTAAAGTGTGTTCAGTTAACAATAGTTGCAGTGCATTAAGCTTTGAAAAAAAAGATAATGATTTTTATGTTAGTCTTGGTGGAGATGGAATATCTTCAAGCGATATTGGCAGAGTTTTAAAAATAGAAATAAATTAAGATGTATATTTATTTGTTGTGTTTGCATGTTGTTTTACATAAATTTCTAAATGTATACTTTAATTGTATTATATAATTTAGTGTTGATATAATTGCCGTATAACCGAGGAGATAAATATGTTTGATGATAAAAAAAAGGCTCTTAAAGATATTATAGAAAAAAGAAATAATATGATAATACCCAATATTTACAAGTTAAATCAACAACATATAAAAGACAAGGAAATAGTTGACAACTTGAAAATCCAAAATAGTTGTAACTTCTTGAAAAATTATAATTATTCTATGTTAAAAAAAATTTGTTTAGCGTTTAATGAATTAAGCATAAAATATATTGTCCTAAAAGGTTGTATGTTATCGTATTTATTATATGATGACCCAACTTATAGAATTTCCTCAGATATAGATATTTTTGTGTATCCAGACCATTTGAATTTGGCAATAAAATATATGCAACAATGTGGTTTTATTATTTCAAACACGGATGTAAGCCATCATTATGTATTCAAGAATAAAAAGTGTAGCGTGGAAATACACCAAAACATACTTAATCCTCTCATGTGCATAAATGAAGATTATTTGAGAAGTAATTTAAAAGAATACTGTATAAAAGGCAATAAAATTTATGGAATGACGATTACAGCTACACTAATTCATTTGTTTTACCATTTATATATGCATAGTTATATGTCGGTAAGCCATTACAGTATTATTAAAAATGGAGGTCTGCCGCGAAGTAAAACCTTAGTTTATAGGATTTATGAAATTGTGTTATTGGTTAATAAATATAAAGAATTTATAGATTGGTTAGAATTTTATGATGAGATTTCTTCACAAAATTTTAACGTTTATTTCAAATTTTTCCTTGCAGAAATTATACGGTATTTTCCTAAAATCATTCCGCCTGTCTGTGCTATTAAATTATTGGCTAATAAGTATCATGAATACGAGAAAAATACAAAGTTAAACAAATTGTTCCATCAGTATGATTTTGCATGCAGTGATGTTTCAATAAGAAATTATATTGATGAAAACTGGAGTCAAGAAAATAGCAACATAATACAAAATATAAATAATTATGTATTTAAAGATAATAATGATTGTTTATCTGCTGAATTTGAAATAACAAAAGATGATAATGATTTAAATTTGTTATTTAAAATATGTGATGAAGACGTATCTTTTTCTGGTTTAAATGATTTTGATACCTTGCAGAGTGACGGGGTTCATCTATTGTTTTGTAATACATACAAATATTCTTATAGTAGTATTTTTTTATTTCCAAAATTGCTCGGAGATATGTATACGGTATATGCGTATGACTGTATTTTAAATGAAATAATAGAAGATCGATTTATCGAAGCTTCATGTGAAACAACCTCTTATGGCTATGATTTACGCATTACTCTTAAAAATGAATTTTTTTGTAATAAAAAAATTAACAAATTTTTCTATTTAGGTGTAATAATTTCTAATTGTAAAAAAGATTGTGAACGAAGGGTATCTTCGTTAATGCATACTGAATTAGAATGCCAGTGGTTTGACCCAACTCATTTTATAAAAATAGAAATCAAAAATTAAAGAGGAAATATGATTAATTCATTTAGAAATTTTATTTATTTGTTGAAACCGTATTTTGCAAAAAATAAATTTTATTTATTTAGCAGTTTGATATTGATTTCATGTATTACTCCTATAAATACATATATATCAGTAACGTTACAACAATATGTTATAGATTCATTATATTCTAATGTAGACTTCATTAAAATTTTTATAATTGTTTTGGCGTTTCAATCTGTTTTTTTCTTAACAAGTTTTACAAGTGATTTGTGGGGCAAATTATACGGGGAGAAGAAATTTTTATTAATTTCTGAAAAACTTAATAAAGATATAATGAAAAAAGTTCTGCGCATAGATTACAAGAACTTTGATGACCCTAATTTTTATGAGGCTTACTCATGGGCTTCACGAGAATACGTTTCAAAAGTCGAATCTGCAAAACATGTTCTTACAGAGGTTTGTAGTGTTCTTTTGACAATTTCGGCTTTAATTACATATATTTCCTCAACCGGGATCTTGATTTTATTAGTAACAATAGTGATTTTAATATTGTCTGTCATGATTACAACTAAGATTAATAAAATCAACATTGTAAAAAAAGAAGAAAATATAATCTTTGATAGAAAAATTAATTATTCTAAAGGAGTTTTCCAAAATCGGTCTAACATTGTTGATGTATTTTCAAATAATATTAGCAAGTATATGTTTAAAATGTATGAGACTGCCGATGCTGAAAAAATTAAAACGATAAAAAAGTACAATCCGAAACTACTTTTTTTAAACTCTCTAAATAGTTTAATTACGGTCTTGTTAAATGTTTTTATTATGGTATTTTTGTCTTGGCAAGTTATTCATGGGAAAATTTCAGTTGGCTCCTTTGCTGGTATGCTAGCCGCAACCAACTCCTTGTACGCAAATTTGAAACGTTTTTTCGGCTGTTACAACCAAATTTATGATCTATCTTTATACTATGATAAAATAAAGATTTTTATAAATTTCAAATCAAGAATAGAGTGTGAAAATAGTAATGAACAACTTAACAATAGTTTATTATTAACTCATAAACCCTATAGCGTGGAGTTTAAAAATGTTTCTTTTACTTATCCTAATTCAAATTTTACTTTAAAAAACATTACATTCAAGGTAAAAAAGGGAGAAAAAATTGCTATTGTTGGCGAAAATGGTGTTGGTAAAAGCACTGTTTTAAAATTGTTATTAAGATTATATGACCCGGATAAAGGTGATATATTATTTAATAATATTAATTTAAAAAAGTGGCCAATAAAAAGTCTTAGAAATGAAATAGGATTAACGTCTCAATTTCCGAATATTTATGCATTATCATTCTTAGATAACATATGTTTGTATAATGAAGAACTAACTGAGAGTCAACTTGATAATATTATTGAAGAATTCAAGTTTCAAAACATTTTCAATAAAAACGGTGCGTCAATATTATCACAGGTGTCAAAACAATTTGATGAAAAAGGTATCCTATTATCAGGAGGAGAAAAGCAGTTGTTAGCGCTCTCGAGGATTGCTACTAAAGACTTCGGCCTATTTGTATTAGATGAGGTTTCTTCTTCATTAGATCCTAACGCAGAATATGAGTTCAATAAAAAATTATTTGATATCATTGGGTCTAATACGGCAATAATAATTGCTCATAGGTTATCATCGATTAAAAATGTTGACAGGATTTTGGTAATTAATGAGGGAACAATAATTGAATCGGGGACACATCAAGAATTGATAGAAAGCGATGGTGCTTACTCTAAAATGTATAAAAGACAGGCTTCTGGTTATTTTCAATAAAAGCGCAAGCGATGAAAGAAGGGGTAGTATGCTTGATTATTGTATAGACAGACCTGCAATGCAGCCTATAAGAATAATCACTGAAAGTATTAAAGTGGCCAAATGGCTTGCATTATATTATGGGCGCTACTTTAAACCTAATAATGCTATACCCAAGATGACTATAGAAATTTCCGAGATAAATAATGATAAATATGAAATCACATACAATAACGAAACTATCATAACGAATTCATTTATAAAAGATTTTTCAGATTTATTAAGAGAAATTACTGTTTGTGACTCAAATGCTTTTGTTTTACACGGTGCTTCTATAGAATACCATAATGAAGCGTATGTTTTTTTAGCACCTTCTACTGGTGGAAAAACAACATTAACAAGTTATTTATGTGAGCGAAAATTCGGATATATAACTGATGATTTTACTATTATTGACAAAGAAAGTTTAAGTATTATTCCTATAAACAAGCCAATTCATTTACGATTAAAAAGTTTGTTTTTATTAAATAATACATATAACTTTAAAATTAAAACTTATAACCTTGATGATGGATTTACCAAAAGATTTATTTATCAACCAAACAATATATGTGTTGAAAGTATTCCCATACGTTCTATTTATTTTTTGAAAAGAAATAATGAAATAAATAAAATTTCAAAAGTACCTAATGTGGAAAAATCAATTTATTTGCTTAAATCTTTGATGTTCAGTAAAAATGTTACTAGCGATATTTTAAGTATAAATAAATTATCAAAATACCCGTGTTATATTTTGGAGTATTCTGATTTGGGTTTTGTTGAAAAGTTAATTTTAGAGGAAGGTGACCGAACATGAGCAGAACAAAAATTGCATCTGGTGGCATTGAAATCACTGATTTTTGCAATCTTAACTGTTTACATTGTTATATAGGAGAAAACAAAAATCCAATACATATTGATTTAAACAAAATATTATATATTATTGATGAATTTATTAAATACAAAGCTGACTATGTGGTTATTTCTGGCGGAGAACCTTTTATGCATCCAAATATAGACGAAATAATTGATATAATCGGTGTTAAGTATTCAGATGTTCCCTTTATTATAACAACAAATGGTTCGTTTCTTAACAGATATTATATTGATAAAATAAAAAAATATGAAAATATTCAAATACAAATCAGTCTTGATGGAGCGACAAAAGAAATTCACGAACAACAGCATGGCCGAGATACATTCGATAATATTTATAGGATGTTGGAATATTTAAAAGATGTAAAACGTGAAAGAAAAATTATAAGGATGACGGTTAGTAAAATTAATTATAAAGATTGCGTGAAAGTTGCTGAACTGTCAGATCATTTTAATACTGATATTTCTTATTCATATGTTTGTAAAGTAGGTAGAGCTAACGAAAATTGGGACAAGCTTAAGATGTCGTTAGCACAACAAATGTATGTTAATGAAGAAATAAAAAAATATTCAAGAAAAACCAATCGGGATATCACTCCTCCCCAAAGTGTATTAACTTGCCCATTTGAATCATATGAACACATATTCGGTGCCACAGTTCATACAAATGGAGATGTGGATATATGTACTTGCTTAGATGGAAAATATGTTGCAGGCAACATATTTAATAATGAATTTTCGGAAATTTTAAATTCTACCACTATTGATATTTTGACTAAAAAAATTCTAGAGCGAAAAGAAAAATTAAAATTATCAGAATGTAAAGATTGTGTAATAAATTTTAAATGTCAGCAAGGCTGTATAGGTAGGGCTACGTATTTAGGAGATGAATTTGGTCTTGATGACCAATGTAATTATCGTAAAGCTTTGATGTTTAAAAACTATTATATGCGATTAAATAGAAAAGGAGTAAAACATGATTAAATTTTCACTACAGTGGCATATTACTCAAAAATGTCAAAATAGATGCAAACATTGTTATATGGATGAACAAGCATACGACTTAACGTACGAAGAGTATCTTGAGTGTATTAATAATATTGCTGATTTTGAAAAAGAGAATGATTTTAATGTTTCTATGGTTGCCCTTACGGGAGGGGATCCATTATTAAATAAAGACTGGTACAAAATCGCATGCGATTTAAAAAAACGAAATAAAAAAATTATGTTGTTAGGCAATCCCGAAAACTTAACCGTAGAAAATCTAGAAAAGATGGCGGATTTGTCAATTTTTAGATATCAGTTAAGTATCGATGGAATGCTTGAAAAACACGATTATATTAGAAGTGATGGTAGTTTTAATCGTACAGTTGAAGGAATAAAAAAACTACATGAATATAAAATCCCAATTGGAATAATGTTTACAGTTTCTGATTATAATGCATCTGATTTGTTAAATGTTATTAAATTTTTAGATACATTGAATATAGAACTACTATTTGCTTTTGATTTCGTTATTTCAACAGGTAACGCAAAACAAAATCATCTAAAGTTCACTTTAAATAAGGAAGAATTATATAATGAATTTTTCTGTATAAAAAAACAGTTAATAAACAAAAACTCACTTGTAAAACTAGCGGAAAAACCTACAACTATGTGGGCGTACAAAAATCACAATCGAGTTAATGATTCTGTATTGAAATATGTACCATATGAGACATGCGATGGGTGTGGTGCTGGGTTTAAACATTTAACTATTGTGAACCGAGGTGATGTTTTAGCGTGTAGACGTATGCCTGTGAAAGTTGGAAATTTATTTGAGAATAATTTCGCGGATATTTTGTTGAAATCTCCTTTTTTGAAAAAATTGAGAGATTTTGAAAATATGGGTAAATGTAGTTCTTGTATTTTTCAAAAATTTTGCAGGGGATGTCCGGCTGATATATATGCAAAATATGGTGAACCATTTATTAAAGACAATAATTGCGAGTGGTATATAGAACATAACAATAAGCACACAAAATACGAAAATGAAATAGATAAACTGTATCACTCGTTTTATTATTTAGGGGAACATAAATGTAAAAGCAAAGATTATATTAAAGCATTATTTTATTTGGAGTCATCAAAAGAATGTGGAGAATTTTTATTAAGTATCGATGATTGGATAAATAAACATAAAGTTTCTTTAGATAACGATGAAATATTTTCATTGCTATATTTAATCTTACAAAAAAACAAAAAGGAGAAGTAATTATGAAGAAAATGGTAATTGAATGGAAAAAACCCGTGGTAAAGTCCGCAACATTTGAGGAAATATCCGAATATGTTAAAGCTATGGCAAGAAGTGGTGGAATGGCGTGCGTCTCTTGTAGTTCAACTGAATGCATAAGTTGTTCTTGTGCATCAGGCTCTTGTGCCTGCGCTGCTGCATGTAATCATACTGCACTATATTGGAGTTGTGGAGACTTTTTCATTATTGTAGGTAAAACACCAGATGAGCAAGCAAAGAAATAAATTTTCCGACAAAAAGAGGAAGTATTTAAAAACTTATGAGTCATGTTTCGTTATATTTTTCTCTTCAATTGGAATAGGTGCTATAGTAAGTGTGCTAATGTCATTTCCAATTGCATTAATTATAGATCATAATTCATCATTATCAAATTTTATTTCTGGCATGTGTGCCACAATAATTACGTTGTTCCTTCTTAGTTATAGGGAAGGATATCGTTCAAAAAAAATAAATTTTATAGAGTTATTATTAATACAATTAATGGTATTAGTTACACAAATTATAATAGTATTTATTTTTGGCCATGCAATTTATTTCTCAGGTCCAACTGTATTTTTAAGTAGATTTATTTTAAATGTTTTTCATCAAGGCACGATAAATGCAAAAGCTATTTTAGAAAATTATAGGTGGACATTTATGCTTGCTGCATATATCTTTTTATACACTCCTATTATAATTTTGGGGGAGTATTTAGGTTCGAAAAAGCATAAAAAAGATTTTATAAATTATAGGGAGGTTAATTTGTGAAAAAAATCGTTAAAAATCCTACGTTCGAGTTCATCGTTAATGAAAATGATACAATTACTGTTTTTGATGAGGACATGACAGTGATACATAATTTTGATGATATAGGAAAAATCATACTCGGTTTACTAGAAAAGCCAATAGATGAAGAATTACTAAATGAAGAAATATGTAAGATATTTAGTAATGTTAACTTTTCTGAATTTAATGATTTTATTACAGAGTTAAAAGATAGGCAAATAGTTATAGAAGTATAATTAACTTATTATGTCTCTACAATGAGGATTTCCTATGTATTTAGCTAATACCTTTAAAATATTAAAAAAGAATATCGACAATAATGGTTCTGTCAATATAAAAGTTGATGGAATAAGTATGCATCCAACACTGAAAAAAGGGGATATAATATCAGTTATTAGTCAAGATAAATATAATGTCGGTGAAATAGTGGTTTATAATTTCAATGATGAAGGTATTTTGGTACATAGGATATTAAAATCACAAAAAGATGAATACTATTGTAAAGGGGATAACGCATTTAGATTAGAACATATTAATAAAAAAGATATCATTGGAAAGGTGAATTTTATCAATGATTCGATTGTTCAAATATGGCCGCAATGGAAGATAAAATTATCTTATCACATCAATAGAATATATTATAATTCAGAATTTGATATTAAATTCACTAAAAATAGCGAAACATTTAAATTGTATCAAGCGTTAGTGCTTTCGGGTGAAAATTGTGACTTTAATTTAAGAGTAACCAATGACCTTTCAAAGTACAAATCATGGTATGATAAAAATTTTGATTTGTTTAAAAATAAATATCTGCAACAATTGTATTTTGAAATACTCGATATGATTTATCAGGATTTTAGTTATAGCAAAATAGTTTTATTAATAAGTTCAAAAAATTCTATTAAAATAGGTAAGTCTAAAGAATTAGTTAATGTTATTTTAACAAAATTAGTTATAAATGACTTGGTTTCAGTCAAAATTTAATAATTACTATAAAAGCTAAGAAGCTACCATAAAGGTAAAAATATTGCAATCCTTGAGCACAACACAAATTTAAAATAGGCTATGATATAACAATCATAGCCTATTTTATCCTTGAATGCATTTTTGATCAAGATGTATTGAATAATATTGTTATCTATCTTATATTAATAGTAAATGGTTTAGTAATCTTTATATTTTTATTAGTTGTTATGGATAGAATAGGCATCTGTCCTAATTTGCTCCAATATAATTCATAGTAAGTTCTTTGATCAGAAAGGGCTGTGTTTTTCTCTATATTCACTCAAAAAAGTGTATTGTATGAGCAAATATTCTATGTTGTTTGTGATTTATACTTTTTTATTATAAAGTTTACAAAATGTTTACAAAGAGTAAAAAGGTATCAAAAAGGTGTAAAAAGAACAAAAAAACATACTATAAAGGCCATTTTTCGCTGTCTGACGCAATTTGACAAATAGGTTTTAACATCGTATCACGGTATGGCAACGGTATGGTATAATCCGTCGCATTTTTTGAAGATTGATTTATTAGATTATTAATTTATAGGAAGTTGAAAGGAACTCAAAATGAAAAATCCGATAAGAGAAAGTAGTGCAATGTATAACGAACTTTGTATTGCTTATGAGGAGATAGAAAACCCTAGGGAACGTTTTGAAAAATGCTATAACATTGTTGACAAGTCAAATTATATGGAAATATGTTTTATAATTTCAATGTTGACAAGATGCGAAAGCGTTACGATCGAAAACGTTGAAGGGTTTAGTAGTATAATTCAAATTGTTAAAGCTGTTTTTAGTTCTGCAACAAACGAAACTAAAATGAAGCATTTATTTTTCCTCGACATTCTTGAAGAAGCACGTGAAAGAAAAAGATAATACATAAACAAAACAATAGTATACAAAAATAGAAGTTAGATTTCGTGATTTAATGCTTCGCGTTTATCTAACTTCTTTTTTTCTTGTTCCATAATCTCCGCGCCGCCTACACCAAAGCAGGTGGTTTATATTAAGCTAAATTAAAAAGGTATTAGAATATAAAGTTCACAAAATGTTTACAACGACCAAAAAAGGTATCAAAATGTATATAAAAAGACCAAAACTGATATTAAAACGACCACTTTTCCGCTTGTAATCGCTTCTAATCGCTTGTAATCGTAAATAAGAGGTCCCTAAGCAATTTGACAAAGTAAATTCTATACTGTATAATAAACATGAGCTTTAAAATAATGAAGGAGACATTCAAATAATACATTAAACCAAGAAGGTTAAGTGTATTGGTATGCTCTTTCGTAAAGCTTACGATAAAGCAAACAAAGACACTTATCTTTCGTGATAGGTGTCTTTCTTTGTTTTATGGTGTTTTTGTTTCCTCTAGATGAGGTTCAAATATATTCCCGTCGTTACGTTCGAAAATTGGCGTATGACGGAGTTATGAAGGAGTGTTTTAAATTTTTGTGATTGACACAAGGGAAGTTATTTGCATCAAAGGTTTGGTGCCGAGAGCTACAGTCCGAGTTCTGCGACGGACTGTGAATCATTAGCAGAAAAGCCCTTGAAGTCGGGATTGACTTCGTCAGCTAATGCTCTATTCGTATAACAAAAGGAACTGGAAGTACGAAACCAAGAGCATCCTTTTGCCTTCACTTATGGCAGTTTATTAACGAAAATAGGTGCATAAAATAGGTCGAGGTTCCAGCATATGTTATTGACGAAAATTATGGAATCCACGACGTTTGAGAGTTCCGTCGGTAAATAAAACTGCTCAAGCGGTGGTGCTACCGTCCTTTAAGGGAAATCTCCGTCTCTTATGGGAAATGCGCACGAATGTTACGGGATTTAATCGGTAATGAAAATCCTCGCCGAACGAGTTGTTTAGTCTCGGTAGGGCTGAAATGCCTTGCACTCGGCGTAGCGTCAGCAAACAATACAAGGTTGTTTGCACTCTTGAATTACAAGAGAACACGCACGGAAAATCTATTAATCTTGCGATGAAAGCAAAATAGATTAAGCCAAGTACTAACCTTATTTTACAGCAGAATACCAGAACAGAACTTTCGCTTCGGGATGATTTATGACTGTCTCTTTGAGAGTGTATGATTTGCTTTTCGAGAGCAAGTTGCACCTGCGCCTAATCAAAACTTGGACAAGATTAAAGCTTTTCGGCTCTCTGCAAGTTGTCATTCGCTTTAGTGAATGACAAGCT